>DHKE01000045.1 GCA_002404675.1 Porphyromonadaceae bacterium UBA4702 | reverse complement strand
CATTTTTTATGCGCAGCCCAGTAGGGACACGGCGTGCCGTGTCCGCAACCAAGTCTCTCCAAATCAACCAATTACACTTCGAACACGGCACGCAGTGTCCTATCCTGACACATCAATCATACGCAGTGTGTACATTTCGACACACCCCTCTAATTTCCGCTTTCCTCTCCGAGAAGGGTGTTAAATATACACAAATCAAACAGCCCCTCCTTTGCCGTTTGAAATAAAAGCACTAACTTTGCGTACTGAATTGCCGGCACACAGTCCGACTGTTCATTCACACACAAGGGGATGACTGGTTTTGACAGCGTGTAGAAGCGGCAAGTAAGCATGCAGAGCTTTGATGTGCAAGCTCTATAATCACAACGCATCGACCTATAATTGGCGAAAATAACAACTACGCTCTCGCTGCGTGATCTGAAGTACAGTAGGACACCTTTATCCGCTCCACAGTGGTGCGGACGAGACATCACCCCATTGCCCTGTTCCGAGACGTTTGGATAAGGTGGTGCTAAGAAATTCGGAAATAGGAAGCTGCCCGCCCCGTGCCGCTTCCGAGACTTAGGGGATAAGCTGCCGGTTGGTTGTCGTGAGCCTGCCGTCGGTCGAAAAACAAGTCAATGACTAAGCATGTAGAAAGCTTGTTGATTCCGCGTTTGGACGAGGGTTCAAGTCCCTCCATCTCCACCGCCGCCCCGGAAACGGGACAACAACTACAGCTGGCAGCCCGCCCACCGGGCGGGCTGCCAGTTTCATACCAAACAACAAACACCCAAAACAACAACACAATGAACGCCAAAACATTCATGGCAGTGATGCTTGCACTCATAGCAGTGTTCGTGTCCGCATCGGCCAAAGAGCCGAAACGCCCCGAAACCTACAACTATCAACGAGGCATCGAGGCATACTACGACGACAATCTGGACCAAGCCGCAGACTACTTCTCCCGAGAAATCAGCGAGAACCCCAAGAACAGCGGCTACGCCAACATCTGGCTCGCCTACATCTACTACGCACAGGAAAATTACGGCTGGGCTTTGAACTCCGCTACTAAGGCAATCAAAGACATTCCCTCATCAGACAAACTATACAAAGTCCTGTCTCTGAACGAAAGAGCACTGATTTATACAGCGCTGGCCGACACTACAAAAGCCCTGAACGACCTCGCGAAGTCCATCAAAATCGACCCTAAGCATACAGAAACTTACAACCGGCGCGGACAGCTGCTGTTCGAAATGGGCAAGTATGCCGAATCTGACAAGGACTATGAGACAATCATAAAACTCGAAGAGGGAAGCGTCCTCGGGTACATGGGCAAAGCCCGCAACGCCAACTCTCAGGAGCGTTACGAGGACGCATTGCCACTGCTCAACCATGTAATCAGCATGGCAAAAGAATACAGCCAGGCCTACTCATACAGAGCCCTAACATACCTGGGGCTTAAGAAATACGACGATGCAGCCGACGATATCGTGACTGGACTCGGCATGCACGATGAAATGGCCGCTTCTATGTTCAACGACATAAACGACAAGGAATTAATCCCATATCTCGAAACCAAGCTGCGCGTTAAAACAAAAATTGAACCGCAGAACAACTTATGGCCGATTGCACTTGGTATCGTGCTTGAAAACAAGAAAGAATACCAGAAAGCTATCGATTGCTTCATGGCAGCCAACAAGATCGATGCTTCATCTAAAGCCATGCAATGGACGGCAGACTGCTATTCCTCATTGGGCGATTTCGATTCTGCCATACACTATATTGACAAGGCTCTCGAATTGACCCCTGACAACACAGCTGTCCTGCTAGCTAAAGCAGAAATCCTGTCAGATGCCGGCAAAACCGATGAATGTCTCGAGATTTGGGATAAAATAATCGAACAAGAACCCGACAATCCCGGCGCATACTATGCCAAAGGCATGGAAGAATGCTGTCACGGCATGACAGATGCAGCTATCGATGACCTCTCACTATGCATCGCACTAATCCCCGGCATATCATCCGCATACAGCGCTCGCGCAGACATGTACACACGCAAGGGCGAAACTGAAAAGGCAGCTGCCGATTACCGCAAAGTCCTCGAACTCGACACAGTGCCTAACAGCAGCAGCCGTGCCATGTATGCACTGCAAGGCCTCGGACGAAAAGCCGAAGCAATTGAGTACATGGACAAAGTCATCGCCGACAATATAGACGATGAGGGTGTATACTACGACGCAACCTGTCTGTACACTCGCATCGGAGACTACCCGAAGGCTCTCGAAATGCTGAGGACTTCGCTTGAAAAGGGCTACGACAAATTTCCGCATATTGCAACAGACTATGACCTCGACCCGATACGAGAATTGCCGGAATTCAAAGCACTGATAGACAAATACAAACCCAAGATGACAAACGCAGCGAAGGGCAAAGCGCCGTTGAATGAAACGGTGGAGACAGTCGAAGTGCCGTTCACAAAGGCCGGCGGCATCACCAAAGTAAAATGCGAGATCAACGGCCTGCCGCTCCACTTCATTTTCGATACCGGCGCATCTGACGTGACAATATCAATGGTCGAAGCCAATTTTATGCTCAAAAACGACTATATATCTAAAAAGGACATAATAGGCAGCAGCACATACTGGGATGCAAACGGCGATCTGAACGTCGGCACAGTAATAAACCTGAAAGAGGTTACATTCGGCGGCCTCGTGCTGAAAGATGTGAAAGCATCCGTGGTGCGCAACCAGAAAGCACCACTTCTGCTCGGCCAGACCGTGCTTGGACGGCTCGGCAAAATCGAAATTGACAACACCAACATGAAACTCAAAATCACCCACACCACCACCGAATAACCAGCTGCTTACAGAAACAAACACAATCAGTGCCGGGCATCATTCTCCCGGCACTGATTATATCGAGAAACTTGGTCAATACAGGAATATAGCATAACTTCGCGTCATGAAAAGACGGATTATAAAGTGGTCGCTGCTCGTTTTGGCGATGGCAGTCTGCATACTGGCACTGACATACTGGAGCGTGTCATGGAACGCCAGCGGACGCACTTTCGACAAGCCCAAGGATGTCCCGGCTCATGAATACGGGCTGCTGTTAGGAACATCGCCAATCACCCCACGTGGCAAGCACAACTTCAATTTTGACAACCGCGTCAACGCAGCTGCAGAATTGTACCGCGCCGGGAAAATCAGGAAGATTATCGCCAGCGGCGGCAACTATACCAAAGACGAAGACGGCAAGCCGGTCAAATACGGATGTGACGAACCCAAAGCAATGAGAGATTCTCTCGTAGCCAAGGGTGTCCGCCCCAGCGACATAACGCTCGACTATGACGGCACCCGCACCATATATTCGATAGCAAAAGCTCGCGACGTGTTCAAGCTCGACACCGTCATTCTCATATCGCAGAAATACCATAACGAGAGAGCCATACGCCAATCAGAGCATTACGGGCTGACAGCCATAGGCTACAACGCCCCTCCCTCACACATCACAATCAATAAGCTGCAGAGCACGCTGCGCGAAACTTTTGCCCGCGTGAAACTGTACGGCGAACTGTGGTTCACGGCGACACCGCATTTCAACACACCCCAAAAACCAGCGGGTACTGACAATCAACTGGTTAAACCCAAACAACCAGCTACCAAACGACAATAACAACGCCCTGCCGCCACAAGATTCGTCCTTAAAATGTGATTGAACCGCACATTATTCGTACATAAAACGTGGATGACCAATATTCCGCTGTACGCACTGGCAGCGATATGACGCGCAGACGTCGAAACAAGATATAAAAATACACAAACTGTCTTTCCCATGCTTGACAACTACATGGGAAGTCGCTAACTTTGCCGCGTGAATGTGACAGCATCACGCCAGCATTGGCTATGATGATGAAGCATACACGAGCAAATTCGCCACAACAAATATCTATATCTATATGAACAAGGAAATGACAACACCTCCGGAACTCCCCGAAATCTCTTACGGGGACAAAATTCTCAAAATCTTCGGGCTCGGAATCGCACTGGTACTCGCAGCGTTCATCGTATGGCTGCTGTCTTCCGACAGACAGTCCTCACAGGCTGAAGTCGAAAAACAGATTGCAGAGCAATGGGGCGGCGAACAAAGCATCACCGGCCCATTCGCAATCACCAAAAACCAGAACAGAGTTCTTCCGGCCGACTTTTCCGCCAAGGCTAATGTCACTACCGAGAAACTACACCGGGGCATATTCGAGGTTATCGTATACCGCGCCTCCATTGACCTATCCGCAACATTCACACGCGAATCATTCGCTGCAAACATGCCAAAACCAACAGCAGGAGCAACGCCAGGAGCACCAGTTCCTGGAAGCACTGCACAGCTGACTGTCGTCGTTGATCCCTCACAGCTTGCGACCCTCGAGCCGTTTACACTGAACGGGAAGAAATACAAGTGGAAGGTAAACGAAAACTCTCTGACAGCGGACATACCCGTAAGCGCCACAATGCCGGCTGTATCGCAGTTCTCCGCAAAGCTGACTCTGAAGGGATCGAAAGGGCTGTACATCGCGCAGCTCGGCGAAAGCTGCACTGTCACCATCGCCGGGCAAACTCCCAACCCCTCTTTCCAAGGGCCATCGCTGCCTGACACACGCACGGTTGACGATGAGAAATTCACTGCAAAATGGGAAAGCCACAACCAAGGCCTGGCAATTCCTGACACTAACCCGGAAGAAAACGGCATGACATTCAATCAGAAGAAGACACACGTCGGTGCGGAGTTCCTCACAGGCGTAGACACGTACCAGAAGGTGAACCGTGCTATAAAATACGCCTTCATGATCATCTTCCTCACATTTGCCGGGGCTTTCGCAGTCGAAATCACCTCCAAACGCAACCTCAGCATAATGTTCTATACACTGGTCGGCGTTGCGCTGGTAATATTCTACACGCTGCTCCTCTCCATTGCAGAGGTAATAGGCTTCGGCTTCGGATACCTGACGGCCGCAGCAATGACAGTGATACTTGTGACGGTGTTCATCAGCGCGATACTCAAGTCCAAGAAAATCGCCATGATGATGTGCATGATGCTCTGTTTCCTCTATGCGTTCTGCTTCGTGATGCTGTCGCTCGAGACATACGCACTGCTCATGGGAAGCCTGCTGCTGTTCGTGATACTCGCCCTCGCAATGTACCTTTACTACCGGTCATACAGCCGCAAGACCGAATAACCACTGGCCACAATTCATCATATCCATAACGCGGAGGGAGCGTCTGTTATATGACGCTCCCTCCTTATTGCAATTACATAGTGTATTAACGCTGTCCAATAATATTTTATCGGACAGCATTAAATTCATTTACGAGGTCTTCGTAGCTTGTGACCTTGTGGTAACGCACTCGAGCCGAAGACAGTTCCTCAAACAGCTGCTTGCAGCAGTCGATTTTCGATTGCTCAACAGGCGATATGTCCATTGAGCTGAGCGACCCCTTGGTTTCGGCGATGAAGAATATGTGTTTCACACCGTCGCGTATCATTGCTATTGCCCAGTCCGGGGCATAATTGCCCACAGGCGTAGGGATCTGGAACGAGCGCGGCAGTTTCGCGTAGACCTCCACCTCCGTGGCTCTTTCGAGGTCGCTTGCGAAATCGCGTTCCACCTTGCTGTCAGTCACGACATAGTCCATGACGTGTTTATTGGCTTCGAGCGCCCTGTCAAACGGCACTTCGCTGGCAGTGGCGAATATGTCTGACGAATACTTCCCCTCGGTCATCTTGTAGTGGATGTGCTGCACTATCATTGCCGCCTTCTGCTCGCGGATTATCCGTGTCGCGTTGCGGATGAAATCCTCCGGGTTGTTGCGGAACAGCGCGAGTTTCTCCGGCTTTATACTCTGGAGAATATTGCCGACTGTACGGCGTGTCAGGTTCGCGCCGTGCGCTATCTCGCCGATGAGGTCATACGCCACTGTTGAGGTACATTCGCTCGCGAGCTGTTCTGCCGCTGTCCTTTGGTTGCCGAATTGGTCCACGTTTTCTGCATCCTGCTCGCCCTCGACACGGACATAGTGCAGCTGACGCACAGACAGTTCGGCATCGAGGTGCTTGACGGCGTTGGCTGCAAGTTCCTTGCTGTCATAGCTCACTGTGTAGACATACTGGTGGTTGATTTCTTTCCACAGGGCCTGGAACGCTTCTTTGTTGAAGTTCTCCCTGTTCAGGCGGTTCAGGACAGTCGTTCTGGCATCTGTTATCATGCCGTCCGTTGCCGACGGGTCGTTCAGCACGAGCTTGACCACAGCATCAGCCATATTCTTCAGGGCTCTTGTAGGCATCGGCGCGAGAGTCCCCTCGTTTACGCTTTGCATGAACGACGGCTGGATATTCCCCTCGCTGTCGGCATAGCCGTTGTCCTCGAGCCAGGTCTTGATGCGGGCTGCTTCGCTGTCGGTGATTTCGTGTGTCGAGCCGTTGGCAAGTATGATGTTCTTCCCCTTGAAATAATCCGTTGTCACCTGACGCGGATGCTCGCGCAGACGCTCGCGCAGGCTGGCATGGATATCCTTCTGCAAGCTCTTGGTGAAGTCGGTATAGCTCTCGTTGGCGATGACCGTAAGCACGTTTATGTCATGCACCTCGTCGCCAAGCTGTTCGGCATCCTGGCGTGTGCCGTCTCGGTCAACGCACAGCCTCAGTCCTCGTCCCACCTCCTGCCGTTTGGCTATCTCCGCGTTGGCATGCCGCAGCGTGCATATCTGGAACACGTTGGGGTTGTCCCACCCCTCGCGCAACGCTGAGTGCGAGAATATGAACCGCGTAGGCTCCTCGAAGCTCAGCAGCCGCTCCTTGTCCTTGAGTATCAGGTCGTATGCCGGGGTATCGTCAGAAATGTCTGTGCCGCGCCGCGTGGAGGAGTCGATCGCGCGGCCTTTCTTGTCAATGGAGAAATATCCCTTGTGTACCTGCTCCGGCACGAAGCTGCGCAGGTAGCCGGCATACTCCAGGTCCGTTGTTTGGTCTGCCGCCTCCTCTGCCTGACGCTTGTATTCCACCTCGAATATCTGCTGGAACTTTTCCTTGACCGCATTGCCCTCCGCGTCGTATGCGCGGTAGTTCTCCACCCGGTCAATGAAAAACAGCGACAGGCACTTGATGCCGCGCCTGAACAGCTCCTGCTCCTTGCGCAAGTGCGCCTTGACAGTCTCGCGTATCTGTACGCGCTGCAGGTACTCCTCGTTGGTGTCCCCTGACACATCCCCCTTGTATATTGTCTCGCCGTTCTGGAACGAGACATATCCGTCAGGTGAAATCTCGGTTATGGTATAGCCGTCATACTCATTCAGCCCGCCGGCAGCGGCTATGAGCATATCGCCGAAGTCGAAAGTCTTGGTCTGGCGGCTGATGTTCCCCGCCTGTGACCTCACCTCAATCTCAATACGTGCCCTCGGGGGATGGTTTGGCGACAGCACGATGTCGTCGAGGTACATGTACCGTCCCGTGCCTTGCAGGTTTTTGACCTCAAAGCCGATGACGTTGATTCGCTTCACCAGCCGCTGACGGTAAGCGTCAAGCGCGTCAAGGGCATAGACAGTGTCATGGCGCGTGCGGTGCGTCGCCGAATAGTTGAGCGTGAACAGCGGATTGAATTGCTTCAAGCCCGCCTGTGTCGCATTACCCTCCATTCTCTGCGGCTCGTCCATGATAATGATCGGGCGGTTGGCGGCTATCACGTCAATAGGTTTGCGTGAGGCAAACGAGTCCTGCTCCGAATAGATGATGCGTGCTGCCTTGTCTCCTGCCCGTCCTTCCCCTTTGGCCTTTTCTTCGTTAAACGAGCTCGCGAACGCCTGCGTGTTGATAATCATCACGTTCAGGCCATCGTCTGACGAGAACCGGTCTATTGCCCCGAGGTCAGAGCTGTCGTACACGAACCACCGCGCCTTCTTGCCGTAACGCTCCATGAAATGCTCTTCGAGCATCTTGAAGCTCTTGGCTACGCCCTCGCGTATCGCTATCGACGGCACCACGACGATGAACTTGCTCCAGCCGTACCGCTTGTTGAGTTCAAACATCGTCTTGATATACACATACGTCTTGCCCGTGCCGGTTTCCATCTCAATGTCGAGGGAGACAGTGCCGTTGACGCCTTGGGCAAGTTTTGCCGACGGCGTTATGCAAGATGCTGCCTGAATGTCCTTTATGTTCTGGAGCAGCTGGGCCGCAGACAGCGCCACGTCATGGTTGCGGTATCCGCTGTCGTCCTCCATTCCCGCAATGGCGGCTGGATCGCGTTTGCCCAGGTCGCGGCGGTACAGCAGTCCGGCGCTCTGCGACGGCTGCCCGGCGAACACCGACACCGTGTTCTCAACCGCATCAGTCTGGTATTTCTGTATCTTGAACTTGAATTTCATGGTTTGATTCAATTAGGAGTGAGGAATGAGGTTTTAGACGCTAGGCTTTAGGTCTTAGGCTGTTGCAGCGGTATGATATTAGCGCATTAAGCATTTTGCCAATTTCAATAATGAGAGATTGAGCTAATCTGCTATCCGATGATGAGATCAAATTCAGTCTATTGCAAATCAGCAATTGAGTTTCAACTTCAAGCAACGAGCCACGTGCAATTGTGAGGAATTTGATGAATTCTTTGTCTGTGCCTCGTCCATGTCCCTCCGCAATATTCGAGGGGACTGAAACGGCAGCACGCCGCAATTGGTCAGACATCGCGAATGTTTCCTCTCGAGGCAGCTGTTTGACAAGACGATAAACCTCTTCTGTCAAGTCCATGCCCTTTTGCCAAACTTGCAATTGCTTGTAGTCGCTGGTCTTCATCCCTAAAGCCTAACACCTAAAGCCTAAAGTACTCTACAAACGGTTTCCGGCGAGTAATGACGGAATATCTGCTCGAAATTGTCGAGGACATTGTCGGAGGCTGCCGACGCATCGCGCATCACGAAGTATTGCGGCTGCTTTTTCGCTATCTCCGTGATTGCCGCCTCGTCAACCTTGTCGTCGAAGCATGCGACGAGATACCCCTCGTCCACGACAAACACATTCTTGCCTCCTATTCTCTCACTTCTGATAGGCGCAGACAGCTCGATGTTGAGCTCGAGCATCGCCTGGAACAGCAGGTCCTCTCCCGTCCGGTCGGCCTTGATGTTGTCAACCGATGCCAACAGGTTGCCGCTGGTTGTTTCCGCAGGTGTGTAATACACATCCCGCATATTGCTCGAATCGAGCTTCAGCACACGGAAACCGATGTCAAGACCTGCTGCTTGTAGACCATTTTCCGTCTTGATTTTTTGAGCCGCTAATTTTATGCGTTCTTTACCCAATTCGGTAATAGAATGAGGCAAATTTTTTCGTTCTAAATAATCTAATGCCGCTTGCGCTATTTTCTTTGATGACTGATCTGCCATTTTGTCAGGCTCAATCCTCTCTTCAACTTGCACAAGAATATATTTGATGCGTTTATTCTCATGAAGATTTGACAGTAAAACCGCATGTGCTGTCGTTGCAGATCCAGAAAATAAATCGAGGATGATAAAATCGTTATCAGTATGTTTTGAGATAAGATAAGAGATTAGTTCAACTGGCTTTGCATATTCAAATACAGTATCACCGAAGAGTTCCTTAATCAAAAGAGTCCCATTTTTTGTAGTACCCTTACCAACTAGTACTGATGAAATGGTATTTCCTTTACGCTCTTTTTTTGTATGCAACATACCTTTGTCGCTTATGAAAACCTCTACGAGTTTTTGACCTTTATTATCAATGACGGTCTCACCTCTGAAGAAGTTTGTGAGCATGACAGGATTTCGTAGAGGACCTTCGATGATGACTTCATTTTTGAGAACGCCATTTTCTATAATCATACCTTCAGGAGTAATTATTTCATAATAGTCTCGATTGCCTCCTATATGCCCATAGAATGTCTCTGTAATGGAAGATGTGCATTTAAGCCCTGTCGGTATTGTCAGCCGTTGTATGTTATTGCCTCCGTTTGTGATTAGCTTGATTATATATGGGTTTGAAGAAAAATCAAGGTTCATGTCAAATGCATTTCTGGCATAAACCAAAACATATTCATGTGATTTTTTAATTTTACCCAGATTAGAACCTGCGAATTTTGTATCAATTTCAAGCTCGTCTTTTAATGAATTGACCCATGAAAATGAAGTGACGTAGTTCTGCTCACCAAATACCTCATTGCATACTTTCTTGAGGTTTTCGACTTCGTTGTCGTCGATGGAGATGAATATGACGCCGTCGTCGGAGAGGAGGTCGCGGGCGACTTTCAGTCGCGGGTACATCATGTTGAGCCAGTCTGTGTGGAAGCGGCCGTTGGCTTCGGTGTTGCGCACCATTGGGTCTACGGTCTTGTTCCCTTCTTCGTCGGTGTATCCGCTCTCCTTCTCAAACTCCTCCTTCTTCATTGCATATTTGTCGTTGTAGACAAAGTCCTTGCCGGTGTTGTAGGGCGGGTCGATGTATATCATCTTGACCGCGCCGAGGTAGTCCTCGCGCAGGCATTTCAGCACGTCGAGGTTGTCGCCCTCGATGTAGAGGTTTTCGGAGTCGAAGCCTCCAGGGGTTCCGTCGCGTCCCACGCTCTCTTCGCGGCATGGGCGCAAGGTCTTGCGTATCGGCGTGTTGGCGAGGTGCATCGCCTCGCGTTTCCCGGGCCACGTGAACTGATACCGTTCCTTTGGGTCCTCGACGACATCCCCCGACAGGTTCTGCCGCAGTTTGTCGAAATCGACGGCGTGGCGCACGTTGCCGTTGCTGTCCTTGATTTCCGTCACACAGTCGGGAAACAGGCTCGCAATCAGGGCAACATTGTCCTGAACGCCGTCTGCTGTTGTCATTCGCAGTTTTTCCATTGATTGTTAATTGATTATTTATCTCATAATTGATCCTCCAAAGTCCTGATTTGGTTGTACAGTTCGCGGCGTCGGCGCGGCTGCCGCTCATTGCGCATGCGCCGCCTTAGTGCGGCGATCTGGCGGCGGATTGCGTCGCGCTCTGCATTGACGTGTATCTGTTCTGCCAGGGTGTTGTCCTCCTCGACATCGAAGCCGCCGATGCGTGTGACGTAGTTCTGCCAGACGGCATCGAGGGACAGCCCTTGCGGCGTTAGGAATGTGGAATTAGGAATTAATTCTGAATTAGGAGTGAGGAATGCGGAATTAGGAATTATGGGGTGCCAGCCGGTCGTGAACAGCCGCTCGTGATAGACGGCAAACCGCACTTCGCCGCCGTAGCGCAATGCGTAGACTATGTGCTGCGGTACAGCTCGGGCGAGCAGCTCGATGTTGCGCGGGTCACAGTCCGCCCTCTTGAGCGACACCTCCACCACATAGATTGATTTGACCTTCTCGCCGGCAGCTATTCCGGGCATCGTGCGCGGCAACACGGCACTGACGATGTCGAGCCGCGAGATGTCGGCATCGAAATGCTCCCGACGCGCATAGTCCCAGTTGTACTTCCGGTACAGCTGTGCCTTTGGCAGCCGTTCCCTCAATTCCGTCGCTTCCGCCAGCCCGTACATAGTCATTTGATTATAAGGAAACATATCAGTTCAAAGTCGTCGAGGCCCTTGATTTTGTTGCCGAACGGGTCAGCGTCGCCGTCAAGGAACGCGCCCAAGTCCGACTGGTCCTTGACCTGAATGAGCGAGGAGATGGCATCGCCGAGCAGCTTGGAGTATTCGTCCATGCGCTGACCGTCGAGGGTCTCGCTGTTGAACTGGCGGCACAGGTCTGCAACCGGTTCAGACTTGCCCCGGCACAGCTTGCGCATACAGTCGAGCAGCTCCTTGGGATGGAGGTGGTCAATCACCAATGAGGAATGTGGAATTGGTTCTGAATTAGGAATGTGGAGTGAGGAATGTGGAATTGGTTCTGAATTAGGAATGTGGAGTGAGGAATTAGGAATTGACGTGCCGTCTTCATTCCTCATTCCTAATTCATAATTCCTCATTGCCTCGCCATTCCTCATTCCTAATTCCTCATTCCTAATTGGAGAGGAAATGTATACCAGGTAGAACGGGTGCAGCCGGTTGCGGCGGTCGATGTTGAACTCCGGGTTGCGGTTCTTGAGTATGAAGATTACACCCGGCGGGTTGCTTTCAGTTGCCGGGACTACGGCGTGCAATCCTGACGGCGTGTGCTCGATGTCATGGTTCTGCTTCATGTATTCGAGCAGGTCGAGGCGGAACTCGTTCAGCCCCAAGTCCATGATAGACACTCCGGTGTTCATGTCTTCGATGTCTATCACCTCATTGTGGAGGCGTTGCAGCTGGCTGCGGCGGTATTCCAAGTCCTCCTGTTCCTCGGGCGTGATAGGGTTGTCCTCGCCGCCGGCAGCGAGTATGCCGGCACTCATGCGTGCCTCGACACGCCCTTTCAGGTTGATGTATTCGTCCAGCTCCATGTCCGGCCAGTAGTTGACGAGCTGTATCTGCGCATTGCGCGAACCGATGCGGTCTATTCGGCCGAAACGCTGTATGATGCGGACGGGATTCCAGTGGATGTCATAGTTTACCAGGTAGTCGCAGTCCTGCAGGTTCTGACCCTCGGAGATGCAGTCAGTGGCTACCAGCACATCGATTTCCGCGTTCAGATTAGGGTACAGCGCGTCCTTGCTCTTCGATACCGGAGAGAAGAGCGTCAGCACCTTGTTGAAGTCGAGCCGCTCGTTTCGCGGCAGCTTCAGAGTGCTGCGCACCGTGTCGCCGGTGACAATGGCGGTGTTCATGCCGCGCTCCCTGATTGGCTCGGCGATGTTGTCATATATGTACTTAGCTGTGTCGGAGAATGCTGTGAAGATGATGACCTTTCGGTTGCCATTGTTTATCGGATGTTCGAATTTGTCGCGTATGTCGCCGATGAGCATCTGCAGCTTGCTGTCATGTTCGGGAGAGATGTCTTTTAGCATAAGCAGCAGATTGTCTAGGCTGTCGAGGTCGCTTGCCAGCCATTTCCGCCAAGAGACATAGTCCATGTCGGCGAGGTCGATTTCAGCGCCTCGTCTGCCGACAAACACGGGGTCTTCCTGCTCGTCGAAGTCGAGGATTTCGCTGAAGTCGAAGTTCTTGACTTTTTTGCCGGCTTGATTGTCTTCAGGTTCGCCGATTCTTTTCTTGGCAAGGATGGCTTCAAACTCGTTGATAGCGTCGATAGTAGTAGCGATATACGCCCTTACGCGGTTCAGCGTCTCGCGGAATGAGTGGACGGAGCTTTCGAGGCGTTTGAGCAGGTTGATGCTCATGAGCCGCCGTATGCCGCTTTCTCGTCCGTTGCGTGCGCCACGTGCGCCTTTGCCGAACTCTTCAAGTTCTGCGGGCGTTAGATACTTGTCTAACTTTGAGGGTTGTATGAAAATCGAGGGTGAGTATATGGCGAGGTTCAGGTTGGTGACAGCCTCGTATATGTCTTGAAATTTGACAGCATTGGGCAGGTCTGTCAACTGAGGCCTGCGAGACACGGGAGCCAGCCGCTCTGGGAATTTGCCGATGTCGGCAGTGTCGTAGTACTGCTCGATGTGCTTGCGACTGCGGGCTATGGTCAGGCTGTCGAGGAGCTCGAAGAAATCGAAGCTGAGCATCTCGAGCAGACGGGCGGTAGTGCGGTCTCCCTGCGACAGGTCTGACCAATCCTTGAATGCCTTTTGCGCCTGCGCGAATATCTGGTTTATCGGTTTGTCCGTATCCAGTTTGTCATCGATTTGCGCATCATCGCCCTCGTATGCGAGCGCGAGCTGGTTTTGCAGGTCGGCAAACCGGTTGTTGACAGGTGTCGCGGAGAGCATCAGCACTTTCGTCTTCACGCCGGCCCGCATTACACGGTTCATCAGCCGGGCATAGCGGTTTTCGCGGACATTGCCGTCGCGGTCGGTGGTGACATTGCCGCCGTTGCGGAAGTTGTGGCTCTCGTCGATTACCACAAGGTCGTAGTTGCCCCAGTTGATATGCTCGAGGTCTATGCCGTTTGACTGGCCCTTGTCACGCGAGAGGTCGGTATGGAACAGCACATCATACCGCAGCCGGTCCTGGGCAAGCGGGTTGTCGCGGTAGTTGTTACGGTATGTATTCCAGTTGTTTTCCAGCTTCTTGGGACACAGCACCAGCACGTTCTTGTTGCGGCTCTCGTAATACTTGATGACCGACAGCGCGGTGAATGTCTTGCCGAGGCCGACGGAGTCAGCGAGTATGCAGCCGTTGTATTTCTCCAGCTTGTTGATTATGGCGAGGGCGGCATCACGCTGGAAGTTGTACAGCTTGTTCCACACCACGCTCTGCTTGAACCCGGTCGCCTCGTTGGGCAGCACATCCTCCGAGATGTCGTCGAGAAACTCACGGAACACGTTGTACAGGGTCATGAAGTAGATGAACTCCGGCGCATTCTCCTTGTAGGCGTTGGAGATGTTGTCAAGCACCTGCGAGGTCACGTCCTGGAGCAGTTTCTTGTCCTTCCATATTTCGTCAAACTGGGCAAGCAGTTTGCGTGTCTGCGGCGCATCCAATTTGGTGATGAATGTGGCTATGTTGTCTCCGCGTTCACAGCCGAGTTCGATAGTGGTAAAGCCGTTGACGGGCATATATGCAGTATCGTCCACGATAGTTGCCATCGGCATGCCTCCGCGTTTTTGCAAGGACCTGAATGACACATTCTTTTGCCGTATCCATTCGGCGCACTCCTTAGCCACAGTTTTGAGCGACAGCTCATTGCGCAGCTTGATCTCAAATTCCGAGCCGTACAGGTCGCGCTCGCGGTTTAGACGCGGTATATAGAACTCGCGCTTCTTCTTGTCCTCCTTTTCCTTCACGAATGAGGGAGAGGTGAAGATGAAGCGCAGCTCATCGATTGCGGACAACTGCTTTTTGAGTTCCTGAAACGCATAAATCGAAAAACAAGACGCGGCAATCGCCACTTTGGAGCCTGTGTGCAAAGTGGTCTGCAAATCATCGCGTAATGTCCGTGTTACATTGTCTATGTACATATTGCCTGTGCCATATTCCGTAAACTCTACGACGCGCAGCCGCCCGAGAAAGCGGGTACTCACGAGCGGAGTTCGTGTTGCTGAAATGCATTTCTCTTCGCAAGAGAAATGCACTGCATCAACAGCCTGAAAATCATCAAAATAGCACACTTACAATGTAAGATTATCACTCGAAAGCCGCGTCAAAACAGCCAAATGCAAATATAATCAGCATCAAAAATCAGCCACAGAGGAATTTTTCGCCGAAAATTTCATCATTACTTGCGAGTTCGGCAGAAAAGTTGTAACTTCGCACAATAATACATTTCTCTTGCGAAGAGAAGTGCAGTTGATTATGACCTAAAAGGCAGACACTTGCGATAGGAAACAGTCCTAATTTTGCCCTCCCTCAAATAGTTTTATCTGACAGCATCGATAGTGTATTGATTATTGCGACACCCTGACATTAATTTTGCAGATTAATCAACCAACACAACGCTACAGACATGACACAAGACAACAACGAGTATGTGGACGTATACGGAGCAAGATACAGCAGCGACGGAAAGACCTTGCTGCGAGTGCCTGAAGACTTCATCGGAGAATACACAGTCCGCGAGGGTACAGAAATAATCGGCACTGACGCTTTTGACCGGTGTTCAAAGCTGACTGGCGTTGTCTTCCCGGACAGCGTGACAACCCTGGGCTATATGCTGTTTCTGTACTGTTTTTCACTCGAGACAGTTGAAATACCGCCAAACGTCAAAGACCTGGACGAAAACCCGTTCACGAACTGGGACGGGGAAGTGATCAACCGCTCACCCTATCTCGTCTACGAAGACGAAGTATTGTTCAACAAAGACAAGACAAAACTAATCTCATTCCGTAAGGAGACAGACAGATATGCCATACCTGACAGTGTGAAGATTATCGGGAAGAAGGCATTTCACAGCCGTGATTATCTCAAGGAAGTCGTCATCCCTCAAAGCGTCACAACCACCAGAGAATGGACACTCAGATGGTGCGTGCATTTGGATTCTGCGGCGGCAACTCACTTAACCACAACTGCAAAGCAGAAATCATACGCAGATTCGGGAATCCAGCTTCTCATATTGAAAGCACACAAATCCAGTCCACTCTCCTTAAAGTCCTTAAGGACTTT
>DHKE01000046.1 GCA_002404675.1 Porphyromonadaceae bacterium UBA4702 | reverse complement strand
GGCACGCCGTGTCCCTACTTGGCTGCGCTTGTATTCGCGATGCGATTTTCAAAATCGGCTATGTGAAAAGTGCATGAAGCGAGGACTATTATGAGGTTAATAATGTTTGATTTGGCGCGGAGGTATTGCCTTGTATCAATGTTGCTTGAGAGGAGGAAATTAACCGCTGTTTGTATCGCTGTGATGCCTGTTTTAGGGCGTAATCGCGTGTTGTAAATCCGTATGCCGAAAAAAAATTCGCGAAAATAATCGCCAGTTGTTTGGTGGAATGAAAATAAAGTTATAACTTTGCGATTGAACTGAACGGCGAGCCGGTTGCCTGCGTTGCCGTTTGGCAGACAAACCACATTGGCATTTGATGCCAATTGAGAGTACAAATATATTATTAACCTCAAAAACTACTTATCATGAGTACGCGAAAACAGCGCATCGAGGCGTTCATCAACTCCCTCGAAACAGTGGAAGCAGATGGCAGTCAGTCCTTCCTGCTCACCACCGATATGAGCGCAATCGGTGGTGACAACACTAAAAAATGCACCAATGAGTCACAGAATCTTTGTGGCGGTACTGCTAACTCGGGAGAGTGTACTAACACTGTGGCTTCATGTGCAACGGCAGATAATTCAGGAGCTTGTTTGATTAAAGATCCTGAAACAAAGCCTGTGACTCCCATCACAAATTTCGGCTGCAGCTAACAGCTAAACAAGTCGAAATGCCAATGCGCATTTGCGCAGCAAAGTAGGGACACGGCGTGCCGTATCCGCAGAGCAGATTGCAGGAAATCAATCAGTTGCCAGTGTCTTCCTTCGAATACGGCATGCCGTGTCTCTACATTGCAGAGATTAATCATAGTGTCATGACGAACCTCGTCGCGACATGATGTGTAACCCGAAAAAATTTGATTGAATGAAAAACGTGTATTTAATTTTGTTGCTGGTGGCATGTGTGATGCCGATGCGTGCAGAAACTGCTGCTGCCGACACAGTGGCGACCGAGCTGAAAGAGGTCGTTGTCAAGAGTGAGCGTGCGTGGATTGAGGGTGAGAAGGTTGTGTTTATTCCCAACAAACGAGAGAAGAACCTGTCGAACTCCCCCGAGTCGCTGCTTAAAATGATGCATTTGCCGACAGTGAGAATCATTGACGGCAAAGCCATTGGACTGAATGGTCAAGATGTGGTGTATTTCATCAACGGCGTGAGGGCAGAGTCAACCGACATTGCGACATTCTGGCCGAAACAGGCGAAACGTGTCGAGTATATGGAGAACCCGACAGACCCACGATATGAGGGTTGTGCCGCAGTGGTGAACTTTGTGATGACAGAGTATGAGGTTGGCGGTGTCACTCGTATCAATGCGCGGCAGGAAATCCCCAACGAAGGCAGTTACAGTGCCGCAAACAAGCTTGTATATCACAAGATGACCTACGGTGTCATGTTTGACGGTGGGTACAGCCGCGACCACAGCTCATCGTACAGCGGTGAGGACAACTATGCCGGCATCTATTATGGCGGGAACTATTACGATAACGTCAAACGCGAGTATGACGGTCATTCGTGGTCACGCAACGACAGAATATCGGCTGGCCTCAATGCCCGGTATGTGACTGACAAGGTCAAAATTACCCATACGCTCGGTTTTCGCTGGAACAGAAATCCGGGCAGCGGCTCTTTCGATACTGAAAGTTGGTCGCCGGAGCTTTTCAAGTCTTCGTCTGCACTCTCGCAGAGTTCGGGACGGTCTGCGTCACCGCAGTTGTCAGGGTCGTATGGGATCTGGATCAATCCGAAATGGCATATATACTCACAGTGGAATTACGGTTACTCGCACAAAGA
The DNA here is from genome assembly GCA_002404675.1 of Porphyromonadaceae bacterium UBA4702. Taxonomy (GTDB): domain Bacteria; phylum Bacteroidota; class Bacteroidia; order Bacteroidales; family Muribaculaceae; genus Lepagella. The sequence goes on along the minus strand of DHKE01000046.1, from coordinate 18,604 downwards.
CAACAGTTCGATGTACCGCAACGGCGAGCTTGATCCGATATACAATGCCTCTGAAGAAGATGTACATACTGCGGGATTGAGTTTACAGCCCACTTTCCAGCCCAGCAAAAAATTTTTTGTCCAGCTGATTGCAACATCGTCAATGAACTGGTTTTCAACACGCTATGCCGGCTCGGCAGACCAAAAGGTAGATCAGTGGCGAGGCGAAACGCGCACGACATTGCGGTTTGCGTGGATTCCGTCTGACAATTTCTGGATGGATTTGAAGCCCGGCGTCACAGCCACGTATTGGAAAGTCAGCGACTTGGACCGTTACAGCAAAGTCGAGCCGAGGGGGCAGCTGGGTCTCTTTTGGCGCATCAGCCGCAAACTGCGCTTTTCTGCTAATTTGTTTTATAGCAGCGATATGCCATCGGCAAGCCAGTCGGGCGATGTGCTGGTGCGGCAGAGCGAGCTGATGTGGCTGCAAGGCAATCCTGCGCTTGTCAACGAAACATCGTGGTTTCCACATATTGACTTAACATGGCTGGGGACAGACTGGTTCAATGCAGCGCTGTTTGGCTCGTACCGCCGAGAAAACAATACGCTTGTCAGCAGTTACGCAGCCGCTGATGCAGAGCAAGGCGGCGTGGTCAACACATATATCAACGGAGGCTCTACAGACAGTTGCCATCTGGGCGGCTCTTTTAGCGTGAATCTCTTTTCCAATAGACTGAATTTGCATCTTCAGCCTGAATTCCATTATTACAAGACTCATGGAGAATATGCAAACGATATAAGCCGGTTCAGAATCCGAGGCTCCGCAGGATTCACCATTAATGATTATTGTTCGGTAGATATTGGATATGACGGCACGGAGAAGGGTCTCGACAAGAGCGGAATGGAACGCTGCTGGTATTCCGACGATTGGTGGGCCTCGTTCACCTACGGCAATGGAGACCTGTATCTGTCAATGACAATCAACGATATATTCAATCAAAACCGCAAGTCTTGGCGAGAATTGAACAGCGGCATCTATTCGTCAATCCGTCATAACTTGTCAATAGGTCGTTGCCTGAGAATAAACCTGTCGTATACTTTCGGTTACGGCAAGAAAGTTGAGAAAAACATCGACATCGACCGTCCGCAGGAAATCGAGTCTGGTGTTGTTGGCAGTAATTAATCAGTCTGTGATTTTAATGCCATGAAAAAATATCAGATTTATTTTGTGGAATGAAAATAAAATAGTAACTTTGCCACTGAACCAAGCGGCGAGCCGTTTGTTGGTCTTGCCGTTTGGTTCATTACAGGCTGATAACAGGCATAACTTATATGAGCATCAAATGCTCGTAGAGAGAACAAACATAATGTATAACCAAAAATAAAAAGAAAATGAACAAAAGAAATCAGCGTATCGAGGCGTTCATCAACTCCCTCGAAACAGTAGAATCAGATGGCTGTCAGTCTATCCTGCTCACCACAGATATGGGTGCAGTGGGCGGGGCAAACCCTGGAACTTGTACAAATAGAGCTAAGGCGTGTGGTAAAACAACCAACTCTGGTGTATGCACAAACTTTGTGGATGCGTGTGTAGATGCTAATAATACCGGTGATTGCAGACTTGAGGAAATTGCGCCTGGTATTGAAACAAATACAACTTTGCCCACTTGCGGGAAATAAGACTGACCTATGAACCCGAGCATCTATAATTCCGCGATTGCTATTTCTGACAAGCATACGCTGCTGTTCAATGCCTTGTCTGGCAAATTTGTCATTGTGAAAGATGAGAAGTTTGTGTTGGACGAACATTCTCTGGCCGTTGCGGAGGAAAGCAACAGATCTCTCTTCCGCCAACTGGTGGATGGGGGCATGGCGGTGGAGGATTCTGTCGATGAAGTCGCCGCATTGCGGAAAATTATAGATGAAACCGACAATGACAATACCAGCTTCACGTTGCATATCAACCCGACGCTGGACTGCAATTTCAGATGCTGGTATTGTTATGAAAAGCACCTCGAAAACTCCCGCATGTCCGGCGAGGTGATGTCAGCAGTCCGCAAGTTCATTGCGCAGACTATCCGCGACAACGATGAGCTGAAAGCGTTCCATATCGGATTTTTCGGCGGCGAGCCGCTGCTTGGGTTTGACGATGTGGTGAAGCCTCTGATAGAGTTCACGGCAGCGGAGTGTGAGCGCAAAGAAGTCCGTTTCAGCGTGAATTTCACCTCAAACGGCGCGTTGCTGACACCGGGAATGACCGAGTTCCTCTGCGGCTACAACAGCAGCTTCCAAATCACGTTGGACGGCTATCGCGACAGCCATGACAAGACGCGCTTTTTCAAGGGCGGCGTAGGCAGTTACGACACCATATTCTCCAACATAATCGGCTTGGCGAAAAAGAAAATCCACGTTATCCTCCGTGTCAATTACACCGAGAAAAATGTCCCAGGGATTGGTTCGCTGGTCGATGACCTCGCCAATGTCGATGCCGAGGCGCGAGAGTACATCCGTGTGGATTTCCAGCGGGTGTGGCAGGAGCGCAACGGTCAGACAGACGAGGCGGAGGCGGAAGTGAAGGAGTACCGCCGCAGGACAAGGGAACAGGGCTATGTGGTTTTGGCAAACTATATCCCGAGAAATGTAACCGACTCTTGTTACGGAGACAAGAAGAACCATGTCCTGATAAACTACAACGGCGACGCTTTCGGTTGCACGGCTCGCGATTTTGTTGCGGAGAACCGTGTCGGGGTGCTGGACGATTCCGGAAAGGTCGAGTATGATGAAAAGCTGATGCAGCTGCGTGCGAGCGCGAAGTTCGGCAAGAAGATATGCTGGGAGTGCCGCATCGCCCCATTGTGCGGCGGCGGATGCCGCCAGCGTGCCATGGAGGCTGCCGCGTCAGAGGAGTGCACTATGGGGTATTCCGAAGACGACAAGGACGACATTGTGCTTGACTTGTTTGATTATTCATTCTGTTCCAAGGCTGACCAAGAGAAAAGCGAGGGACAACCATAAGCAACAAGGCTGATGAAGAACATATACGCAATTATATTGCTGGCGGCGTGTGCGCTGCCGGCACGGGCGGAAACTGCCGCTGCTGACACAGTCACGACCGAGCTGAAGGAGGTCGTAGTCAAGAGTGAACGCGCATGGGTCGAGGGTGAGAAAGTGGTTTTTATTCCCACGAAACGCGAGAAGAACCTGTCAAACTCCCCCGAGTCTCTGCTGCGAAAGATGAACTTGCCGGTATTGACGATTGTGAACAATCAGGTAAAGGGTCTTAACGGCAAGGACGTGGTGTATTTTATTAACGGTGTGAGGGCACAAGCCACTGACATCGCGACTTTTTGGCCGAAACAAGCCAAGCGCGTAGAGTACATGGAAAACCCGACAGACCCGCGATATGAGGGGTGTTCGGCTGTGATAAATTTTGTCATGACTGAATACGAGGCCGGAGGTGTCACACGCCTCGAGGGTCGGCAGACTATTCCTAACAGTGGCAGTTACAGTGCTGCAAACAAACTTGTATATCACAAGATGACCTACGGCGTCATGTTCGACGGCGGGTACAGCCGCGACCACAGCTCTTCATCGTGGGGAGAGGACAACTACAACGGCATCTACTACAACGGGGTACAGTATGACAATGTCAAGCGCGAGTATGACGGTCATTCATGGTCACGCAATGACAGAATATCGGCAGGCCTAAATGCCCGGTATGTGAGCGACAAGGTAACTGCAATTCATACTCTCGGCTTCCGCTGGAACAGAAACCCGGGCAGCGGCTCGTATGACGCGGAAAACTGGTCGCAAAAACTGTTCAGCTCATCGTCTTCGGTGTCGAACAGTTCAGGACGGTCTGCTTCACCGCAGTTGTCAGGTGCGTATGGGATTCGGTTTAATCCCAAGTGGTTTCTGTCCGCGCAGTGGAACTACGGTTATTCGCACAATGACAATAGCTCGATGTACCGCACCGGCGAGCTTGATCCGATATACAATGCCACGGAGGAAGATGTGCATTCCGCTGGATTGAGTTTTCAACCATCTTTTCAGCCCAGTAAAAAATTTTTTACACAACTGGTTGTGTCGTCATTCATGGACTGGTTTTCGACGCAGTATGCGGGTTCTGCGGACAAAAAGGTTGACCAATGGCGAGGCGAAACTCGCGCGACACTGCGGTTCGCATGGATTCCCTCGGACAACTTTTGGATGGATTTGAAACCAGGGTTTATAGCCTCATATTGGAAAGTCGATGACCTGAACAGTTGCAACAAGGTCGAGCCAAAGGGTGAATTGGATATATTTTTCCGCATCAGCCGTAAGCTGTATGTCATGACAAGCGTTAACTATTTCAGCAAGACCCCGTCTGCAAGCCAGTCTGGCGATGTCATGGTGCGCCAGAGCGAACTGATGTGGATGCAAGGCAACCCGGCTCTTCACAACGCGATCACGTGGTGGCATGATGTCCGCGCAGTATGGATGCCGGCGGATTGGTTCAATGCCAGCCTCTCAAGCTGGTATATAAGGGAAAACAACGTTCTCGTCAACCATTATGCAGTCGCTGATGCCGAGCATGGCGGCGTGGTTAACACGTACATGAACGGAGGCTCGGGCGACAGCTATGTGTTGACTGGAACTATGAGTGCAAACTTGTTAGGCAACAGCCTCCACATATTTTTGCAGCCAGAGTACCATTTCGACAAGTCATACGGAGAATATGCCAGCAGTCTCAACCGTTTCCGTTTGCGCGGTGGCGTAAACTATGACCTTGGTAATTATTGTAATTTTTCTGTCTCTTACAGCGGATCGGAGAAGTATGATAAAAAATTGGGAATGGAGCGTGGCTGGCATTCCGATCAATGGAATTTTTCATTCACTTACGGCAACAGCAACCTGTATTTGCGTGTTGGGGTCAGTGATATATTCAACAAAAACTGGAAGTCTTGGACTAAATTGCGAGGGGATGTCTTTTCTTCTATGCAATACAACTATTCCATAGGCCGCAGTCTGAATATTTCCCTCTCTTACACTTTCGGCTACGGCAAGAAGGTCGAGAAAGGTATTGACATTGACCGTCCGCAGGAACTCAAATCAGGAGTTGTCACTGGCGATTAATCAGTTTGTGATTTAATACTGCGCGAGAGGGATATGTTTAAGTGCTACCGCCAGCTGGAACATTCTGACTGTGGATTGACGTGCATCCGCATGATTGCGCGTTACTACGGCCACAAGATACCCCTCAAGCACCTGCGCAGCATCAGTGACCTTAACCGGCTCGGGATGTCGATCAAGGACATCACTGACTGCTGCGCAAGCGAGGGAATGCTCGCCAAGGCGGTGCGCATAGACCTCGAAACCGCATCACGGATGCCCCTGCCGGCGATATTGTATTGGCGGCAGAGGCATTTCGTCGTGCTGTACCGCGTGGACGACAAGCGCGGCAAGTATTACATAGCCGACCCGGCGCAGGGGAAGTCGGTGTACAGCCGCGAGGATTTCAACAAGTACTGGATTCCCGAGGGGGGAGACCGTGGGCTGGCGGTGCTTGTCGAGCCTGACGACACGTTTGATGACCATGTATACGAGCGGACGAACAACCTGCGGCAGATGTTCCGCTACATGGGCAGCTTCATACGGCAGCGCAGCAAGAGCTTCATCGTCATCCTGCTGCTGTCGCTGCTCATCATGCTTGCCGACATGGCGATGCCGCTGCTGCTGCGCGAGACCATCGACAAGGGTATCGGGCTGAAGGACATGGGGCTTGTCGTGACGCTGCTGCTCGGGCAGTTTGCCATGATAATGGGGAGCATGGTCTCTGGCGGCGTTATGGACATACTGCTCACCAAGCTGGGGCTGCGCATTGACATCGAGATGGTGACAACGTTCCTCGTGAGGCTGACGAAATTCCCGCTCTCGTTTTTCGACCGCAAGGTCAGCTCCGATTTCATACAGAAGATAGACGACCAGTCGCGTATAAAGGATTTCCTGCTGTCGTTCCCCAACTCGATGCTCGTGATGATACTAAATTTCATCGTCTTTTCGGGGCTTCTGTTCTATTACAGTCCGCTGATATTCGCGGTGTTCATCGCCATTTCGCTGCTTGAGATAGGGTGGAGCGCACTCTTCCTGAACCGCCGCAAAACGCTTAATTTCACCACATTCGTTTATTCGTCGGAAAACCGCAACCATGCATACGAACTCACCAACGGCATGGCGGAGCTGAAGGTGAACAACGCGGAGGATGTGCGTGTGTCGAAATGGCGCAAGACGCAGGAGCGGCTCAACGAGGCTGCGATGAAGTCGGCGTGGCTGAACCTGTTTGACAGCAACGGCCGGTCGGTGCTTGTGCGCATCAAGGAGCTGCTGGTGACGGGTATAAGCGCGGCTATGGTCATCAACGGCGACATGACGATAGGCATCATGATGACGCTCGGCTACATCACCGGGCGGCTGTCGCAGCCGTTCAGCATGCTCTCGTCGTCGATCAAGTCGGTGCAGGACGCGCTGCTCTCATACGAGCGCATCGACGAGGTGATGAACAGCAACACGGAGTTCCGTGGCGACGCTCGCTACGAGAACGCCTCGATACGCTTTGACGGCGTGTGGTTCAAGTATGCAGGCGCGGGCTCCCCCTTTGTCATACAGGATTTCTTGCTCGATGTCGAGGAGGGAAAGGTGACTGCGCTGGTGGGCGAGAGCGGATGCGGCAAGTCAACGCTCATCAAGCTCATGCTCGGCTTCTACATACCGCAGCGAGGTAAGCTCTATCTGAGCGGCAAGCCGGTAGAGGAGGTTGACAACAGCGACTGGCTGCGCCATTGCGGCGTGGTGATGCAGAGCGGGCAGATATTCACCAGCTCGATACTGGAAAACATATCCCTGTCGGAGGAGAAGCCCGACAGCGAGCGAGCCATGGAGATACTCGAGGCTGTGGGGCTGCGCAAGTTTGTCGAGATACTGCCGATGGGCATCCACACTCGGCTCGGGGTGTCAGGCATAGAGCTCAGCGGCGGGCAGAAGCAGCGGCTCATGATAGCCCGGGCGTTATACAAGTCGCCGAGCATCCTGTTCCTCGACGAGGCGACCTCGTCGCTCGACGCTAACAACGAGCGCAACATCGTCAACAACATTCGCGAGTTCGGTCGCGGCAGGACGCTTATAATCGCGGCACACCGCCTCAGCACGGTCAAGGACGCGGACAAGATAGTATTCATCAAGGAGGGACGCATCGCCGAGGTCGGCACACACGAGGAGCTGATAGCGCAGCGCGGCGATTACTGGATGCTTGTTAAAAACCAGTTGCAGCTCTCCAAGTAGCAAAGTTTTTTGGCAGTGTCATTTTGCAACTGCCAAAATTGTTTGTTGGCGGCAGCCTCATTTGCACTTGCATTATCCCCGACAGGATAGGGACACGGCGTGCCGTGTCCGCCGGTTGGTGAGAATGTAAGTCGGTGAATTGTACTGATTTGGATGCGGACGCGGCACGCCGTGTCCCTATTGTGCCGGAATTGCTGCAACTGGAATTCGCGCCACAACGGTGTGCGAAAATTTTTCACCTCGAAAAATTATTTGATTTAATTTGGCGGTCTGGAAATTTAATCGTAACTTTGCCCACGAAGGTTGCCAGCGTCCCGACGCTGACATATAGTGTGTAACCCGAAAAACTGATATGATGAAAAACTTATACGCATTTGTGATATTGGCGGCGTGTGCGCTGCCGGCACGGGCGGAGACTGCCGCCGCCGACACCGTCTCGACCGAGCTGAAAGAGGTAGTCGTCAAGAGTGATCGCGCATGGATTGAGGGTGACAAGATTGTATTCATACCCACCAAACGAGAGAAGAACCTGTCTAACTCGCCGGCATCGCTTATCGACCGTATGAACCTGCCGACTGTCTATGTGGAGGGAGAATCAATCATAAGCCGGGTTTCTGGCAAAACGGTGACTGTTTTCATCAACGGCATACGTGCCGACGGCACAGACATTTCGACATTTTGGCCCAAGCAGGCTAAGCGCGTCGAGTATATGGAAGACCCTGAAGATCCGCGCTTTGAGGGCTGCTCGTCGGTCATCAATTTCATAATGCCCGAATATGAGGTCGGCGGCGTGACTCGTATTGGCGCTTACCAGAGCATTCCAAACATGGGGGACTACACAGCTGCGTCTAAGCTCGTGTTTCGCAAGATGACCTACGGCCTCAATTTCAAAGGCGGATACAGCCGCGACCACCGCTCTTCGTCGTGGGGCGAGGACAACTACAACGGCATCAGCTATGACGGCGCGTATTACGACAATGTCAAGCGCGAATACGAAGGCCATTCATGGTCGCGCAAGGACAGGTTTTCTGTCAGCTTTGATTCCCGATATGTGAGCGAGAAACTGACTGTCAAACACAACTTCGGTCTGTTGTGGAACAGAAACCCCGGCAGCGGTTCGCATGATGCCGAAACGTGGGCTCCCTCGTTGTTCAGCTCTGAAGCAGCGGCTTCGGAAAACTCGGGCAGGTCAGTATCGCCGCAGCTGCTGGGCCAGTACGTATACAAATTCAATCGGAAATGGTCACTTTGGAGCTGGTGGCAGTACGCCTATTCGCACAATGACAGCCACTCGATGTACCGTAACGGCGAGCTTGACCCGATACTCAACTCAACGGAGGACGAGCTGCATACTGCCAAGATAGGGCTGTACCCGTCATACAGAATAAGCCCCAAGTTGACGCTCTACCTCGATGCAAGCAGCTCAATGAGCTGGTACAAAACACGCTATGCCGGTTCTGCGAATGACGAGGTGGAGCAGCGGCGCGGCTATACCGCCGCGATGCTGGTTGTGCATTGGAGGCAGTCTGACAATTTGTCATTTACCGTAAGACCCGGGCTGTTGACAACATACTGGAATGTTGACAGAACGGGGTGGTGCAACAAGGTCGAGCCGGTTGGCTATATGTCGGCATGGTGGACCATAAACCCGAAACTCAGCCTCAGCGCGAATGTCTCCTATAGCGCCGATGTCCCCACGGCGAGCCAGTCCGGTGACGTGACGGTGCGCCAAAGCCAGCTCGTATGGCTGCAGGGCAACCCCTCGTTGAACACATCATCTGACTGGGCTACAAGCTTGTACCTTACATGGATGCTCGCAGATTGGCTGGATTTCGGCTTGAACGGCGTGTACACGAGAAACGACAATGAAATCCTCAGTGTGTACTATGCGGCAGACCCAAGTATGGGCGGTATTGTACGCAAATATGTTAACGGCTCGCCGTCCGACAAATATTACGTGTCCATCAATGGTTCAGCGCGGTTGTTTGACGGCCGTCTTCGTCTGCACATTGAGCCGTATTACACATACACCAAGACACGTGGCCAATATGCCGGCACGCTTTCGTGGTTCAGAATGGCGGGCAATGCGGAATATTATTTTGCCAACTGCAGTTTCAATGTCTACTACGGCAGTCCGCGCAAGGCGTTGACATACGGAGGCATGACAGAGTCGTGGTCGTCAGGTGAGTGGGATGTTTCGTTCACATACGGCAACGGCAATATACATTTGACGCTCTCTCTCGACGACGTGTTCAATGCCTACAGCAAGAATTGGACGCAGCTGCGCGGTGACGTGTTCACATCTATGAAGCAAGGGCTTTCAACCGGCAGGAAATTTAGCATTTCGCTGTCGTACACTTTCGACTACGGCAAGAAGGTCGATCGGAAAATTGACATCGACAGCCCGCAAGAGTTGGAATCTGGCGCGTTGGGCATCTGATGTATGATTTTTGCATGATTTTATCGCAGAAAAATGATGATTTAATTTGGCACATTGAAAATAAACAAGTAACTTAGCCCTCGAACTCCTCGCCAAGTCGTTAATCGGCAAAGCAGGGCTGTTCAGTTGGACCAGATAATAACAAGACAAAATACGAGCATCAAATGCTCGCTGCGAGAAATAACCAAAATATCAACCTTTAAAACAGTTCAAGTATGAAAACTCGTGAACAACGCATCGAGGCGTTCATCAACTCCCTCGAAACAGTTGAATCGGATGGCACACAGTCCTTCCTGTTGCCGACAGGGCAAGGTCTTCTTGCTGAACAAGCTGCTTCTAATGGAGGCAATTGTGACAACACTTCTGAGTCAGCTTGCGCTGGTTCATCAAATGCCGGTGATTGCACCAATTCCAAAGGCTCATGTGCTGGTTCAAGTAATGCAGGCGAGTGCCGGAGTACAGGCATTGCAGATAAGCCTGTCAATGTAATGGGTTCCTGTAAAAAGGGATAATGCTGATTCTGTTGAATGTTATAGGTTGCGGACACAGTGTTAGCAACTAAGTAACAGGCAACAACGGGACATTTGAAGTAGCGGAGGTGTGTCAAAATAGGCGTATCGCACTTTTATGCGCAGCCAAAGTTGGGACACGGCGTGCCGTGTCCGCTGGGTGACAAACGCAATTATTTGATTAGCAATGACTTGTTTGCGGACACGGCGCGCCGTGTCCCTACCTTGCCGCCCCAATCATACGCAGTCTGCGCATTTTGACACCCCCCTACCTTGTGGAGATTATCAAAGCATCGTGACGGACTTCGTCACGTCCTAATGTGTAACGCAAAAACTGGTAGAATGAAAAACTTATACGCATTTGTGATATTGGCGGCGTGTACGCTGCCGGCATGGGCGGAGACTGCCGCCGCCGACACCGTCTCGACCGAGCTGAAAGAGGTCGTAGTCAAGAGTGAACGTGCGTGGGTCGAGGGTGACAAGATTGTGTTTATTCCCAACAAACGCGAGAAGAACCTGTCGAACTCTCCGGCATCGCTTGTGCAGAAAATGCACATACCGACGGTGTTGGTTGATGAGGGCAGTGACGTTATAAAAAGCACTACCGGCAAGACGGTAGTGGTCTTCATCAACGGAAAACGAGCGCAGGACACCGACTTTGCCACGTTCTGGCCGAAACAGGCCAAGCGTGTCGAGTACATGGTAAACCCGAAAGACCCATGTTACGAGGGCAACGAGTTTGTTATCAATTTCGTCATGTCGGAGTATGAGGTCGGCGGTGTGACACGAATTAATGCAAACCAGTGGCTGCCAAATTACGGCAACTATGAGGCAGCGTCAAAGCTCGTATACCGCAAGATGACCTACGGTTTCCTGTTTAACGGCAGCTACACCCGTGACCACCGCACGTCGTCATGGGGAGAGGACAACTATGACGGCGTGTATTACGGCGGAGAGCGTTATGACAATATCAAACGGGAATTTGACGGCCATTCATGGTCGCGCAAGGACAAAATCTCCACCAGCTTCAATGCTCGCTATGACAGCGAAAAGTTCTCAACCACACATACGCTGAGTTTTTATTGGTCGCAAAACCCGGGCAGCGGCACTGTCGATGCCGACAGCTGGACACCAAGTTTGTTTGCACCTGCGTTTGCGGCAACCGGTAACTCCGGACGGTCGGCATCGCCGCAGATGTCGGGCGAATACACTTATCGGTTCAACCCGAGGTGGAATTTCTACGGGTGGTGGCAGTACGCTTATTCGGACAATGACGTCAACTCGAAATACCAGAACGGTGAGCTCGAGCCAATCGTCAATGGCTCTGACAACACTTCCAACTCAATCTCAGTCGGGCTGTTCCCGTCGTACAGCATAAATGACAAGCTGACCCTTCGCCTGCATGTGCTTTCAGGGTTGGGCTGGGTCGCTACGCAGTATGCCGGCACGGCAGATGACAAGGTCAGCCAAAGGCACAGCACGACGAAAGCGAGTGTGTCGCTATATTGGTCGCCTAAAGACAACCTGACAATCGCGGCAAGGCCCGGCGTTTCGGCAAACTTCTGGAAGGTAAGCGGCAACAGCACATACAGCAGGGTAGAGCCGACTTGCGATGTCTCTGTGGACTGGGGTGTCAGCCGCCGACTGTATGTCAGCGCAAACTTGTATTATTTTGTCAGGACACCAGGGACAAACCGGTTGGACGATTTGTTGATCCGTCAGAGCGACCTGGTGTGGCTGCAGGGCAATCCGCGTATGCACATCTCTTCAACATGGAATCCGATGCTGTCAGTGACGTGGCTTCCTTTGAGTTGGTTTCGAGCCAATGTCGTAGGCTCTTACCAACGGGAGGAAAATCCGATGATATTCCAATATTCCGCTGCGACTGCGGACAAAGGGGGCATAATCAAGAAGTATGTAAACGGCTCGTCTAACGACACGTATCATCTCGACTTGAATCTTTCCGCATCGTTGTTTGGCAACCGCCTTACGCTGAATTTGTACCCTCAGTATACATACGCAAAATACTACGGTCAATATGCCGGCGACCTCAGCTGGCTGCGCATGCGCGGTTCGGTAGGCTATGACCTGAACAGCCATTGCAGTTTCCGCGTGGCATACGAAGGGGCAGAGAAGTACCTCGATGAGGGCGGCATGGAGCGTTCATGGTTTGCGGACGCATGGAGTGCGTCATTCACTTACGGCAACGGCAACATATTCTTCCGGGCTTCGGTGCAGGATATTTTCAATTCGCGCAAGAAGAGCTGGACGGAATTGCGCAGCGACGTGTTCTCGTCTATGCAGCACTCGTTGTCTACAGGCTGCTGCCTGCGGCTTATGCTCACTTACACCTTCGGCTACGGCAAGAAGGTGAACAAGGGCATCGACATTCAGCGGCCAAACGAGGTGCAATCCGGCGCATTGGGCAGCTGATGTGCGTTTTTTTTGCGTGTTTTTATTGCAGAAAAATGATGATTTAATTTGGCACATTGAAAATAAACAAGTAACTTTGCCCCTGAACACTACGCCAAGTCGATAATCGGCAAAGCAAAGCAGTTCAGTTAGACCCGATAATAACAAGACAAAATACGAGCATCAAATGCTCGCTGCGAGAAACAACCAAAATATCAACCTTTAAAACAGTACAAGTATGAAAACTCGTGAACAACGCATCGAGGCGTTCATCAACTCCCTCGAAACAGTCGAATCGGACGGCACGCAGTCCTTCCTCCTTACCACCGACATGAGTGCAATCGGTGGTGACAATATCAAGTATTGTGAGAATGCATCTTTAGATGCATGTGGTAAGACAAATGACGGAGAATGTCATAATGCAGTTGGCTATTGTGGCAATGCCAAAAACGTAGGCAAGTGCTACAACACTGACATTGCCACAAAACCAGATAACGTGTCCTGCTAAAGGGTTGGCAATCTGGAAATGACAATGCGCATGTGCGCAGCAAAGTAGGGACACGGCGTGCCGTGTCCGCTCTAATAGATTGCAGTAAATCAAATGATTGTATTTGATGCAAGGCGGACACGGCACGCCGTGTCCCTACATTGCGGAGATTATCAAAGTGTAGAGACAGACTTCGTCACGACTTAATGTGTAACCCGAAAAAACTGATTGAATGAAAAACTTGTGCTTAATTTTGTTGTTAGCGGCGTGTGCGCTTCCGATGCGAGCGGAAACTGCCGCCGCCGACACGGTAGCGACCGAACTGAAAGAGGTCGTCGTCAAGAGTGAACGTGCATGGGTAGAGGGTGAGAAAGTGGTTTTCATCCCCACCAAGCGCGAGAAGAACCTGTCGAACTCTCCCGAATCTCTGCTTGAAAAGATGAATTTGCCTGTATTGACGATTATCAATAATAGGGTTATGGGGCTCAACGGCAAGGATGTGGTGTATTTCATCAACGGCGTGAGGGCTGAGTCAACTGACATCGCGACATTCTGGCCGAAACAAGCCAAGCGCGTAGAGTACATGGAGAACCCGACCGACCCTCGATACGAGGGTTGTGCCGCAGTTGTCAACTTTGTGATGACAGAATACGAGGTCGGCGGTGTTACTCGTTTTGAGGCAATGCAGAGAATCCCCAATAGCGGCAGTTTCAGCGCCGCGACGAAGGTGGAGCATCACAAGATGAGTTACGGCATCATGTTTGACGGCGGCTACAGCCGTGACCATATCACATCCTGTCAGGGTGAAGACAACTACAACGGCATATATTACAAGGGGGTGCAGTATGACAATGTGCGGCGCGAATATGAGGGTCATTCGTGGTCGCGGAGTGATGACATCGATGCAGGTCTCAATGCCCGGTATGTAAGCGACAAGGTAACCGCCACGCACACTCTCGGCTTCCGCTGGAGCAGAAACCCGGGCAGCGGCTCGTATGATGCGGAAAACTGGTCGAGGAACCTGTTCAACTCTTCGTCTTCAGTGTCGAACAGTTCTGGTCGTTCTGCATCGCCGCAGTTGTCAGGCCGTTATCGTTTTGAACTCAATCCGAAGTGGACTGTTGTTGCGCTGTGGAATTACGGCTATTCGCACAATGACAGCCGCTCGATGTCCCAAAATGGCGAGCTTGAGCCGATATATAACGCAACGGAGGAGGATGTACACACAGCGGGATTGCTTTTTGTGCCGACATTCAAGCCGAGCGAGAAATACGTTGCCCAAATTTTCTTGTCCTCTGACATGAGCTGGTTCTCAACGCGCTATGCCGGTTCGGCAGACCGGACGGTAGACCAGAGTCGCGGCGAGACCAGTGCTACACTGCGGTTCGCATGGATTCCGTCTGACAATTTCTGGGTGGATTTGAAGCCGGGTATTACAGCAACGTACTGGAAAGTCAGCGACCTGGACCGTTACAGCAAGGTCGAGCCGAAGGGTGAGTTGGGGCTGTTTTGGCGCATCAGCCGCAAGTTGCGTCTCTCGGCGAGCATGTACTACTTCAGCAAAACTCCGTCTGCAAACCAGTCTGGCGATGTCATGTTGCGGCAGAGCGAGCTGATGTGGCTGCAAGGCAACCCCACGCTGCACAACGAAACGTCGTGGTCGCCGAGCGTCCGCTTGGTTTGGCTGCCTGCCGGTTGGCTCAACACAACACTGATTTGCCGGTACTCAAGGAGCAACAACGAACTTGTCAACCAGTATGCCATCGCTGGTGCTGAACAAGGCGGTGTTATCAATATGTACACCAACGGCGCCCCAGAGGACGACTTCAGTGTGATTGGAAATGTTAACATGAATTTCCTCGACAGCAACCTGCGTGTGCGTCTTCAACCTCAATATACGTATACGCAGACTCATGGGCTTTATGCGGATAAACTCGGCTGGTTCAAGTACCGGGCGAGCGTGGGTTATGACTTGCAGCACTGCGGCTTCACGGTAGGCTACCAGAGTTCGCAGAAGGCGTTGCAAAACTGCGGCATGGTGCGTGAGTGGATGCCTGGAGAATGGTATGTTTCATTCACTTACGGCACAGGCGACTTTTACCTGTCAGCGGCAGTTTACGACATCTTCAACCGCAAGAGGAAATCATGGACTGAACTGAACGGAGGCGTGTACTCATCGATGCATCATGACTTTTCAACTGGTCGTTGCTTGCGCGTATCGTTGTCATATACATTCGGCTACGGCAAGAAAGTCGAGAAAAGCATCGACATCGACAGCCCGCAGAAGTTGGAATCCGGCGCATTGGACTTCTGATGTGTTATTTTTGCGTGATTTTATCGCAGAAAATGATGATTTTAATTTGGCACATTGAAAATAAATAAGTAACTTTGCCCCTGAACGCTATGCAAGTCAGTAATCGGCAATGCAAGGCTGTTCATTAAGACCCGATAAAAACAAGACTGAATATGAGCATCAAATGCTCACAGTGGAAATTAATAATTGTCTTAACTCAAAATCGTTTTGATATGGATGCGAGAAATAAAAGAATCGAGGCGTTCATCAACTCCCTCGAAACAGTAGGAGAGAATGGTCACCAGTCTATTCTGCTCTCCTCTGACATGAGTGTCCTCGGAGGTGGAGGAACTACGACAAACAAGGAAGAGTGTCGCAACTCTGCAGGATGTGGAAATGCTGTAAATGAACTTGGGTGTACAAACTATGGTGAGGCATGTGATGGCTCTGTTAATGGTAAGAGATGTGAAACGGTGCCTAAGAAGGATGATACTATCCAGCCACTTCCCGTCACAAATCCTTTAAACTGTGTCCACTGATCCTTGGACGGAGCAAGCATAGGACGGTCGCGCCTGATTTGTAGTGCAATGGGTGTATGTGAATGTAATCTACAATACTGGCTTTTGTAAATTTGCCGGCTGGACGAGGCGTGCCGTGCCGTGTCGTGCCGTGTCGTGCTCGCAGGGTAGATTGCAGTAATTCAGGCTGT
This sequence comes from Porphyromonadaceae bacterium UBA4702, assembly GCA_002404675.1. Classification (GTDB taxonomy): domain Bacteria; phylum Bacteroidota; class Bacteroidia; order Bacteroidales; family Muribaculaceae; genus Lepagella. Next base: position 2,458 of record DHKE01000046.1, on the reverse strand, counting down.
TGCCTTTGCTGCTGGGCAGAGGATTGTCAAAATGCGCAGACTGCGTATGATTGGGGCGGCAAGATAGGGACACGGCGTGCTGTGTCCGCAATCAAGTTATTGCATATCAATTGATTGTGCTCGTCGTTCTTCGGACACGGCACGCCGTGTCCCTACTTGGCTGCGCATGACAAAGAGGGTGCGCTTATTTTGAAAAACCTCCTACTTTGCGGAGATTATTAAAGTGTCGAGACGGAGTCTGTCACGACCTAATGTGTAACCCGAAAAATTTGATTGGAATGAAAAACTTGTACTTAATTTTGTTGTTGGCATTGTGCGTGCAGACGGCGTGGGCGGAGACGGCTGATGCTGACACCATCGCGACCGAACTTAAAGAGGTCGTTGTCAAGAGTGAGCGTGCATGGGTCGAGGGTGAGAAGGTGGTTTTCATTCCCACCAAACGCGAGAAGAATTTGTCTAACTCCCCCGAATCTCTGCTGCGAAAGATGAACCTGCCAGTATTGACGATTGAGAACAATCAGGTAAAGGGTCTTAACGGCAAGGACGTGGTGTATTTTATCAACGGCGTGAGGGCGGATGCCACCGATGTCGCAACATTTTGGCCGAAGCAGGCAAAGCGTGTCGAGTATATGGAGAACCCGACTGACCCACGATATGAGGGTTGTTCCACAGTGGTGAACTTTGTGATGGCAGAATACGAGGTCGGCGGTGTCACACGTCTGGGCGCGGATCAGACATTCCCAAACGACGGCAGTTACAGCGCTGCAAACAAGCTTGTATATCACAAGATGACCTACGGCGTCATGTTCGATGGTGGGTACAGCCGCAACCACAGCTCTTCATCGTGGGGAGAGGACAACTACAACGGCATCTACTACAACGGGGTACAGTATGGCAATGTCAAGCGCGAGTATGACGGTCATTCATGGTCACGCAATGACAGAATCTCGGCAGGCCTCAATGCCCGGTATGTGAGCGACAAGATAACCTCAACGCACACGCTCGGCTTCCGCTGGAACAGAAACCCAGGAAGTGGCTCTGTCGATGCGGAAAACTGGTCACGTAACCTGTTCAATTCATCATCTTCGGTGTCGAGCAGTTCAGGGCGGTCAGCGTCACCGCAGTTGTCAGGCCGCTACCAAATCAAATTTGATCCTCGTTGGAGCATGTTCACCAGCTGGAATTACGGCTACTCGCACAATGACAACCACTCGACGTACTGCAGCGGAGAGCTTGAGCCGATATATAACTCAACAGAGGAGGATGTGCATACTGCTGGATTGTTTTTCGTACCCACATTCAAGCCAAGCGAGAAATACTTTGCCCAAATATATTTGTCTTCCAATATGAACTGGTTCTCGACGCAGTATGCGGGTTCTGCAGACCGGAAGGTGGACCAATGGCGCGGCATGACAAGCGCGACACTGCGGTTCGCGTGGATTCCCTCGAAGAAATTTTGGATAGATCTGCAGCCCGGTCTCAACGCTACCTATTGGAAGGTCGGTGGAATGGACTACAGCAAGGTCGAACCGAAGGGAGAGCTGAACTTGTTTTTCCGCATTAGCCGTCAGTTGTATGTCACGGCAAGGGTGAGCTATTTCAGCTTGGCTCCGTCTGCAAGCCAGTCAGGCGATGTCATGGTTCAGCAAAACGAACTGATGTGGATGCAAGGCAATCCTTCGCTTCACAACGAAATTTCATGGTGGCAGAGTGTTGATGTAGTTTGGATGCCAGCTGATTGGTTCAATGCGTCTCTGTCGAGCAAGTATTCAAGGAATAACAACGTTCTCGTCAACCGTTATGCAGTTGCTGATGCAGAGTATGGCGGCGTGGTCAACACGTACATGAACGGAGGCTCGGAAGACAGATATTCGTTATTCGGGTTTATGAACGCAAATTTCTTCGACAATGCCCTCCATGTGCAATTGCAGCCGGAGTTACACTACGCCAAGTCATACGGTGAATATGCAGACAATATCAGCCGTTTCCGTCTGCGCGGTGGCGTAAACTATGACATTGGCAATTGCAATTTTTCTGTTTCTTACAACGGTCCGGAGAAGTATATCAACAAGTTGGGAATGGAGCGTGGCTGGCATTCCGATCAATGGAATTTTTCATTCACTTACGGCAATGGCGACTTGTACCTGTCTGTGGGTGTTAGCGATATATTCAATAGGAGCTTCAAGTCGTGGACTGAATTGCGAGGAGATGTCTACTCTTCTGTACAGCATGACTATTCGATAGGCCGCAGCCTGAATGTTTCGTTGTCATACACTTTCGGCTACGGCAAGAAGGTTGAGAAAGGCATTGACATCGACAGCCCGCAGAAAATTGAGTCCGGCGCGTTGGGCAGCTGACAGTGGCGCAGCCAAGTAGGGGTGCGGCGTGCTGTTCCTGAAGTCAAGTTGCTGTAAGTCAAATAAATGTGTTTGCAGCCCTTCGGACACGGCTGAACTGC
>DHKE01000081.1 GCA_002404675.1 Porphyromonadaceae bacterium UBA4702 | reverse complement strand
AAATATCAATGCAAATCTTCCCGTCAGCCGGAACGCAAGAAAAACCGACCTCGTGGCCGGCTTTTCTTGGATAATATTTGGGGTGTATATGCCCAACTATGTGTAAGGGAAATCAGAATGTGAAAGCGGCAGAGAACCCAAAATTGCGGCCGTCAGTCACCGGGGCAATCGAGAGGTTGTGCTTTTGGGCAAATGGGCGTGTATAAATGTATGCCGAGCCGACACCAATTGCTGCACCGGCAAGCACATCCCAAAAGTCATGTTTCTTGGAGTAAATACGCGCCCACCCCACGTATGCGGCAAGTGCGTAAGCCGGAATACCGAACTTCCAGCCGTACCGGCGTTGTATATATGCTGCAGAAACGAATGACGCTGCCGAGTGGGCGGAATTCATGGAATGAAAGTCAGAGCCGTCAGGGCGGCGTTTGTGTATCGAGTATTTCAATATCAGCGTTACGCCGGCAGCGGTCGCTGCGGATAGGGCGAACTGCTTTGCGCCCTGCCAGTCGCGTGAAATCAGGGAAGCGGACAATGCCGTCAGGGGCAAAACCACAGCTCCGACATCGGATGTCACTTTCACGGCCTGCTGCGACGACGACCGTTCAAAAGGAGCTGGCTCGACAGCCGGCACATCGCCGCCTTCAGCCTGCGGATAAACTGCAACGACTGTCAGCAACGACAGCAACACAGACAACAGTCTTTTCATAGCCTAATCAAAATTTTGGGGAGGAAAATAATCAGTCCGCAGATGAATGCGGCAATAGCAACCAGCAACACGGCAGCGGCAGCCAGGTCCTTTGACTTCTCTATCAACGGGTCGCGCTGTGGAGAAACCTTGTCGCACAATGCCTCTACAGCGGAATTGACAGCCTCCATGGCCAGCACAAGCCCTATCAGCACGACTACGGCGACCCACTCCATGGCGGAAATGTCGAGCCACAGGCCGAGGGCAACGGCAAGCACTGCGCAGACGGAATGTATCCATGCATTATGCTCGCAGCGGAGCAACTGCCTGATGCCGTGGAACGCGAACACAAACGAGCGTCCGCGAGCACGCCATGAAAACCGCTTCTGTCCCTTCATCGCCGTCAGTAGTCGTATTCAAAGGAGAACTGGTCCACATAAAGCACAGACCCTGCGCCTCCGGTGAAATAGTCGCCGTACTTCGAAGCCGACGCACACACAACAATATACCGAGGCTTGCGCGATGTAGAGCGGTACTGCAACGGGATGTCGAAAGCGATGTACGAATCAGACGACTCGGCAGTAGTAATGCCTCCGTATGCAATTATGTCAGACGAAGAGAAGTCAAGCAAATGCTGGTTCTTGGGGTTCGTGCGTATCTCAAAGGGGCGCACCCAGTCGGTCAATATCACATATATATGGCATGAATCTGGCCGGTTTTTCAGATACTGGTATTTCTCGGAGGCATAGTCGATCGGAGCCGAGTGGTATTGGTAGTACCCTTTGAAACGTGTGGGACGAGCAGTCCACTCACGCCCGAAATCGAGGATGCCGTTAGTACCGTCCACCTTGACGAACTTGCCAGTGTAAATAGAGCCGGTAGCGAGTTTGCCGACCACACCGACACCGACGAACTTGGTCTCGAGTTTCGCCGACTTGCCCGTCCCCGCTGGCGTATAGTCAGAGGGACTGACATTTGAATCTCCGAGTGTAGTAGCACCAGTGTTGCCGGTGTCCCAATACTGCACGCCGCCGTTTGCCCACGGACACCATATCTTGCCGTCCTGCCACCAGTCGTCAAACGACGCGCCGGGGAGTACAGCCGTCGGCTCTGTGGTGACAGTCACCTCATTGCCTATGTTCTCGTCGGAAACGGCACGGACAACGTACGACGTCTCGGGTGTGAGATGAATGATGCGGGCGACGAAAGAGCCACCGCTGTATGTAATCCACTCCTTAGGCACGTCAATCCATTCGGAAGAGTCTGCCTGACGGTACTGGAAGCCGTTGACAGAATTTTCCGGGGCAGTGCCGTAAGCCCAAATCACCTGCGACCAGGCATCTACGGCCGTCGTATTGACAAGCAGATGCGACCGCTCGACATAGATGGTCCACTGCTCCGTCTTGCCAAAATACGAAACATCAACCTTGACGGGGTGCGAAAAATCCATTTCACCGGGAGACATTTCCGGCACGAGCGTAGTCATGCCCTCCGGGCCGAGCTTGATGTCTGTCAGGTTCAGCCGTGCAAGGTTGTAGGTGTCAGGCACGCGAATGATGATGCGCCGCCCTACTTCGTCAATTACGGAAGAGCCGATCTGCCCCTCAATGGCGATAGAGCGGGCAATGGCCTGCCGCGCCGTGATGACCCACTCATAGTCCTGATATTTAGACAGCGTCACCCTCAGCGGCTTGGTAAGGTCGTATTCGCCCTCCAGCAGGTTCACGGAACACTCTGCGCCCTCGGTATATGAGAATTTTGTAAACCGAACGTGTGCCGGGTCAGTTGTCTCGGCGAGAGTCAGCGCCACCTGGCAATTATCCTCGTCGATTGAAGCGGCAGCCTCCTCTCCGTCGGCGGCGATGGAGAGTATGTTCTGCGGGATGCGCGGATAGGGTATGTCATTGTTGATACACCCGGCGAGCAAGAGAGATATGGAGCAGAGGAGCGCACAAAGGCTATGTCTTGTCATGTCAGAAATCATAAGTGTATGCCCAGGCCAAAGTTGATGTTGAACAGGTTGAAGCGGAAATTCGCGCCGGAGGTGAAGCGGTTGCCGGAATACTCTCCGTCAACGGACTGCTTCTCGTTGCGCAGATAGAAACCGACGACAGCGAAAGCAACGTTGAAGGATACGTAAGGGTTGATGAACACGCACAGCCCCGGGGAGAAATTGATGTTGAAGTCGGTGTATGTGGTGTTGGTCAGCTTCGGCTTGCCGTCATAATTGCGGCGGAAATCGGAGTTTCCGGAGGAGAAAGCGAGTTCCAGCTCGTTGAACACGCCGAAGCGACCCTTTCGGGCCAGGCCTATGTATTGACGTGCGAATATAGCCGCAGTAAGAGCCTCGTTGCGGTACATCACGTCGGAAATGTCAAGGTTTATGTCATCGTCAAACTCCATGGCCAGCTTTCCGAGCGAAGCCTTGGACGAGTTGTAGCCGAGGCGCATGCCCACGGAAAAGTTGTTCTTGATGAAGTAAGAGATGTAGGGACGGACGGAGAACGTATGTCCCGTGAAGTCAAAATCCGACAGGATGTCAAACAGCTGCAGGTCGGTTGACGAGAACTCGCCGTAAGAGGCAGTTATACCGAACTGCCAAGTGTTTTTCGGTATGAAAAGGTAATTGAACAGGCCACGGGAGAAGCGGCCGATGTTCTTTTCACGTATAACCATACTGACGGTGTCGCCCTTGAGCAGCACCTTCTCATTGTCATCTGGGGCATGACGGCGGCTCACAATGTCGTAGCGGCCGTCAATCGCGCCTTGCACGCGGTCAACAAGAGTGTCAGGCACCCAAATCATCTTCATGCCACTGGCAGGAGCTGCGACCGTGTCAGCCACGGCGTCACGCCCTGTGCAGGGGTAGAGGACACTGTCTGCCCATACCGGCAAAACGCCGAGGACGGCAATCAACAAAACTGCTATTCTAAACATGGGCATCACAGGTAAAAGGCACACCCGAAGGTGATTGAAAACAGGTTGATTTTGAAGTTTGCGAACTTGGTCTTGACGTTTGAGACATAGATGCGGTCGCTGGTCTGCCGGTTATGGTTATATGAAAATCCTAGCACGCCTACATTCACCTCGAGGGCTGAATAGTTGTTTAGGAACACCACCATGCCCGGAGCGAGCCCGACGTTGAGGTTGAAGTTGCGCATATATGTGCCGGAGAAGTCCGCGCCGCTGCCCTTGGTAATCTTGGACTGGCCGCCGCCGAGCTTGAACTGGAGCTCGGAGAAGAAGCCGAAGCGTTTGCTGCGGCCGAGCGAGAAATAGTTGCGCAGAATGGCCATGCCCCAATAGCTGTGGTTGAGCGAATAGAGGTGGTCTGCGGAATATTCCGTCTCGGAGTCAAGCACCACATCGGCACTCTCAAGCTTTGTAAGGGAGCGGGAATATCCGAACTTGCCGCCGGCGCCCATGTCATTGCGGAAGATGTAGCACACCATGGGGCTGACATTAAACGAATATGTATCGCCGGAAATGTTCTCAAATATCAGAAACTGGTACTTGTTCTGGTTAGACTGCGAATAATTGACAGAAACGCCCGTTACCCACTGGCCTTTCGGCACAAAGACCACTGACTCGATGTCGCGCTCGAAGTTCTCGAGAGAATCGGGCAGTTCCCCACCCCGGGCCATGGAAGACCCGAGAGTGAGGAACAGCAAAAGGGATAAAAATCTATAGATCTTATTCATACGTGAATGAGAGGTCGTCGAGGTACATCACGGAGTTGCCGCCGGTGAAGTAGTCGCCGTAAAGCGACGCGGAAGCGACGATAATGATGTACATCTGGCCGTCATAGTTGGCATTTTCCCACTCGAGGGGGATTTCAAACTCGCCGACAGCATTGTCCGCGCCGAAGTTGCCGTCCCAGATTACCTGGCCGTAGGCAAGCACATAGTCGGCGTTCTTGTCAAACAATGCACGGTCGGAGGATTTGGTGCGGATGTCAACCTTCTTGGTTGTCACAGCTACATAAACCGTACCCTTGTCCATGTCGCCCTTGGAGAGAGCGGCCTCGCTCTGCGCCCACTGTACAGATGCCGGACGGTAGTTGGCATAACCGATCATCTTTACGGGGTGGCATCTCGGCATCTCGCGTCCCCATAGCAGCACGCCGTCAGTGCCGTCGGTCTTGACGTACTCGCCGGCGAACAAGTTGCCTGCAGCAAACTTGCCGATCATGCCGACACCGACAAACTGCGATTCGAGCTTGACAGAGGACGAGCCGGAATGAACAAATGTACTGGACTGTGTAGTGACAGCCTTGTTCATGGTCATCGAACCGGCATTGCCGGAACTCCAGAATGTCGTTGCGCTGCCAGTGCCTGGGAAGGGCACGTTCTTGCCGCTGAAGCTGTAAGTGCTCCAGTCCTCAAACGAGGCGTTGGGGATAGCATACGCAGCCTCTGTAGTGAACTCGACAGTCTTGTTGTTGACATATCCGTCGGCAATGGCCTGCACCTCGTATGTGGTAGCGGGCTGCAGGTTGGTCAAGCGGAAGGCAATCTCGGTTGACGAGGGATCTGCGCTGCGCGATTCGATCCAGTCGGAAGAACCCTTTGCGCGGAAACGTATGCCAGGGTTGGCAACCGTCGCATCGACGATGCTCGCCTTGACGAGAGCCGAATAGGTGCGTATGTCAGCCTTAGCCACATCCTGCGGAATGACAGAGGCATCGCTCACCTCGATGGCAATGCGCGTCACCGTGGTGCGGTCGTTGGCATCGGTGAGGGTGAGGTCAATCCAATACGAGCCGTTGGCGAGGCCGTTGAGCATCGCAGCGGGTATCTTCATGCGCATCTGCGTGTAGCCGGCATCGGTGGTCGAAGCCGACGTTGACCAGGTCACGCCGTGGCCGCGAAGTTCAGTCTCCGCGCTCTCGGCGAGGTTCATCAGCTCATAAGCGTCATACTGCGTTCCAAAGGCAGCTTTGTCAGAGAACGCCAGTCGCATGCTCTTTAGGTTGCCGTAGCACACGCCCCCGAGCAGGATGTCGTCGAATGAGTTCTGCGCGCCAGAAATCGGGGCTGAGATGTCAATGCCGTAGGCAGTCACCTTAGGGGCGGAATGGATGATGATATTGTCCTCTATGAGAAGCTCTGTATCGTCCACGCTTATGGTGATGAATGCGCCGCCGACATCATTCTGGTTCTCGTTTTCGTTGTAGTTCAGGTTGAGGACATACTCGTGCGCACGCTGCACATCGGGTATCTCGCCCGACTTGGTGAACTTTGTGCCGACCATGTTGACGCCCTCGATAGTGTATGTGAGCTTGGTGTCGCCATTGGGCATCATGAAGTATCCGTGGGCATCGTTGATGTTGTCGGCATTAAAGACCAGTTCACCCTTGGTGTTGGCCACAGTCACCTTGAATTCAGGCAACAGTTCCGACGACACGCGGTCACGGTTGACCGAAGCCACTACGTTTGCGATCTTGCAGTTGATGACAACATTGTTGACACCCTGATGGATTGTGAACGGCTCGTAGGCGCGGTAGAACTTCTTGTCGAAAGAGGCCGACACGGAGTCGCCTGTCCAAGCCTCGGCGACATAGCTGCCAGACTTGAGCCACAGGTCAGAGGGGACGTTGTCGAGTCCCTTGAACTTGTGGATGAGGCCTTTTGTGCTGGAAATGTATATTACGCAGTTGTCTGCGAGATATGTTTCGTCAACATCAGCGCGAGTGACCTCGCTGTTGACTATCATCTTCATTTTGAGGAGACCCTCGCCCTGGTCAGGTGCTATGTCGTCAGAGCAGGACTGAGCAGTCATCCCGAAGAAGGCAGCCGCAAGGGCTATGACCGGAAATGATTTCAACATTTTCATAATCGGGATTATTTGAGGTTCCTGAATTTAAGAGACTTTGTAACTGTGCCGGAAGCATCGCCTACGGTGAGGACAAACTCATGCACGTCAGAATCGGGGTCAGCGTCGAGCAGCGGGACGAGCGACGAGATGTCGAATGTCTCGGAAGTCTTGCCGCCAACGTTGATAGGCAATCCAAGACCGGAGAGAGCTTCGCCGTACTGTCCCGGGTTGACCAGGTCAAGGTGCGTTGACATCGACAGCGGAGCGAGGAAGTCCTCTGTCAGGTAGGGCGAAATGATGTCAACCTTGAAGATGGTAAAGCCAGTCTCGGAGGTGATGACGAGCTTGTAAGTCGCGCCGTTGACAATGTCCATGACGGAGTCGAGGACAATGTCGCTGTCGTCAGGCACTACGATGCTCGGGCCGCTGCCGGGAGTCGGAGGAGTCGGTGTGTCGCCGCCATCCTCGCCCGGACGCTCGTCGTCGTCGAGTATCTCGTCGTCGGGGTCTATGTTGATAGTCAGGTCAGTCTCTGTGACGGAAGCGTCAACGTTCACGCCGGAGAACACGATGTTGCCGGACGTGTCAGGCAGCTCGCCGTTGTGGAGGCTGTAAGTAATCTTGTAGTGGTTGCCCGGCTTGACATCGGTGTAAGCCTTGAACTCCTCGTACTGGCCGCCCTGAATAGTGCCGGAGAACGTGGCAACGAGAGTGTTGCTGCCCTCTACGTATGCGAAGTATGCGGAACGAGTCTCGTTTTTGGCGAAGTCGATAGATGCGCCGTCGCCCATCACTACATTCACCTTGGAGTCGTCAGACATCAGGTTCTTGATAGAGTCGTCAAAGATGATCGACACGCGCACATTGGCGAGCTTGCAGACCACAGTCGAGACCTCTGTAATTTCCTTTTTCTTGACCTCGAAGTCCTGCGAGCCCTCGAAATAGGGAGCTTCCCAGGCCACGGGCTGCAGTTCGCCGGAGCGCACCTTGACGGTGTACTGGCCGACGGGTAGGGTAATCACCTCGGGCATCTCGGAGTAGACGTATGAGTCTACCACCTCGTCACCCTTGCAAATATCGACCAGAAACGAGCCGACATTGACAGAGGAGCGGACTATGTTTTCCTCATTTTCGATTTTGAGGACCATTTTCTTGACATTTAGAGTTCCGACCTCGCTGCCATCAACAGGAGGGAACGGGTCTTCCTTGCCGCACGCAGCCACGATGATTGCCATCAGGGCAACGAATGCTATATTGAAATATTTCTTCATTGTTTGCCGGTTCATTAATAGTTAAACTGGATGTTGTCAACCGTCAGGACGCTGCCCACATAGCGGGAGTCTCTATAACCTAAGAGCGCGCCTTTCGAGCCACCATGTTTGGTCAGCTTGGGGCTGTCGGCAGTCGAGGATATGAACACGATGTATGCGTGTGTGGCCTTGAGCGTCAGGTTGGTGTATTTCAGGTTGAGCGTAGTGTTGGTAAACGCGGACTTGGCAGTGCCGGAAACGAGTTCGGCGCGAGCCAGCTCGGTGGTCTTGCCGCCGTCGCGGTTCTCAATGACCACATACGCCTTGAAGCTCTCGTTGTTGACCGGAGCGAACATATAGTCAAAAGAAAGCGATGTGGGACGAGAAGTGAAGGCACGGCCGTAGTTGAACACCTCCTTGTCAGCCTGGAATTCCTTCTTGTCACCAGGGCCGGAGTATGAGTGCTCGCCAATGAAGAGCATGCCGGGGGTAGCGATAGCCACGCTCGGGTCGGTCACGTCGGAATATGTCACGCCGTAGCCCCAGCCCTCGGTGCAAATCTCGGCAGCCTTGCCGGAAGTGCCGTCAACGGGATATGTACCGCTGTACGAGGTGTAGTAAGGCGTAAAGCCTGAAGTCTGTGAGGTGGTTGTAGCATTGCGCGTAGTCCAGTAGGGAGTGGCGGACGATGATGCCATGGGGAACCATCGGTAAATATCCATACTGTAAAGACCGCCTCCGCTGTACACCTTTGAGGAGTACCACTCTTCCATGCCTGCGTTGAGGGGCTGTGCGGCAGCCTCTGTAGTGATGCGCAGTTCAGCTCCCATTGTCGGGTTGCTGCCCTTCATGGCCGTTGAAGTGATGTGGTATGTGGTCGAGGGTTCGAGACCACGTATTGTGATTTCGCCTGTCGAGGCATTGCGCGTGATGTTGGAGGCTGGTATTTCAGAGCCGCCGGCAAACAGGCGCACATTCTCGGTGATGAACTCGTTCAGAGCCTTGCTGTCAGTGCCGCTCACCTTGATAATCGTGCGACGCGCGAAAGTGTTGGCAGTCAAGGTATAGTTGGGAGCAGCCTTGGCGATAGTGCCGGAAGCCATCTCCTTGCCGTGGTAATACAGCTTGATGCTCAGGTCGCGTGTCGTGTTGGGCACGGAGAGCTTCACGTTGTAGTTGCGTGTCGGGAAAGCGTCGGAGCGAGTGGCAGCGCGTTTGCCGGTGGCCACAGTGGCGCTGGTTATCGGGCAGTCAACCCATACGCCGCTGTCGTCCAGACCCTTGACAGTGATATCGTTGGCAAGGTCAGAGCCGTTGTAAGCCACTACGATGTTGCCTACTGTTGAGCCGACAGGTGAAATCTCCGTGCTTACGAGGTTGACAACAAGAGGAGTACATTGCGCCACGAATGTCACGGGGTCATTGACGCGAGTGAGCTTATCCTTGACCACGAGGGTAATGCGGTGCTCGCCCTGCGGGAGACGCGACAGTAGGCCTGCGATGTCAACAGAAGCCAGTTCGGCAGGGTTCTTGAACAAGCCGATGCAGCGTATCCCCTCGGCGGCAAGCTGCTGCTGAAGGGCTTCTGATGCGTTGGCGAGTTCCACCTCACGGCCGAAGGGGGCAGTGTAGTTGTCCGACTCTATGGTCAGCACAGCGGAGGTGATAGTGCCGGCTGCGTATGCTGCAAACTTGGCTTCGCCCTGGTATTTCGCGCTTTCTAGTATCGGGACGGCTGTGCCGGGAGCAAAGCCCTTGGCAGTCACTTCAGGAGCGGCAAGGTTGAGAAGCTCGTCGCTCAGGTCGATTTCGACATCCTCTGTCTGCACCGTGTCGTCAAACTTCACTACCAGCTGTGCATCGCCTACCTCGCCGTTGTTGACGTCGAGTGTTATGTGATAGTAGTGGCGAGCCTCAGCCACAAACTCCGCGGGCTGTATGGTCGCCGATGTTCCGTTCTGTTTGGTGAAAGCGACAGTCACCTTGACAGTGCCCGGGACAAGGTAGATAGGCTCGTCCACTGTACTTGACAGCTCATGGTAGCCGTATCCTTCGGAGTGGAGCGTAGTGGTGTACTGCGAGAAATAGTTGCGGAAAGCCTCGGTGTACTTCACGTCAACCATTGTGTTGGCGAGAGTGGCAGTCACCGAAGCCTCGGTTGTTTCGCCGGGCTTGACAGTGAGCGATGTCACGCCACGGTAGTACGGCTTGTTGTACCCTTCGTCGTCAGCATTGCCGTAATATGCCTCAAGAGTGTATTCCCCGGCCGGAAAACCCTTGTCTTCCGGAAACTCTGCTACCGTATTCCACTGGTAGCTGCTTGTACCGTCTGTCTTAGACAGTTTCAGACCGAACTGGCTCGCGTCTGGAGCCATTGCCTGTGCTCGCGTGGGTATCGCGTCCCGCACATGGCTGTCGGTGCTTACCTGCGGAGCGATGCCGCCTTCCCCCTCACTGTACTGCCACGGGTTGTCGTCGTTGCAGGAGGCGGCGGTCAGCATCAATGCCGAACAGATAAAGCCATAATAAATTCGTTTCATAAATCGGTTTGTTAATGTAATTTCTTTCGGTATCAGACCGCACCTCATACCCATAATCCTATGCATCTGATGCGGCAGTAATGAAAAGCAAAGTCATTCAGCGACAAAATTAGGAAATATAATCGTATTATCGCGAAAAACATTCATAAGAATCGCATCAGCCGGGTATAACAGCCTCTCGGCAAGCGGAGATTACACACCAGGCAAGCCCTTTTCACCGCCTCTCGCGAAAAAAGTCCTGCATCAGCTGGCGGCACTCGTCGGCAAGCACGCCAGCGGTAATCTGTGTGCGCCGGTGCATCGGGGGACTGCTCAATATGTCTGTGCCGAAATATGTATGCGTGCCGCGCTTGTCGTCGGGAGCGCCGTAGACCACACGCCCAATCTGCGCCCACGCCAACGCCCCGGCACACATCAGGCATGGCTCTACAGTGACATACAATGTACAGTCGGGCAGGTACTTGCCGCCGAAATGGCTTGCGGCGGCAGTCACGGCCATGATTTCCGCATGGGCAGTTACGTCAACAAAACGTTCCGTCTGGTTGTGGGCGCGTGCCACTACCCTGCCCCCGGCCGTCACCACCGCGCCGATAGGTATCTCCCCTTCGCGGTACGCTTCACGAGCCTCCTCCAATGCCAACAGCATGAACAGTTCATCTGCAGCCGCGTCGCTGTGCAAGTTCCTGTTCATGAGAGCATTGACATAAGGTGTTCCCTCACACGGTTCATCAGCCAGCGCGGAGTGGATGTCGCGCCGCAGATGCCTATCCGCTTCGCGCCATTTATCCACGCGGGGTCTATCTCGTCCTCCGATGAGACGAGGTATGAATGTGGCGTCACATTGCGGCACTCCGCAAACAGCACCTTGCCGTTGCTGCTCTTGCGCCCGCTCACGAATATGATCACCTCATGGGCAGCTGCAAAACTGCGCAGATGCTCCATGCGGCGAGCCACCTGCCGGCATATTGTGTCGTAATACTCGAACTTGCCGCTGCGCTTGCGTCGCTTTATGGCATCGACTATGTTGCGGAAACCCTCAAGCGACTTGGTGGTCTGCGAATACAGCAGCACGTCTCGGTCCAGGTCCACTCGCTCCAAATCTGCTTCTTCCTGTATCACCACGGCAGTGCCGTCGGTCTGCCCTACCAGGCCATTTACCTCGGCATGGCCAAGTTTGCCGTATATGAGAATCAACGGCTTGTCGGCAAGCCCCGAGGCAGCGTCATACGCCTGTTTGATGCGGCGTTGCAGCTGAAGCACCACCGGGCAGGTGGCATCGATGATCTGGATATTGTTGCGGCGTGCCGTATCGTAGGTCGAGGGTGGCTCGCCATGCGCACGCAGCAAGACGCGAGTGTCGTGGAGGCTGGCAAACGTGTCGTGGGTAACAGTACGCAGTCCCTTGGCGTGGAGACGTTCCATCTCGCTGGAATTGTGGACGATGTCGCCCAGGCAGTAGAGTGACGACTCCTCGCGCAGCACATCCTCGGCCTTCTCGATCGCCGTCACGACACCGAAGCAGAAGCCCGACTGCTCGTCAATCTCTATGGTAACGCCGGTGTCAGCCATGGGTCACGCCTTTTGTCCAACAGTCTTGCGGTATATTTCCATTAGAATTTCCATCTGCTGCTCTCGAGTGATGTTGTCGTTGGCGAGCAGGTGGGCGTCGTCGGCACGCCGCAGCGGCGACACTGCACGGGTGCGGTCTATGCGGTCACGCTCCGTCACATTTTGCAGCACCTCGTCATAGTCAGCCGGCATACCCTTGTCAATCAGCTCCTTGTACCGGCGCATGGCACGCACCTGCGGCGAAGCCTCGACAAACACTTTCATCTCAGCATCAGGAAACACAGTCGTGCCGATGTCGCGACCGTCCATGACTATACCCTTGCGGCTGCCCATAGCCTGTTGCTGGCGCGTAAGGCACTGGCGCACGGCGGGAATGGCCGATACTGGGCTTACAGCATCTGAGACTCGCAGCGTGCGTATCTCGCGCTCCACGTTAACGCCGTTGAGCATCGTTTCCGACACTCCGGTCTGCGGATTGACGGCAAATGAAACGTCTATGCCGGGCAGTGCGGCCTCGAGGGCGGTGACATCTATCGAGCCGTCAGCCGAGACCATGCCGTGGTCGAGGGCGTAGAGCGTCACAGCGCGGTACATCGCCCCCGAATCTATGTAGACATACCCGAGGCGACGAGCCAAGTCCTTGGCCATCGTGCTTTTGCCCGACGAGGAATAGCCGTCGATAGCAATGATGATTTTGGGTTGATTTTCCATGTTTGTTGTTCTAAGCCTTCGGGGTCAGTGCAGCAGCTCCCCGAGGTTGGTCGATACGTTCAGCATCAGCGACGAGCCGCCCTTGTGGGGCAATGCATAGCCCACTGCAAAGCGGAACGACTTGACGTTCAGCCCCAAGCCGGCCGAGAAGCCCGACAGGAAATTGCGACTGTAGCCCGACATGTCGGTGCGCTGCTTATAGTTGTACGCCAAGTCCAAGTAAAACGTTTCCGAAGGCTGGTACTGAAGCCCGAAGATGAGGTGGCGGAAGAGGTTTGAGCCGAACGACGACTTCTTTGTCTGCTGTTTTTCAGGGTCGTTCTTGTCATGGCTGTAATATGGCAAATCCCATTTGGTGAGATGCCAAGCGGTAATGCTCAGCGAGAACGGCGACGAGCCAAGCCCTTGCATATAGCCGAGCTGAACGTCCACCGGCAGACGGTCGTATGCCTGGTCGAAACGCTTGACCTGGCCACCCAGGTTCTTGACCACTGCCGACAGCGACAGGTCATGCTCCTCGTTGTAGTAGTTTATGCCGAGGTCAGTGGCTATGGCAAATGCGGAATACTGCTCATAGTTGCTGTACACCATCTTCAACATGATGCCGCCGCGCAGCCTGTCGGTGAAATCGTGGGAATATGCGCCCTCAAACACGATGTCCTGCGGCGAGAACGTGCCGGTCTCCGTGCCGTCAGGGTCAGTGGCAGTCATTGTGCCGTAGCCAATATAGCGTATGCCAGCCATCCACGCGCCGCGCTCGCCGGCAGCCATGCCATAACGCGCAGAAGCCACGTTGGACGAGCCGAACCACCGCATATAGGACAACGCCACCTGCTTGTCGAGTTCCGGGCCTATCAGCGCGGGATTCTGGTCGGCGAGGTTCACGTCATCGTTGATGACCGCAGGTGCAGCGCCGCCCAGGCCGAAAGCCTGTGCCGACGACGGCAGCTCGAGGAAGCTGTAGCCAGCCGAGCCAGTCTGCCCCCATGCCGCCGGCGCACACAGCGCCAACGCCGCAATATATGTGGAAATGCGTGATTTCATAATCTTCCTTTCATAATAACGGCACTCCCCCACCGCTATTATATACGCTCATGAAAAATTGAGGCGCAGCGACGGCAGAGCAGCGGCAACAAGCCGTGACGCGGGCAAAAAAGGTTAAATGTGAAGAGCCTACGCATAAAGCAATTAAAACCGCTTGGCGCGTATGGGGCGGCTCGCTATATT
>DHKE01000084.1 GCA_002404675.1 Porphyromonadaceae bacterium UBA4702 | reverse complement strand
CGGTCGTCGCGTTTGAAGTCGCGTCTGCGGTCATCCTTGCGGAAGTCCCTGCGGCGGTCGTCGCGGTCGCGCCGGGGCTTGCGGTCGCCGTAGCGCGAGGCCTCCGCGTCCCATTCGCCGTCGGAGAGGTGGCGCACCTTGGGGCGGAAGTCGCGGTTGAAGTTGTCATTGCGCACCGAACCTCCCTCCTCGCGGAAGTCATTGTAGCGTCCGGAGAACAGAACGTACTCGCGCAGCGAGCATTCGAGGGAGCCGTTGAGTATGGGGAATTTGACCGAGGGCTTCAGCCCGATGCACTGCAGGTCCTCGTCGCGGTAGCCGATTATCCAAGCCCGGTAGCCGGCGAAGTGGCGTTTGAGCGTGGTGCCTATGCCGGAGAACAGTTCCTCCATGCTTTCAGGACGCAGCCGCTCGCCGTAAGGAGGGTTGGTAACGAGGATGCCGTTAGCTGGCGGCTCGGTCCATTCGTCGAAGGGCTTGCACACCAGGCTGATGACCGCGTCGAGGTTGGCGGCGCGTATGTTGCGGCGCGTCACGCCAATTGCCTCGGGCGAGATGTCGCCGCCGTAGATGCGGTGGTCAAAGCTGCGCTCTGCGGAGTCGTCGGAGGCTATTGAGGCGAACAGGTCAGCGTCATAGTCGTCCCACCGCTCAAAGGCGAAAGACTTGCGGTAGATGCCCGGGTAAATGTTCTGGGCGATGAGGGCGGCCTCGATGAGGAACGTGCCGGAGCCGCACATGGGGTCCACGAAGTCGCACTCGCCGTGCCAGCCGGTCTTGAGTATGATGCCGGCTGCGAGCACCTCGTTGATTGGGGCAGTGGTGCTGTCTACGCGCCAGCCGCGTTGGTTGAGCGGTTCGCCGGAGGAATCGAGCGAGATAGTCACCCTCTCGCCGGCGATGTGCACGTTGAGCATCACGTCCGCGCCCGAGACACGTATCGAGGGCCGCTTGCCGCAGTTGTCCGTGAAATGGTCCGCGATGCCGTCCTTGACGCGGTAGGTGACAAACTTGGAGTGGGTGAACGAGTCGCTGTAGACAGTCGAGTCGATGGCGAAAGTCTTTTCGGGCGAGAGGTACTGCTCCCACTCGATGTCGCGGACGATGTCGTAGAGGTCGTCGGTGTTCTTAGCCGTGAATTTGACTATAGGCTTGAGGATGCGCAGGGCAGTGCGCAGGCAGAAGTTTGCCCGGTACATCATCTCGTTGTCGCCGGTGAAAGAGACCATCCGGTTTCCAGTCTCGACATTCTGCGCGCCCAGGGCTATAAGCTCGTCGCGCAGCACGTCCTCGAGGCCCTGGAAGGTCTTGGCGACCATGTCAAATTGTGTATTGTTCATATAATGTATTGGTATTCAATTCGGTATCGGTGGGGGAGAGGTGTTTTGCCGAGGCTGTGTCAGAACAGTATCGCTCCGCCGCTTTCGCCGCCGGCCGGTTGCTGCGTCACGGCAGCCATGGGGGCGTTGTGGAGCTTGTGTATCTCCTCGTTAGCGCGAGCGTCACGGGCAGAGGTGGGGGTACGCTCAATGGCGGCAATGACCTCGTCGTCGTCCATCTCCTCAGGCTTGAAGATGAAACACCGCACCTTGAGGCGGTTCAGCGCCATCTGCTTCATAGTGCCCGTGCCGTAGGTGGTCTCGATAGCAGCCTCCTTGTCGGTGTCCGGCTTTTCGGGTTTCTTTGACTTCTGGGCGTTGTCTTCGGAGGAGAATGTGATGGGGCCGTCGCCTTTGTCCTCGCCGTCGCGCAGTGTCACGTCAAATCCGGAAGCAAGTATAGTGACCTTGATGCGGTCTTCCATTTCGGGAATGTCGGCGATGCCCCATTTCACCTTGACGGTCTTCGGGAGCGAGGAGGTGAAAACTGTTATTTCGTTGAGTTCCTTGGCTGTAATGGGGTTTTCGCACTCTCTGGCGCAGCTGAATTTCATGAGCAGCCTCTTTGAGGTCTTGATGTCGTGCGCTTTGAGAAGCGGTGACTTGAGGGCATTTTCTATGGCTTTTGTCACGCGGTTCTCGCCTTCGCCTTCGCCCGAGGAGATAATGGCGGTGCCGCTGTCCTTCAGTGTGGTTTTGACATCCTGGAAATCAACGTTTATGAAGCACTTCTCGGAGATAATCTCGGATATGGAACGAGCTGCGTTGGCGAGGGTGTCGTCGGCTTTCTCGAAGCAGTTGAACAGGCTGATGTCCGGGTATAGTGTCGTCAGGTTCTCGTTGTTGATGACGAGCAGCGCGTCCACGTATTGCTGCATCTCCTTGGCGCCGTCGAGGGCTGTGAGTATCTTCTGTTCGCTTTCAAACTGGAACGGGACTGTTACGATGCCGATAGTCAGCATGCCGGCATCCTTGGCGAGCTTGGCTACCACCGGCGCTGCGCCCGTGCCGGTGCCGCCGCCCATTCCGGCGGTTATGAACACCATTTCAGTGTCCTTGTCAAACAGCTTTTTGATATCATCCACGCTTGCCTCGGCGCATTGCCGCCCCACTTCGGGGTTGTTGCCCGCGCCCTGGCCTTGGGTGATGTCATAGCCGAGGATAATCTTGTCGGGGACATCCATTGTGCCGAGGGCCTGCTTGTCGGTGTTTAGGACTACGTAACGTACCAGCGGTATCTGTTGCTTGTACATATAGTTGACGGCATTTCCGCCGCCTCCTCCCACGCCGATGACCTTGATGATCGCTTTTTCGGCGAAACGCTCGTCATCTGTCGGGGTGAATGTGGCGGTGTCGTTCAGTTCTTCGTTTAGTATGTCGTTTTCCATTGTGGATGTGTTGGGAGAATGAGGTTAATGAGTGAGTGTTGAGAGGGGATTGTCAGGACAGCTCGTCGTCCTCGTCGTCGCCAGGGGTGAGCATGTCTCCGATTTTGCCGAACCATTTTGAGAACTTGTTTTTGCTGCGCTTGCGGCCCGGCTTGCGCTCCGTGCCTTTCCGTGTGTCGTCGCGGTGTCCTCCGGATAAGGGAAGTTCCCCGCCGGTTGTGCTGTTTATGGGCAGTTCCTGCTCTTGCGCTGCGGTGATGCACTGCGCCTCGGAGTGCGTGGCGGCGGTGTGCAGCACAGAGATGACCTCGAGGGCGTTGAAATCGGGTGACTTGCCTGATGTTTCGACAGAGGCAGGCAGCTGTCCGCGCCTTGCGGGGAGCTTGCTGATGTCCTGCATCAGCTCGCAGAGGTTGTTGAGCAGCGAGCCTCCGCCGATGAGGATTATGCCTCCGGGCAGGTCAGAGTCCTTGATGCCGGCATATTTGGCTTGCTCGAGGATGTTGATTGCTATTTCCTCGGCTCGGCCCACGATGCACCTGTTGATTTCCTTGGTGTCGATGTCGTGTATGCGCAGGTTGGCAGCGGTCTCGGGCGGCATGGCGTTGCCTGATTGTATCTTGTATGTCTCGGCGTTCTCCTCGAACATTCCGGTCGAGGTGATGTCGTGAGTGATGCAGCGCGAGCCGAGGGGCAGTGTGTTGAAGTAGCGCAGTGAGCCGTCCTTGTATATGATGACGGAGGTGGTCTCCGCGCCAATGTCAACGAGCATGCAGCCTCGCCGTTTCTCCTCGGTCGAGGGTATCAGGTTGCCGGCGGCAAGTGGGGTGACTATGAAGCCTAATGTGTTGATGTCGAGCCGTTTGCCAAGGTCGATGCGCTCAATGTTCTTTTTGAGCTGCGCCCGGCATGCTATCAGGTCGTATGTCGCCTTGATGCTGCTGCCCAGGTTGCCTATGGGTTCTGTTGTCTTGGTATTGCCGACAGTGAACAGCCTCGGTACTGCGTCGATTACCGACAGGGGGGAGTCTATAGCCCGGGTTTCCGCCTGTGTGCGTAGGCGAGCCACGGTGTCGGGGCCTATGACGGTCTCCTCGCCGAGGTTCAGCTCCACGTTTGCCTCAATGGAGTGCAGGGAGCGTCCGGAGAGGCCGATGAACACGCCGCTGATCTTGTTAGGCAGCACTGCCTTGTCCTGTTCGAGGCTTGCAATGACGCGGGAGATGCGTGCGAAAGTCTCCTCGACGTTCTGGACTATTCCGTAACGCACGCAGTCAGAGCACTGCTCCTGCCGGATTGCCAGCACGTCGAGCTTGCCGGCGGGGGTCATCCTGCCTACCGCGCCTATAATCTTGGAGCTGCTTATTTCGAGGGCTGCTATGTATCTTTCCATTGTCTTGTCGCTGTGAATGAGGGTTGAGGGTTTATGTATTGGGTTTGTGTGCGGTTTTCGCCTTGGTGCGCGAGGTGGTGTCACGCGGGGCGGCGGGCTGTCCGGCGGTGGCAGACTGCAGGGCCTCCTCGTCGAGGTCCTCGGTCTGCTCGTATTCGGGGACATGGCTCACCTCGGCCTTGTTGCGCCGCGTGGCGATGATGCGCCCGGCAAACTTGACGGAGATGGTGTCATACTTCTCCCAGCCTTGATAGGGCATTATCTTGCTGTACGCGAGGCGTATGTTGCGGAACTTGACGGGGAGGTCTCTCGCGTCGCCGATGTTGATGACATGGCCGGCGATGCGCGGCACCAGGATTATGTCGTCAGGCGAATCGGCGCGTATCATCATTATCAGACGCTTGAAGAGGGAGTCTGCGGCGATGTATTGCGTCACGGGGAGTACCGCCGTGGCGGGGAAATCGCGTGTGAAGTGGCCGCTGACCACAGGCATGTCTGCGAAGAAGCGGGCGTTGGCGGCGATGCGCTTGCCGTCCTTGTTGACATAGTAGCTGTCGCTGCCGTCAAAGACGCGCAGCTCGGGGATTACCGGGACTGCGGAGACGCGCAGTTTCCCCTGGGTGGTGATGTAGCACTGCACGGACTCGAAGTTGCTCAGGCGCGACAGGTAACGCTCTATGGCGTATGTGTCGATGTCCGTCAGGAGCTTTCCGTCGAGGTTCTTGTCGTAGGCGGCAAGCTCTGTGATTACGCCTCGCTGGGTCGTGGTGTCGCCCATGAAGGAGCGTTGCTCGATGCTCACCTCTATACCGCTGCACCGCCGCGTGGAGTCACGCTGTCCCGCCCATACCGAAATGATGACGGTATAGGTGAGCAGGGCGATGAGTATCAGCCATTTGCCTACTTTATACAGGGCCTTGCGTGCCAATGGTCTTCGCTGTTAGTATATCCTTGATGTCGGGGAGCAGCACATCCAGGTTGGCGGCTCCCAGTGTCATAAGGATTTCAAAGTTACTATTTTTTATCAGATTCAACAAATCCTTGCGGGGGCAAATGAGCCTTTCGGGCGAAGTGAGGCGGTCATAAATGATTTGCGAGGTCACTCCGGGTATCGGTTTCTCACGTGCCGGGTATATTTCGAGCAGCACCACGCGGTCGGCGTGGGAGAGCGCCTGGGCAAACTCCGGGGCGAAGTCCCGCGTGCGCGTGTAGAGGTGCGGCTGGAACACGACTGTCAGCTCGCGTCCGGGGTACAGCTTGCGGACGGAGGTTATCGAGGCTTCGACCTCGTGGGGGCTGTGTGCGTAGTCGTCGATGAGCACGGTGCCGCACGCCGTGTCTTCGGGGCGCAGCCATACCTCGAAGCGGCGTTTCGCGCCGAGAAATGTGCGCAGCGCATGGCGTATGTTGTCGTCAGAGGCGCCGGCGAGGTGAGCCGCAGCGGCTGCAGCCACCGCGTTGTCGATGTTGATGGCTATAGGCACTCCCAGTTCCACGTCGCGGATGACGCCATCGGGGTGGACGATGTCAAACCACAGCCGGCCGTCGTCATAGCGTATGTTGGCGGTATGCCAGTCGCCATCGCCGGCGCCGCTGTATGTCAGCGTGTTGACACCCTCCACTGTACGCGGCACAAGTTTCAGGCCTGTGTGCAGTATGAGCGTGCCGCCAGGCGCTATGAGCGAGGTGAAGTGGGCGAACCCTTCGAGGTAGCCCTCCTCGTCGCCGTATATGTCGAGGTGGTCGGGGTCGGTCGATGTGATGACGGCTATATAGGGGTTTAGCTGGTGGAACGAGCGGTCATATTCGTCCGCCTCTATGACCGACCAGGGGGAGCTGTCGTCCAGTATGAGGTTGCTGCCGTAGTTGCGCAGTATTCCGCCCAGGAAAGCGTTGCACTTTACGTCAGAGGTGTGGAGTATGTGCGCGACCATGGAGGAGACGGTGGTCTTGCCGTGCGAGCCGGCGACGCAGATGGCCCGCGAGTGGCGCGTTATCTGCCCGAGCATCACTGCTCGCTTGACCACGTTGAAGCCGCCTTGACGGAAGTAGGAGAGTATGCGGTTGTCATCGCTCACGGCTGGGGTGTACACCACAGTGGTGTGAGCCGGGTCGCGGAAGCCGTCGGGGATGTCCGCGGTGTCGTCGCGGTATGTGAGTTGCGCCCCTTCGCGCTCCAGAGCGTGTGTCAGGCCGGAAGGCGTGAGGTCATAGCCCGCCACCTGCACGCCGCGCGAGAGGTAGTAGCGCACCAGCGCGGCCATGCCTATGCCTCCTGCGCCGACGAAATATATGTGCTGTGCAGTGCTGCTGTTCATGGTGTCAGAGGGTGTTGGCGTTGCCGCTGTTGATGATTTGCAGTATCTGGTCCACTATCTTCTCGTCTGCGTCCGGGAGCGCCATTCCGCGCACAGCCTTGCTCATCTGTTCGAGGCGAGCCGTGTCAAAGACGGTGTCGAGGACAGTTTCCGCGAGCTTCTGCGGAGCGTCAGCGTCGGTGACGGTGATGGCCGCGCCGTGGTCGGAGAGGGCGTGGGCGTTCTTGGTCTGGTGGTCTTCAGCCACATTGGGCGAGGGAACGAGTATCGCCGGCAGCCCGAGCAGCTGCAGTTCGCTTATCGACCCTGCGCCGGCACGCGACACCACGAGGGTGGCAGCGCGGTAAGCCGCGCCCATGTCGGCGATGAACTTGGTGACTGCTATCCCCTTGCGTCCGTTGGCAGCCGCAGTGCCACGGTCGCCGAAATACTTGCCGGTCTGCCATATCACCTGCAGCCCAGCGTCGGCGAGGTGCTGCACGTCGCGCTCGAGGGTCTCGTTGATGGTACGCGCACCGAGGCTTCCGCCTACAAACAGGACAGTGGGACGCTCCGGGTCGAGGCCGAACTGCGCCCGCGCCTCTTCTGGCGTGAGGTTGCACGACAGCAGTCCCTTGCGTACCGGGTTGCCAGTCATGACAATTTTGTCGGCAGGGAAGAACCGCTCCATGCCGGGGTATGCCACGCATATGCGCCGCGCGTCGCGTGCGAGCATCTTGTTGGTAACGCCGGCGTATGAGTTCTGCTCCTGTATCAGTGTCGGTATCCCGGCACGTTGCGCCGCCTTGAGCGTAGGCCCGGAGGCGTAGCCGCCCACGCCAATGGCGATGTCGGGCTTGAAGTCGGCGATGATCTTGCGTGCCATAGCCACGCTGCGCATCAGCTTGCGGATTACGGCGAAGTTCTTGAACAGGTTCTTGCGGTTGAAGCCCGCCACGGGCAGGCCGATGATGCGGTATCCCGCCGCCGGCACTTTCTCCATCTCCATGCGGTCTTCAGCGCCGACAAACAGTATCTCCGCGCCGCAGCGGCGTTGCAGCGCGTTGGCTATTGAGACGGCGGGGAAGATGTGTCCTCCCGTTCCTCCGCCGCTCACTATGGCTCGTATAGGCCGTTTTTTGCTTTCCATACGTTTGTGTCTCTGTGGTTTATTTTGTCGGGACATCTGCGCTGTCTGCTATGGCAGGGTTTATGGCGCTGATGTCCTCGTCGAGCTGCTTGAGCTCGGCTCGTATTTCCTTCTTGTTGTTGCTGCGCACGGCGTACCGGCTCACGGAGAGCATGATGCCGAATGCCATCGACATGACGATAATCGACGTGCCGCCCTTGGAGATGAGCGGCAGGGGCTGTCCGGAGACAGGCACTATGCCAACGACTATGACCATGTGCACCAGCGCCTGAAGCACTATCATGACGGCGCACCCCATGATGAGCAGTGCCGGGAACGCCCGGCGGCATTTCCTCGCTATTGCCCCGGCCCTCATCAGCAGTCCGATGTACAGGGCGATGAGGAGCACGCCGCCGACAATGCCGCCGTCCTCGACTATGATGGAGTAGATGAAGTCGGAGTAGGCGAGAGGCAGCCGCGCGCTTTCGTGCGACGAGCCGGGTGCGGTGTTCACTATGCCGCCGCGTGCTATGGCGAAACGCGCGAACATGGGCTGGCGGTTCTTGTCGGTTATCGTGTCGGTCGGCTTGATGCCGCGTGTATATTCCGCTATTCGGCTCTCGTGGGTCTCTGCGCGGGTGGTAGCCTTCACTGTGTATGCCACGCCGCCTACACCGACGGCAATGAGCAGCACTATACCTATCTTGCGCCATTCGATGCCGCCGATGAGCCACATTGCCAATGACGTGCAGAACACCATTGCCGCGTTGGTCAGTCCGTTGATGTACAGCAGCACGGCTACTATGCCGGTGGTCAGGGCGCACCATATCACCCCGGTGGTGCGCACGCCCCCGGGCTTCTGGTATTTGGCGAGTATCTTGGCCAGGTATATCACCATAGTCAGCTTGATGATTTCCGGCGGCTGGATTGAGATGCCGTATTTGCTGATAGCGCGGCTTGCTCCGTTCAGGTTGTCCCCGGCAACTGTTGCCCACACCAGCAAAAATATGCTCACAATGAATATAAAGCCGGCGTACATCTTGATCCACTTGTAGTGTACCTTCTGCAGCATGAAGGTGAAGCAGAAGCCGATGAACAGGAACACCGCGTTTTCAATCAGCGGCTTGTATACGTCGGCGGAAGTCTTCACCAGGCTGCTCGATGCGCTGTAGCCCTCGATGAGCGCGACGATGACCAGGACTATGTATGTGCCCCAGATGTACGTGTCTGACTTGGGGTTGGAGGCCTTGTCCGGGTCTGCATCCTTCTTGCTCATCAAGCCGAACAGCCCTTTGCGGCGGGGCGTGCCGGCAGCGGCGTCGCCAGCCGGCACGCCGTCTATGGTCTCGCGTATCTCTATAGCGGGAGAGGAGTCTGTTGCCATCGGTCTATGGTTCTGGTGCGGTGGTGATGGTTGTCATTTCTTCATTTCTCTCACAGCCTGTTTGAACTGTTCGCCCCTGTCCTCGTAGCTGCTGAACAGGTCGAAGCTGGCGCAGCAGGGGGAGAGCAGCACGGTGTCGCCTGGGACGGCTGCCTTGCGGCACGCCTCCACGGCCTCCTTCAGCGAGTGGGTGTCATGGATTTCAGGCACTTGCCCGGTGAAAAAGTCCAGCAGCTTGCGGTTGTCCTTGCCCATGCAGACTATCGCCTTGACCTTTTCGCGCACGAAAGGGAGTATCTCCGAGTAGTCGTTGCCCTTGTCCTTGCCTCCGAGTATGAGGACAGTGGGTGTCACCATGCTTTCGAGGGCGTACCAGGTGGAATTGACGTTGGTGGCCTTGGA
>DHKE01000064.1 GCA_002404675.1 Porphyromonadaceae bacterium UBA4702 | reverse complement strand
CAAGTCATTGCAAATCAAATAATTGTGATTGTCGATACAGAACTCCAGATTTAGAGTTGAACCTGAAGATTGCATCCCCACTGCACATTCGGCTGCACATCTGCCCGGGATTGCCGTGTGAACAACAGGTTTTCGGCGGGAAAACCTAAAAGCGGCGTTTTTGCAACCGCCTGTGTATCACTTAAATAAGAAAACGAAAACAGGAGGGCAAATTCCTGTTTTCGTCTTGTTGCCTTGGAAGGACTTGAACCAATTTTGCCAATACGTTGAATGTCAGCGTTTTGGCTGTTGAGGGCATCGGCAAAATAACAACATCGTAACAACATAAACCGATTATGCATTTTCGGTTGCCGTGTTTTGCCTGTCCCCTGCACTGCAAGTTGTTGGCAGTTTTGCCAATTATCCGTAAAAGTGCATCGGCATCGGCATCGGCAACGCCGCCTGTGCAGCACCCGACAAGATGAAATATCCGCAATTATTTCATTGTCAAATAGTTAACCATTTGTGGGGGCTGAAAATCACCTCGCGCATTCAAAATAGGGCGCGGGTGGGTTTCTTAGCCCCCCACCCCTCTGAAAAAACACCCCCCCCGGGGGTGTGTCCCTCATCAGCGGAAATGTATCGGGGCATCGGCATCACACGCCAGCACGCCAGCACAACGCCGCAAACGCCCCTCCCTTGGCGTTTCTCCCTGTCGGGTGTATAGTTCATCATCTGACAAAGGAAAAGCCGTGAGGCGGCGTTATCCGCTCTCACGGCTGTACACTGTTTATCACCTGACAAAGAATATTCCCGATAGGGGGGTTGCCCGCGCCTCCTCGGAGTTACCGGCACTCGGTGCGGCGCGTCCTCTTGGTGCGCTCGCCGTACCTCGGCGCTTCCGCGTCCGTGTACTCGCCGAACATCTCGGCGATTTCCTCCTCGGCTGTGGGCTTGTGCCGCCGCTCCTCCTCGCGCCATGCCTCCTGCGTCTCTGCCGCCTTGCGCACCATGCGCGTAAGCAGCGTTGTGACGTAGTTCGGCACGCTCGGAAAACCGCCGCGCCTTGCAATTTCCTGCAAGGCCTCGTGCAGTTCAGGCAGCACCCGTACACAAATTCTGACCGTCTTTGCCATGCCGCAAAGATAGCACAACAATTCCGACACGGCAAATTGTGAGCCTTTTGTCCTGCAATTAACTTGGGGTTGTCTGCCGAACTGCAACGGCAAGGCAAGGCGGCGCGGCGTTTCCCCTTGTCGGGTACTCCGTCCGCGCCGCCGTGCATCGTCCGCGCCTCCTGTCACGACACTGCCGACAGCAGCAGCGCGGCAAGGTCGCCGCCCTCGGCTATGCATCGGAGTATCACGTCATCGAACCCGTCGCCGTCGTGAACCTCATACGGCACTGCGCCAGGCTCGCACCAGCGCGACACCCTCACAGCAGCGGAGTATCCGCCAAGGGCTTCAGCCTTTGCCGCCCACTCGCCTTGCTTTCCGCTGTCGGGGAATATTACAACGCTCCTGCCTTTCGCCGACTGCAAAGCGTCCCAGGGGTTTTCCAGCCTGTCGGGTGTGGGGTTGAACCCTTGGCAGCCTCCGCACGCCACCGGCACTATCTGCCTGTACAGCTCTGCATCCACGGCACGCAGCGCAAGGGCGGCTATCAAAGCCCCTTTCTCGCCCTCGCACAGCCACGCCGCTTGCCCCTGCCGCTGCAGCCTGTGAGCGCCGAACCAGCATTGCCGCATCACGAACTCCTCGCCGCGTGCCTCGGCTTCTGCCTTGTGCCGCGAGTGCGCCCACCTCATCAGCGGTCTCGGCTCTCGTACTCGCCTGCCGTCCGCGCCGTAACCGATAGCCTTGCCAGTCCGCACCAGCCCTGCCGCGTCTATCTGCCAATACATCGGGCTGCCGCCGCAACCCCAATCCCGATAACTGACAGTGCCAACCGCGTAATCCAGCAGCACGCCCTCAACCTCGGCGGCTGTCAGCAGCGGCGCGAAGGTGTCGCGCAGCCACGCCGCTAAGCGGTTGCCCTCGTAGCCGTGCAGCGTCCGCAATACCTCGTCAGGTGGTATTGCGTCAGGCATCGCATACCGCGCCGCTTTCGCGCCGTAGCCGCCGCGTGTGCGCGTTTCTCCCTGTCGGGTGTGCGGTTTGTCATCTGACAAGGAAAAAGCCGTGAGGCGGCTTCCTATGCGCTCCTCTACGATACGCGCCGCCAGCTCTGCAACCGCCGCCGCCATGTCCTGAACGGTTGAGGCGGTCGGCGTTTCGGGTGTCGGGTCATCGGCATTGCCGCCTGTCGGCTCTGCGCCCTCCTCGTCCCACTCGCGGGCAAGGCGGCTCGCTATTTCCAGGAACTCGGAACGGTCGTAGCGGTCGCAGCGGTCGCGGCTCTGCCAGCCGGGGCGCGTTGAGGGGTGCGGCTCGCCTGTCAGGGTCTCGTACCTGTCGGGGTGCTGTTTCCAGTACCCCTTTAGGTCGGTGTCGGCATAGCCGCAGCTCTGCGCGTGGTCGCATATCCCCAGCACTGCGGCATCGATAGGCTGCTCTGTCTCCCAGTCAAGCATCGCCACGAATGATTTGCGCCCGCAATTCGGGCATCTGCGTTTCACCTGTCGGTGTCCTGCGCAATTCTCGTCAAGCGAAAAGCGCGGCTTGTTGTAGTTGCTGTACTTGTTCATTGTTCTATTTGTCGTATTTGGTCGTTTTTGGCTGTCGTGTTATTGCTGTTTTGCTCTCTGTCATTGTGTAAAGCGGAATTGCCGTTTGACTTTCATCTGTCAGGCAATTCGGTCATTCAATTCATGGGAAAACCCTAGGGGAAATCGGGTGAATTGAATGGCCTGAATTGTAGCAAAGTGTCAAAACGTATTCCGCAAATTTCGGCTGTTATATATTACATGTCGTCGTCGTCGTCCTCGTCGTCAAGGTTGACGGCATCAAACACTGTCGGGTCGGGCTTGCGCTGTAGGGCTTTAATGCGCCGCCATGCCGTCGGCTGACTTATGCCCAGCTCCTTGGCAACCTGTGCAGATGAACAGCCGTCCGCAACGAGTGCCGCGAGTTTCTCATCAGCCGCCGCCGCTTGCTTCTCTGTCGGCTCTCGCAACAGGTCTGCCTCTCGCGCATAGCCTGTTTCCTTCAGCTTCAGGAACAAGCCCCCCTCCTTCTCAATCTCGCACGTTATCACGTTGTCCGCGCCGTATTCAAACGCCGCGTCTCGGCTCTTGGTCTGTTTGATGTATTTAACGCCGCTGTCCTTGACGCTGCAGCCGATAGCAAACGCGCTGTCAGCCGCGCCCACCAGCTTTTTAGAACCCGCCATGCTGTCATTAGTCAGCGGCTCGCTTGCATTGCGTTTCGGGGTGTGCGCCAGCACCAGCATTGACCAGCCGCGCCGCTTCTGCAACCGCTTCAGCTCCTGTACAAGCTGTGTCGCAATAGCCGACTTCTCAAGCCCCAGCGCCATGTACGTGATATTATCCACGATAACAACGTCGGCGTTGAACTCCTCCGCCCATTGCTCTATCGAACGGATAACCTCGCTCGCCACCACGCCATCATCGCCGCGCCGCATCTCGTCATCGCCGCCCATGCCGTTAGGCTCTACTCGGAAAAGCGTTTCGGGCAAGTCGTACATCTCGGACACGGTGCGCCCGCCGCCGTCGTCCTCTGAAATCGCCACCAGCGGCGGCAAGGCCTCGCCACGCTCAAACATTGTCAGGTAACGCTCCCGCTCCTCGCCGACTACCTCGCGGCTCATACGCAGCAGCTGTTGCTCCTCGGTCATCTCAAAGTCGCAGTACAGCACGCGCCGCCCCTGTCGGGCAAGGTCAACGGCTATTTGCGTTGCGAGTATGGTCTTGCCTTGGTTGGTGTCGGCAAACAGCATCGCGATTTGCCCCTCGTACCACATTGACCGGTATAGCGGGCGCGGTCTGCGCTTCCGTGCCGCGCTTTTCAGCGCATCGCGGAAACTCTTCCCTGCCAGCACGTTGCCGCGCATCGCGTGGGCGCGTGCCGACTCGTAGCAGTTCCGCATCAGGCGTTTCAGCACCTCAACGGCTTCCGCCCCTTGCGGACAAGTGAAATAATATGTACCTTTGCACTCAGAACCGCTTTCATTGTGGCGGCTTGTGCAACTGTTTTGGGGGGTCGGCGCGTTGCCGCCCCCTTTTCTTGTCTCTTCGCTCATAGCGTGATTGTTTGCCATGTCGCTTATTGTTGGTTATTGGTTGTTTCAGTCGTCTATGTCGTCAAGGAGGTACAGCCAATCGCCTGTGGCTGCCTCGGCAATCTCCCTGATAAGCCCCAGCGCGGCGCGTTGCTCGCGTGTCTTGCGGACTATCTCGCCAGCCCACCGCGCCGTGTCGTGTATGCGCCCCTCTACGTTGCCGCCTGTGCGCAACGCCTCGTATGCCCTTTCCTCGTCGCGGCGGATATATTCGGCTATGCGCAGCCAGCCGGAAAAGCTTTCCGCGAAGTCGTGGTAAAGGATATGCAGACAGCGGCGCAAATCCTTTTCCTTGTCAGTGGCATTGCCGCCGCCGTCCTCGTCCTCGTACTTCTGCAAACGGTCAAGCAGTGCGCTGTAGCGGACTGCCAGGCGGTTGACTGTGTCGGCGTCGCGTTTGGCTTGCCCCTCAAGGGCTTCACAATACGCTTCCAGTTCCTCGCGGCTCATAGTCTTTGTATCCGTGGTCTTCATCTGCGTGCCTCCTTTCTTGCTTTCATGAACTCCTGCGCCTCCGCCACGTTGTCTACGTCACAGCGGCGGTAACGTATTCTCTTGCCGAAACGCAGCGGCTTCAGGTAGCCGACTGCCTCCCACTTGTGCAGCGTCTGGCGTGACACGCCCAAACGCTCCGCCGTCTGCCTGAGGCTCATCAAAGGGGTGCGGCGGTCTGCCTCGGCGGCGGTCTTCATGCGCTCGTCAAGGATACGCGCCACCGCGTCCGCGATTGCTTCCACGCTCTCGGCTGTCAGCGAGAACGCCGGGGCGGTCATCTGAACGCCTTTCGGCATCAGGGGTTGAGGGTTGGTTGGAAATCTTTTTGTCATAATATGAATTTTTGTGCCGTTCTTCACGGCGGTTATTGATACGCCGCAAAGTTAGGCACTATCCAAAGGCAGTTTCAGGCACTTTTATCACTGTCAAGGAAAATCGGAAATGAAATCGGAAATCGGAAATTGCAACGCCCTTATTGTCAGTGCTTTGAAAAATTAGCGGTCAGGGGTATTCGGAAATGAAATCGGAAATGAAATCGGAAATCGGAAATCCTCCTGACCGCGAAATGTCAGGCTTTCCGCACCGCGTGCCAAAAGGCTATCAGCTCGTCCCCGCGGAATACCGCCTTGCCGGTGTACTTGTGCAAACGCTTCTTCAGGAAACCGCGTTCAGCCCAGCGGCGGATAGTCCGCTCACTGACCCCCAGCATTTTTGCGGCGGCGGCTGTGCCGTACTGTCCGTGAGGCATCAGCGTGTCGGGTAATTCCGTGGTCACGATAACACCCCCTTTCCTCCTGTCGGGGTTGAGAGGTTGTGGCTCTCGGCTTTCTTCGCCGCGTCCTCCTCCTCCCAGTCTCTTGCGCGGCGGTCGCTCATCATGTCGGAGTATGCGTTGAACGCCGACACACACGCCTGCGCCGCGCTCGCGTGAACCGCCAGCTTGTGGTTGTTCCGCAGCACCGCCAGCACCGCCGACTGCGCAAACGCGGCCGTTTCCTTGTCAGTGGAAGTGCCTTGGCGTTCAGCCCACACGCGGTAATGCACCAGCATCTGCACAAGCGCGGTTGCCTCGTATGCGTTCAGCAGCCGCAAGTCGTCAAGCAATTCCGCCGCCGTTGACAGCACTTCCCAAACGTTGCACTCGGCATCGTCGTGGAAGTGCCAGCCGTTGCGGTCGGCGGCTTCCGACAGTTCGTTCATCAGGCACAACGCCGCGCTCTCGTAGCGCACCTGCTCGCGCGTCATCTCCTCTGCCTTTGCTTTCATGCCGTCACCTCCTTTCCCTTTGTCAAGGTTGAATGTTCGGGGGTGTCGCCCTCGGCATCGTCCGCCAGCGCGTCGCGCATCCACTTCATAGCGTTCTCGCACTGCGCCATGCGCATCGCCGCGCCGCCGGCACGCCGCGCCAGCGCCTTCGCCGCGCTCTCGGCGGCTCTGTGCAGCGCGTTGGCTACCGTGTACTGCGCCACCGCCTTCGCCGTGGTCGCCAGCATACGGCGGCACGCCGCCAGCATCTCCGCCGCCGTGTGCAGCGTCTCGCGCATCTCGGCGGCTGTCATGCCGCCCTCTCGTCTGTAAGTTGTCATTGTCTGTTACTTTTAGGTAGGAATACAAAAAGCCCCTTGCGTGCGGTGTCCTCGGCTGTAACAGTAGCCGTGCGGTCGTTTCCGATACCGCCACCTGCAAAGGGCAAATTTTCTATGTCTGACAGCACCGCAAACGCCGTGCCGCTGTTACTTTTAGGGACTGCGAAGTTACGGACAAAAGCGGACAAAAGCAATACCCCTGTCGGGCTTTAACACTCTGCCGTCCCAGCCGTGTATTAGATATATCAGGATATATCTATTACACGGACTTGCGCCACGGCGGTGCGGCTTTAACACCGTCCGCTCCTGCGCCAGTCAAGGGAAATCCCCCCTGTCGGGCTTATACAAGCCCTCTCACGGCGTTTCTCCCTGTCGGGCGTGCAGTTTATCATCTGACAAGGAAAAAGCCGCCAGCGGCGTTTATTCGTGTCTGTACGTATTCCGCCCCCTCGGCGGTATGCCGTACTCCTCGGCAAGTCTGCACACGGCTTCCCACGCGGCGGTTTTCGGCTTGTGCTTCACCGCCTCCCACCCCTTGTTTTTGAGGGCGTAATAATGCCGCTCGCTGTACGGCTTGTCCCTTTTCCGCCAGTCGCCCCAGCGGCGGTTGAACAGTTCGGCGTATGCCGGGTATATCGGGTATCCGTCAAGCAAACCATATTTGACTGCGGCGGCTGTCATTGCGAACTGCATTTGCTTGCCCTCGCCGTGCTCAAGCAGCAGCCGCGCCACGTTATCGGCGGCGGCTTTCACCGTCACGAAGTCCTCCAGCGTGTCGGAATGCTTTTCAGCCGCCGCGCCCTGCACTGCCTCATCGTCCGCCGCCCCTGCCTTGTCGGGCATCTGCACTGCCTCGGGCGGCACGCCGCGCCGCTCGTGCATCTCAAGCAGCAGCCGCACCTCGCCAGCCACGGCGGCGGCGGTCTGCGCCGTGAACCCGTCACCGCCACGCGCCGCGCCGTCTATAACCCTGCCGAACCTCTCCGCCGCCAGCGTCTCAAGCCTTTCAGCCAGCCGCCTGAACTCCTCGGCATACTCGCCGACGGCTCGCCAGTCGTCCGCCTCCTCCGTGTCCGCCAGCGCGTCACGCAGCATCGGCAGACCCTCCGCCATGTCTTTGACAAGGATAAACAGCCCCCTGTCGTACTCGGCGGCGGCTTGCTCCTCCGTTGCGTCTCTCATCGCCACGGACGCGCTCCGCAGCGTCTCTATCCAGTTCAGCCGCGCAGCCCACGACGCGGCAACCTCAAGCACTCGCAAATCCGACTTCTTCATGCCGTCACCTCCTTTCCCTTGTCTGGCGCCTCAACCGCTTCCAGCCCCTCGGACACGCGGTAAAGCGGCTCGCCGTAAGCAGCCGACACCAGCGCGAACCTGTCGTCAAGCGTGAGGGCGGAATAATGCCGAACCGCTTTTGACCCCTCGGCGTGCAGCCCCGACACCGCGTGCCGCGCCTCCGCCATGTCGCACAGCGTCACGAACGTGCGCCGCGCCCACTTTGAGCTGGCGGCATCGCACAGCGGCACGCGCCGCACCTCGCCGCCGACGGACACGCACACCTGCCGCGTTATGCCAGCCTCTCGCACCACGCGCCGTATCCGGGCGTTGTAGCCGTCATGCCCCGACACGTTGCGGAGTATGCCGAACCGCAGCCCCGAACGCCTGACAAGCTCAAGCGCGTATAATACAAGCGGCGTGCGCACCTCGGCAAGGCTCGTGTTCCGCGTCTTGCGCGGCACGTAGTGCAGATACGCCGCCCCTCCCTCCGTCACTGAAACGTTATCCGTTGTCAGCATCGCGAAGTCGCCGACACGCGCCCCCACGGCGCATTGCAGCACAAACGCCCGCCGCGTCTCCTCCAGCTCCTCGGGCATCGCGGCGCGGCGCAACCTGTTCAACTCGTCAAGGGTGAGGCTGTCGGGGGGCGAATAGCTTTCGCGCATCGCGGCGGCGTGACGCGCCTTGCCCAGCCGCCTGAACGGAGAGCGGTCTATAACCTCCGCTTCTTCCAGCCGCGAGAACACCGCTTGCAGCTGCCGCAGCTTAGCCGCCACGGTGTTTTGCGCCCTCTCGGCATCGGGTCGCCTGTTCAGCCCCCTGTACACTTCCGCAAACCTCGGGTCATCTGCAATCATGTACTCATCACGGCAGAACGCCGCAAACGCTTCCACGTGGTCGGCTGTGAACTCGGCGGCGGTTATCCCCTCTGCATCATTGACAAGCAAGAACCGCTCAAGTATGCCGCGCGTCACGCGGTAGCCGCGCTTCCGCGCCTCGCTGAAATGCGGTTGCTCTGCGTGGTCGCTGAACGCCTCCAGCAGCTGAACGCCTTTCGGCTTGTCGGGTGTGGGGTTGAGGGCTTCACTCATCAGCGCGTGGAACTCCTTCGCCGACGGCACGCGCCCTGCCGCCGACGCTTTCAGGTAGGTGTCCTCTATCAGCACCCGCCGCTCCCACAGCAGCGCGGCAAGGTCGCGGCTGTACGACACGCGGCGGCGCGGCGTGCAGTCGGGGTTGAACTTGCGCAGCTCCTCGGCGCGTGCGCGAATGTCGCTTGTGTGGTACAGCTGAACCGCCCTGCCGTCTGTCAGGCGGTAACGTGCCGGGACTATCCCCTCGGCACTCGCGGAAATGTATAGTGTTGCTTTCATTGTCAGCTTGTGGCTTTTGGGTTGTTTAGCATTTCTGCCAGTGCAAAGTTAGCGATAAATCGGGCAATGCAAGCGCGTGGTGCATAACAACCAGCGTAACAACATAAACGGATTAAGGCGTTACACACGCATTACGGCAGATTTACGTTTTCGCTTTAACTTGCTGTCAGTAAGCGTTTTGTAAATCTGCCGTAAGTGCATAGTAATGCCATAGTTGCCTTGGAAGGACTCGAACCCTCACAAACGGAACCAGAATCCGGTGTGCTACCATTACACCACAAGGCATCGTTGTCATCTTTCGGGGCATCTCTTTGCCTTTTGACGTTGCAAAATTACTGCTTATTCCTGACCTGACCAAATTTTTCGGGAAGAAAATTTCATTTACTTTTTAACCGGCTGATTGACAGTGCTGTTTGTGGACGGTTTTTCATGGCGTCATCGGCGGTTGTCCTTTGCTGAAGCGGTACAGGCGCAGTATTTTGCGGTCGTCGCAGCTGCGGTGTCCGCTGTCATAGACCTGTTGCAGCGTGTATCCGGGGTGCGCCGAGGTGAACTTTGCCGCTTCTTCTTCGCCGGCTATCAGGTAGCCGCTCGCCGGCTTCTCCGCGTCAAAAGGCACAGCGCGGTCGCCCAGATAGAAGTTGACAGTGAACTGCCGCATCGGGTTGCCGGAGGTCTGGCCAGTGTGGCACGAGTACAGCTTGCCTTGCGGCACGAGTTCCGCAATCCGTTCTGCCACATACTTGTCGGTCTTGACTCGCATTATTGCCGGCGCGAACACGCCGTCGAACGCCATGTAGAGCGTGATGACAACCGCGAACATCCGCCAGCACCCTTTGGCGTCAAACTTCTGTTGTCGGGAGTATATGGCGATGTATGACACCGCCGCTGCCAGCATAAGCAGTACAAGCCCGTCGGAAAGCAGGTTGTGCGACGAGGCTGCAACAGACTGTGCGTACTCCATATTCTGTGCGGCGTGCTTGCCGCTGAACAGGGCGTCCACAGACCCGCCGCAGCCGAGGTAAATGAACGCTACGCCTACGGCAACCGAAATTGCCGACATTATGTGTCCGAAAGATTTAACCACGCCCGGGCGTGTGCGCACGAGCCACAATATGTATTCCGCCAGGAAATAGGCTATGAACGGGTATATCGGGAGCAGGTAGACGCTGCGCTTGCTTTTCGGTATGCAGTAGAACACGAATATGATGGCGATGCTGAGCAGCGAGAACAGCCGCGTGTCGTCCATTTCGCGTATGTACGTCTTGAAGCGCGTCCACCACTGTCGCGGCTTGCCGGTGATGCACCCTTTATAGCGCAATGTGAACAGTGAAATCAGCGCCATAAGCGTGTACGGCAGGAAGCCGGACAGGACGGTCAGGAAGTTGTAGTACACCGGGTTTTCGTGCGAGCCGTAGGTCATCTTGCCGAGGAAGCGCAGCACGTTTTCCTCCAGCACGAGCTGCAGGAACTCCTCGCCTCCCTGTCTGTATGCCGCAATGTACCACAGCAGCGGCAGCACGCACGAGGCAAGCGCGACGCAAGCCAGTTTCCACAGCACCTCGGCGAACCGCCGTCCGCGTATCAGCATGAAAACTGCGATGACGAGGCAGGGCAGCAGCATCCCTACCGGCCCTTTGGTCAGGAACGCGCCGCTCAGGCATAATATCGCAACCCACGGCACGCCCTTCATGTCACGCTCATGCCACCGGTACAGCAGGTACAGGGAAATGACCATGAACGCCGTCAGCAGCATGTCCACACGGCAGTTTGTGCCGGCACGGTGCACCTCGAAGCTGGTCAGCGTAACCAGCGCGGCGATGAACGCGACTTGCACGCCGCGCCGCTTGGCATAGAACAGGAAACCGGCAAGCGTCATCGCAGCGAGGGCGAGAGCCGACGGCATGCGCGACGTGTATTCCGTCACCGCACCTGTGACGGACGACAATGCGGCGATGCACCAATGGAACAACGGCGGCTTGTAAGCCATGTCGATGCCGTTGTTGACCGGCAATATCCAGTTGTCCTGGTTCAGCATAGAGACTGCCACCACGGCCTCACGCGGCTCTCCCTTGGTATTGAACGGCGACAGGCCGAGGAACAGGAAGAGAAGCACGAAAACAATGGCCGCGAGCAGCCAGAAATACTTTTTCCTTGTTGAGGTGTCCATAGGCGCGATGTGTAAGTATCAGCCGCAAAGTTAGCAATAATAATCCGAGCCGCGTGCCGGCAGGGCAAAATTTCGTGAGGATGCAACACTGCACGCGCCCCGCTTGCATAAAAGAGGGGAGGACTTCCTCGCCCTCCCCTCCGGATAATGTCGGTTGTGTTGCACGCTTACAGTTTCCAGTAAACTGTCATTGTCGTCCCGAAGAAATGCTGACGGCTGTCACTCGTGCAACCTCCGGAACTCTCTGGTTTGCCCATATCCTGACGGTAATAGAGCGACCAGTCGAAGTGCTTCCACGAGAAGCCGAAGCCTGCGCTCCAAGCCTGTTTTGCTTCCGCATCCTCAGCGCGGACTGCGTTGTACTGGTACTTGCCGAACACGAAGAAGCGTGAAGATTCTCCCATTTTGAACAGGTTAAGTTTCAGATGAGCTGATACCGGCATGTGAAACTTTTGTGTCATCTTGTCTGAATAGTCGCGTGAGAAATACTTATAGTACATTAGCATGCCTGGTTCTACGCCCACTACAAACTGCACCCAGTCGGCATAATTGCCGATACGCAGGTACAGGCCTAAGTTGTAGTTCATCACCACGTCATCATCAGTCTTGCCGTTCCACCCGAAATCGAGGAATTGCAGACCCATATTGACGAGACCACCGTTCTCCTCGCGACGCCAACGGCGACGCTCTCGTTCACGTTCCTTTTGCGCATTGCGGTTGGCTGTGATGTAGCCTTCCACAGTTTGTCTTGTCTTTTCGTCGGTGGCAAGGGCGCGAACTTCATCATAGCTGTATTCGGATGCGTAGTCGCTCAAGTTACGAGCTTTGACGATTGCGAGATAGTTCTGCACTTGGGGTATATATTTGCTGTTTGGATGTCCTTTTATGAACCAATTAAGAGAATCTTCGCTGCAATATATGTTGAGAGCAGAAAATTCGGAGTATTCCTTGCACTCAACAAAAGCTGCGTAATTTGCTGGTGTCAGGCTGTCACGTCCTGCTTTGCTGAACTCTTCATAGGCCTCATTCAACTTGCCCACACTGTAATACACTTGCCCTTTGAGCTCGTGTATCTTCTTTTCAGCTTCTTCCTTTTGCTCTGCTTCCGGGAACTCGCTCACGAACTTCTCATAGTCGGCAAGGTTGCCGCTATTCAACGCAGCAGTCCATGCCGCGTCTTGTTTGAGCTGTGCCAGGGCGGTTTGTGCATCCTCCACATACGGAGATTCTGGGTTGTCTGCTATGAAATTCACGTATGCCTCGATAGTGCCGACATCTGTCACCTTGTCCCATGCCGCTTTGTCACGAGCTTTCTGCAAATATGTTATATTCTCAGATGCGTCGAGTGAATGCCAGTTTAACTGTGTAGTGTTGAGGTAGTTCTGGTATGCCTCAATGGTATTCTTGGAGCAGGCATTGTCCCACAGGTCTATTTCCGTGATATACCCTTTGGCCTCATCCCTGTGCGAGCTTTTGGGGAACTTCGTGAGAAACGCCTGAATGTCTTCTTTGTCATGCATATCCAACATTTCCCACGCGGCCTGTTCCTGACGGCGTTTTTCCGCATTCTTTGCCTTGGCTTTTTTCGCTGTTTGGAACAAGTCTGCTTCTGCGTAATTAGGGAGCAGCATCACCATTGCTGCCAGCAGAGCCATTATAAATACGCTACGTCTCATAACCATTGATCTTTTAGCAGTTCTTCCAACTCTTGTTGTATATTTTTAAAATCCGAATATGCATTTTTGTCTGTTCTATTGAGGGTGCTGCGTATTGATGACATCTTCTTCCAAAGAAACATTCCTGTGTCGTCGTACTGCTTTCGATAAGCATCATAACGCTTGTAGACTTCCAGTGCCTCCAATTCGGGTATTTTTTGTTTTGCTTTGGTCCGTGCACCATCCAAACCATTAAACATTGTTTTCTTTAGCTGTTTCATGAAATCAACCAACGATTGAATATCATTGCGATACTCTTGCAGACATTTCAACCGTATATTATTCTTTTCGTACATAGGTGTTCCCTTTGAATGCTCATACGCGGGTATTGCTATTTTTTCGATTGCATACTTGTCGTATGGCACAAACAAGAAGTTGGATGCCATTTTCACCAACTCTATTTGCATTGTGAAAATGCTGTCTCTCGATGCTTTCAACGCCCGGTCGTTTTGTTCTTTGGCGTTTCGGAGTTGTTTTTCCAACTCTTCTTTCTCCTTCTCCAAAGTGCTGATTTTTCCTGCATTGTCGATGATGCTGTCGGGCAGTGCTTCAGGCTCTTTTGCTTCTTGTTCCGTACTCGGATCGAGGGTCACGTTGTTGTCCTGCGCTACCGCCGCTGCGGGCATCAGCGCAATCACCGCAGCGGCCATTAATTTGAAAAATTTGTTCATGGTTTAGTCTGTATTTTAGTAGTAGAAATAGTCAGAGTCGTCTGAGGAGTCATATTCATAATAGCTCATAGCCGCTTCCACAAGGCTGTTAGCCCGGGCTTCAACAGGAGCGATGCTCTTTTTGCTTCCGCTGTAAATGCCTGCGTTCTTATACTCTTTGATGGCATTGTTAGCTCGCGGCATCAACACACCCACGTAATGGTCGTATGACACGCTTCGATACCCTCCGAGGCTGCTCACGACAGCGTTTACATGGTTGTAGTGCGAGGCGGCAATCTTTCCTGGGACGGCATTAAGTGCTGCGATGAGCGCGGAATTGTTCTTCAGATACTGCTTGTTCTTGAACTCGTTTGCCCTCGCAATTTTTGCTTTCGCATCTGATATGTTGACGTACCCTGTGTTGCGAGATGCCTGAAGGGCGGCTTTGTAGTTGTTCTGAACTGTATGCAGTTCAGCGAATGAGGCAGCAAGTTCGTCGGTAATAGCGTGTTTGCCGTCAGACAGTCTGTCTGCAGACAAAGCATCGGCGTAGCCGATAACCGCACCAAGCTGTTCACCAGTCCAGTTGGAACTGTTCAGTATACTGAAACCGTGGTCTTTCAGGTGTCCGCCATAGCTTGCATCAATCTTTTTGCGGCACTCGTCGGCGGCTGCATTGTCGATTACATCCTCTGTGCGGAAACGCTTTACCTTGTCATCGAGGACGACATACATATCATGGCTTTGCGTGAAACCTGCGACTGAGTCAAGTTTCTGCACATCAGCATTGATAGCTGCTGAGAATTGGTCAACAGTTTTGATGTTTGATGGAGGTGCTGCCATAGCTTTTGCGAATAGCAGCACTCCTGCTACTGCTCCCACCGAGAACAGTACCAGCAATAGTATTTTTATTGGAGTTTTCATTGTCTTGTTATACGTCTATGTTTCCGCTGCCTCGCCTTTGTGCGTTACTGCTTGAGTTGCTCCCGTTGGTAGGCCGGTTTTTATTGCTTCTTCCAGAGTGGCTGTTGCTACTTGAATGCCTATTTACGTTGCTTCCTGCGTTCTTTGCAGGTTGTGTCTGGTTCTGTTTTTTGCAGCCATCGTTGATCCAGTTGATGTAGTTTTGCACGGAGATGTTCGGATCATCGGTTTTATTGTAACTACCACCGTTTTTCTGTTTGGCTTTGTTGAGCAAACCCTTTCGGATGCACTCATTTGCATGAGTGACTATCTTGTCGAATTCTTTGATATCCCTGTTGCCGAGTTTTTTAGCCCATTCATCAGAGACTCTGTCGAGGTTGAAACTGTTGAGGTCATCCCACAGGCCTTCGAGATACTTGATTCTTTCCATCTCGTCTTTGTTGAGATTGCCGTTGCACTTTTTCAAGTAGTTGAAGGCGGCGATGCTGTCGTTTGCGGCTGCATCGGCCTCAGGCTTTGTTTCCTCGTCTGGAGTCTCGTTGACATCTTCCGCTTGGGCGAGGGTATCTTGGTTTGGGGATTCTTTTTCACCCCAAATAGAGTGGATTGCAAAATATGCACCGGCGGCAAGGGCGAAGACCGCGATTGTGGAGAGAATGCCAGTGAACAGCCCGCTTTTGCGTCCCTGTTTGAAGCCTGTTTTGCGGGCTTCATCTAATTCGCGTCCTGTATACCCGCCATTGCCTCGTGTCGGCGGAGCCGTGCGTTTCATGCAAACTGTGGCGGATCCTCTTGTCAGGTCATAGTAGGGATTTGCATCGGCTTGTTTGTAGCCGTTGCACTTCACGGTG
Organism: Porphyromonadaceae bacterium UBA4702; assembly: GCA_002404675.1. Classification (GTDB taxonomy): domain Bacteria; phylum Bacteroidota; class Bacteroidia; order Bacteroidales; family Muribaculaceae; genus Lepagella. The sequence continues at coordinate 21,843 of DHKE01000064.1, read as the reverse complement.
ACGTGGACTTGCGAGAGCTGTTCTTCGGGGACGGCAACGCGAGCGTTTATTCCGCCGCCGTTGATAGTTATCTGTGCATTTTTCATGGGGATGCCCATATCGTCAACAACGCGGATATTTTTCGGGTCGATTATCTTGCGCCATTTCAGCCCGGCCGGCTGGTACTGCTTGCATTTTTCGGACAGCCTGATTGAATCCATGCAGTCTTCGTAGCCCAGACGTGTCAGGTTGATCATCATGACTGTGCCTTTTTCGAGCATCATTGGCATGGCGAACTCTCTGCTGTTTATGTAGGCTTTTGCGCCCGCAGGGAGCGAGCCTTGGACTGGCGGCAGCAGCGTGCCGTACTCTTTCAGAGGCTGTTTCGTGAGGTCTTTGACGCTTGCCGAGGCTGTAGGGTCAAGCGGCAGACTGTCCGCGCCGGTCAGGAGGATTGCGGCATACTCTGCGTAATAGGGCTGGTAGCGGTTTTCGCCTACGAGCTGCTCCAGCGAGGGTGTGTCGGCTGCTGTGCCGTATGTCCGTTTCGCAGTCGGTGCATTTGTACCCATCTGCTTTGAGGGGAGGAACTTCGCGAACTGCGTTTCCGGATATTCGGATGAGAACCATTTGCTGATGGCATTCTTGTCGATTTGGGACTTGAGGAGTTCTCCCTTGACAGCATTTACGAGTGCGACGACCTGTTTGCCGTCAACAGTTATTGTGTTGGGTATGAAGAGCCAAGCGGCTACGTTTTCACCGCCGCGACCGCCTATCAGGCGTGCGATTGTGATGTATGTGCCGGTCTCTCCAAAGCTCATGAAAGTGGCGAAGCGGCTCATGTCGCTGTTGGCATACAGGTTGAGCGTGGCGCGTATGTCAACGACTTTCTTGGTCCAATCTCCAGGGTTGATGGGGTCTGTGAGATCCATTGGACCGTCTTTGTATCGTCTTATCGTTAGTCCTATCTTGTTCATTTCTTGAATCCTCCAAAAAATTTGGTTACTTTTCCGTGTTTGAAGCCCTTTGAGCGTGACAGCAGTTTGCTGACCACATTTGCCGCGGGGCGTTCGTCAAAAAGGCAGTAGTATTTGAAGCAAACCTGCCCCAGGGTGAAAGGGACGCGCTCGACTTTGCCGCCGTTGATGCCGCAATCACGGCAGATGCGTTCAAGGCCGTTGTAGAAGCTGCTGTAGTTTTCGTCCACATACCGGCTCAGTTCCAGGCCGATGTTGGGGTCGGTCAAATCCATGCCTGTTTTGTCGGCTTTTGTGACCACCAGGTATACGGCATCGGTATCTTTCTTGAAGATGCCGGTTCGCTGTATGTAGCGCAAAGCTGCTTCGAGGTAGTCCCGTTGGTCGAGGTTGTTGTACAGGCGGTTTTCGCCGCCGTATTCGATTACGAAGAAGTGAATTTTGCGGTTTCCCGTGCGGTTGTCGCTGAGTACTCGCGTGAGGGTGTCGAGCGACTGAACCTCGTCGTCTGAAAGGTCCTCCCCGGCATCCTGCTTGTACATGCAGAGCATAAGCTCGCCGGCAAGGTCAATGCAGGTAATCGGGTGGACTCTCTTGTCGTTGTCTTCGAGGTCAAAGCCCATTTCGTATGTCGAGTAAATGTCGGTTGATGCTGGCAGCGCCCCGACCTCGCCGTTGTTCTGGAACAGGCGCGACAGACGGGTCATGTAGTCATATCCCTGGCAGTCATTGTCTTTGTCCATGCTTCGAGCGACCTTGCCGTTGTTTGCAACGCTCATGATTGCGCCGAGAGCGCAGCTTTTGCCTGACGAGGGTATGCCCCAGAAGTAGACTTCTGTCGAGACTTTGTTGATGCGGTCGAGGGGCAAGGGGCGCACAAAATGTTGCAAGGGGACATTCTTGGCAAGGGCCTTTATGAACGGCATGGCAATACCGGCATTGTTAAGGTCGTCCCAAGTGATGTAGCCGTTGTCAATCAGGCTTCTCATTGTTGATGAGCTGAGAAAGTTGTTGTCACGGCTTATCAGTCCGAGCAGGTCTTCGTGCGAGACCTTGCCGTTGTTGATGTATTTCGTGGTTTGCTCATATACCTCCAAGTCAGGGTCGATTATGGTTCTGTCGGCGTTTATGTTGTTGATTTGCTGGACGAAAGTCTGAAGGTCAAAGCCGAGGAACTCCTCGCGGCGCAGGTCGTTTATGATGCGCCGGGCTTCGCCTATATAGGGGTCGTCAGAAGTGTGGGTGCCGATGTAGTATTGCAGTGAGTCGATGCTCTCCTTGTCAACAGCGTCCCAGTCGGACTGCGGAGTGGGTGGCAGCGGCTTAAGGCTCTCGATTGCGGCGTATGCATCGGCGGCGTGGATGCTGTCGGGGTGTGCATTGAGGAATGCGGCATAGCCGTCCTGTGTGTTGGCGGCAACGGCACGCTGCCAGTCCTCGTTTTCAGAACCGTTGAGGAGGCGCAAGACTTCCTGCCTGTCTTTGGCTGAGAAGTCCGGCTCTTGGCAGAGTTCATCGTAGGTCACGACCCCTGACTGGATATATCCAGCCAGTTCCTGGGCCGAATATTGGCCTACGTTGTCGATTATTACTTCTTTAGTTGGCATATTATGGCGTTAGTTTTTTGTTATCTTGGGTTAGGTCCGTATTCGTTTTCACCGGGGTCTCCGCTGGCGAACAGCAGCATCAGCCCGACCACAATATTCGCAATGGGTACGAATGAAAGCAGCACAAACCATCCTGACTTCCCCATGTCATGGCAGCGTCTGACAGCGGCTGCCCACACTATCCAGTACAGGAAGAAGATGATGATCACACATGCGATTGCAACTGCGATTTGTCTACCGGACACTCTGTAGGTGTCGAGAATTGCCGCTATTGCAGCCATCAGCATGAAACAGAATATACTTGCACACAGCGAAATAAGGAAGTAGTTGGTGCGTGTTTCGCGACCCTGAAACGAGAGCAGTCTCGGCAGTTTGCGCGGTGTTTGCGGCTGCGGCTGTGGCTCGGGGAACGGAGGCTGTGCAGTGTATGTCGGCTGTGGGGAAACAACCGGCTGCTGCGGATATGTCGGCTGCTGCGGTTGCGGTTCTTGGGCAACAAGCGGAGGCGGCGGTGTTGGCTCTTCGTATGCCGGGGCAACCGGTTGCGGAGGTGCAATAGTCGGCGGCTGGTATGTCGGCTGTACAGGCTGTACTGGTTGAACAGGCTGTGGTGGCATGACCGGTTGCACTGGCTGTACTGGCTGCGGCGGCATTACAGGTTGTGCCGGTGTCACTGGGTGTTGATATGCCGGCTGTTCGGGCATGGGTGCGACCACAGGTTCTGCCGGTGTTGGAGTATAGTCAGGAACAGGCGCAGGTGCAGACTGCTGTGCGGCAGCTGGGTTGCGCAGCTCATTCTCGATGCGGCGGCGCATCAGCGGCGTTAGTTTGCCGCTTTTGCTAAGCTCGTAAACAGAGACTACGCCAGCACGCACGGCATCGGCTATTTCAGCGACGGTGAACGCGCCGGGGTTGTTCATCAGTTGTTTTCTGTCTGCCATGTCAGGTGCGTGTTAGAATGATGTGAGGAAGCTGTCGTCGCCATTGGTGCTGTCTCCGCCTTTCTTGCCCGTGCTTTTCTTGTCGCTGCTGTTGTCTCCAAAAGATGACCAGCCGCCGTTGTCAGCCTGTCGCGAGTGTTCATTGCCGATTAGGCGGTAGATGCTCTTGGTGTGGCGTTCCTGGAGGATGTAGGGGAAGAGGAGCATGAGGTAGATGACGATGCCGAAGATGATGCCTGGCCATGCGGGGAGGCGCCACTGGGTGAAGTTGGCGCTCATCTGGTCGAGCTGCGACAGGGCGGCTGACACGCCGCTGCTGCTGAACTGCGGCACTTCGTTGAGCAACGCCTCGTTTGACATCTGTTTCCCGCTGAAGCCTTTCAGCTTGGTCTCCCACTGCACGAGCGTTTCTTTGATTTCGCGTGTGTTGCCGAGCAGGAAGACGTTCCAGATGCTGGCGGACTGCGTGGCGTTGTCGAGCCATTCGGTGGCGGGTTTCTTGATTGCGGTGTAGTTTTCGGAGAGGAGCTGCAGGCGCAGTGTTTCGAGCATGTTCTGCTTCTGGATGGCTGTCTTGCCTTCTGTGAACCCTGCCTTGCGGAACAGGCCGGGGTCGCCGCCGTTGATGATTTGGTCGAGCGACTTGCCGTAGGCTGCAATGCGGTCTTCGGAGTATTTCTCGTAGTCGGGGAACAGCTGCTTTGCGCTGCTGATTGCCCCGCGGAATGTGCCCACTATCTGCTTCTCGTTGCTCTTGACTGTCCAGAAGTGCGACATGGGCATCATTGCTGCGATGAAGACTATCGGCGAGCCGAAGATGAATATTCGCTCGAATATTATCTTGCGGTTGATGTGTTCGCCGGAGGCTTTCATCTGCTGCGCCCCGATGAAGAAGAGCATGAAGATGATGTCTATTGCGGCCATGACCAGCAGCGCGGTGACGAAGTTGCCGGCTGTGAGGTATGTCATGCCCATGAATGATATGTAGCTCACGGCAATCAGCGCGACGAAGGCGATGATGTGTCCCCATGAGAATTGCAGTCTTTCGTTCATTTCTTGGTCTTTTTTCTGTTGTTCTGATTTTCAGGAAGCTGGCCTTCCAGTTCTGCTATTTTCCTTTCGTAATATTCGATTAGTTCTCTTATCCGGTCGTAGTCGCTGCCGTTGTTGCCGGGGGCAGGCGGGTCTACTTCATTGCCGCGTCCCCGCACTTTTCGGCTTCGGTTGTCATTGGGTGCGGTCGGGTCGTCAATCGGGCCGTCTGTTGTGCCTCCTCGTATTGGTTCGACCATCACAGTTATGTCTGTGTTCTCGCCGTTGCCTTTTCCGGTGTCTGTGCCGATCGTGTCACGCGGCACTGGCTGCATCTGGCGTGGGGCGGGCTTGCTGAAGTCGCCTTTGCGTACGCCCTCCAATGCACGGTCTACCTGCACGAGGGGCGGCATGTTGCCGTACACGTCGGCTCCGGTGCGGTATAGGACGTTGTATGCTTGCTCTACGGTGAGGTCTTTTTTGAGCGACTTCATCAGCGCTATCGTGCCGGTGACTATGGGCGCGGCCATGCTCGTGCCGTCGAAGCTGGTGAAGCTGCCTACGGGGTATGCTGAGTATATTCCTTTGCCGGGGGCGGAGATGTCGGTGCATGTGCCGTAGTTGGTGAAGTCGGTAGGGTAAAGGCGGCTGTCAACCGCGCCGACGGTTATGGCTGACTGTGTGCGGTTCTCGGGGGGTATGCCGGAGAGGATGTCGTCGTTGCCTGCAGCGAACACGAGTATTGTCCTCTTGCTTGCGGCGAGTCTGGTGACGCGCAGCCACAGCTTCTCGACATTCTTGAACTGCGAGTCCATTATCTCGCGCTGCGCCTCTACGGGGAGTGCGTTCAGCCCTTGGAACGTGGGTGCAATGGATATGTTGACCACGTCCGCGCCTTTGTGGATGGCGTACATGATGCCGCTCACGAGGGCGGACATCGGGCAGACGCTGTTGTCAACGACCTGGACGGGCATCAGCTTGCAGTCCGGGGCGATGCCGGCTGCGCCGCGGCTGAGGTATTGCAGTGAGCCGGCGGCAAGCCCGGCGGTGTGTGTGCCGTGTCCCACGCCTCGGCTCAGGCGGTTGTTCTGCGTGTAGACGTTGTATGCGTCCTTGATGCGCCCGGTGAACATCGGGTGTCCCGCGTCGATGCCGTCGTCAACGACAGCGACGGTGACTTCGGGCGAGCCTTTGGTGATGTTCCACCCTTGCCGCGCACGCACAGCGTCGATGTGCCAGCCGTTTGCCGCGCCGGAGTAGGTGTCGCTCGCCCCTTTGAGGTCTGCGTTGATTTCGTATATCTGCTCGTCAAAGACGAGGAAGCGGTGGTTCGGAATGCGCTGGTTGATGGTCTGGCGTATGTTGTCGCGCTCGTTTTCGGGTATCTGTATGACGAGCGACTTCACGTCGCGGTCGTAGCCGACGATGCTGTAATTGTCGTCGGGGTAGGCCTTCTTGAAGTCGTCGGCGAGCGCGTCCACGCTGTCGCTTTCGTCCTCGAGGAAGAGGAACAGGCGGTTTGCCATGACTGGCGGCACACCAGGGTTGCGGATTATGTTGGGTGCTTTGCCGTCCTCGCCGCGCACGGGGGCGACGATGGCTTCGCCGTCGGGGAGCTTGCCGTCGTTGAGGGGTATGGGCTTGACATATCCGTTGTCGTCTATCGTGTCGCCTGTTGCGGTGACGACGCGGTCGAGGTCAGCCACGCCGTTGACTGTGTGCGTGCAGCCGCGGCAGTTGGGGAACAGCCATGAGAGGAGGAGCAGCAGGAGCAGTGCCAGCAGGGCGAGCAGCAGCCATTTCAGCCAGCTGTTCCACAGCCGCTTGTACCAAGGCTGTTTCTTCTCGTAGACGGCCTCGAAAGTCATGTCGCCGTTGAGGCAAACGTTCAGCGGATTTGCAGACCAGCCCTTGAACGTCCATCCCTTTTCGGGCATGACCTGCGGAATGTCGGCTGGCGTCAGCACATAGCCGAGGGGGCGTGTCAATATCCCCTCGCCGCGCAGCGAGCCGTGCAGGCCGGCGTTGAAGCGGCATACGGCATCTTGCGGCTCTGGAACGGGTACGGGGTCTGGCGCCGGGAGTGTGGGTATCTCCACGCGGTATGCTGCTGTGAATAAGAGGTCGCCGGTGACTTTCGCGCCGATGGGCGCGGGCTGCCAGCCGGTAAACTCGTAGCCGCTGTCTGCCTCGACTGCAGGTATGTCGTTTTGCGTTATTTCCGCGTCCTCCTCGAGCGCGATTTTGCCGCCGAGGGGAGAGGCTATGCGTCCGTGTTCGCCCGGGTCGAAAGTCACGTCGTGCTTGACGCGGTATGGCGATTCGTGTATCACCTCGCCGGTTACGGGGTGCTTGCTGGTGTCAACCCTCATGCCCCATGCGACTGTGAACACCTTGCCGTCGCAGCCGAATGTCAGCTCGTCGTCGCCGGCGCTGACCAAAGCCCCGAGCATGATCTGCAGCTCGTCGCCCGAAAGGCTGTCGAGCGCGGCGCGGTAATGCGCCAAGGTCGCGTCTCTCACGGCGGCGTACCGTGTCCGCTTGTCGCCTGTCATGTCCGCGAGCCGTTCCGGGGTTTCCGTCCAGTCGTCGATGTACCAGTTGATTACATCTTCTTCTGTGGAATAGTCCGGAGCTGCGAGGAAGTGCGTGAAGGCCGGGTCAATGACGTGGCCGACGATGCTCCGCACGCTCTCGTACCGTCTGTACATCGGGTCGCTGCCGATGCCCTGGTAGTCTGTGAAGTCGCAAGGGTCTGTGCTGCAGACTTTCCGTTTCCCTATGAATGTGTGCTTGTCTTCCATGTCATTGTCCTGAGTAAAGAGCCTGGTTGCGGTCTATCAAGTCCCGGACTTTGCCGTTGCTGATGGGGTCGCAGTGCGAGATGTCTGACGAGTAGAGCAGGCCGATGAACACGAGGTTTTCCCATTTGTAGTAGTTGCTCCAGAATGGCAGCCGGCGCAGCGCGTCCATGTTGACGTGCTGGCTGTTGAGTATTTTTGCCGCGTCGTCAAACACGCGGAGGGTCTCCTCGAGCGGCTGCGGCTCGGCGGCTTTTTCCCATGCAGTGGGCGACAGGTCAATGGCGATGTTGCAGCGGACGGCCTTGCTGCGCAGGTTCTCCAGCTCGCTGTCGGGCATATATTCACGGCCTACGGTGCTGACGAAGCTGTTGAGCGTTAGCGAGGCGTAGTCGCCGATAGCGTTTATCTGCTCCTCAGTGCCGAACAGCGATGTGTAGCGGTCGATGCGCTCTGCCATGGCGCGGTCTGCGCCCAGCTTGCTGAACAGGGTTGTGAGCATGAACACCAGCTCGTCGGCGCAGGGCAGTGTCTCTGACATCTCCGCTGCGGCGCGGTTGAGGTGGTCTGTCCAGTAGCCGGTGGCATGCTTGGTGATGACGCCTCCGATTGTGGCGAGTTTGTTCGTGTCGCCGGAGATGACCTCATCGATAGTCGTGCCCTGTGACTTCAGGTATTCGCTCAGTTCGTCCTCTGTGTCAAGCTGGGTGAAGGACATGAGCCGCCTGACGTTCTCCTGTCTCGGGGCGGCGGAGTCAATGCCGGCATTTGCGTGGAGTATGTTGATGTTGTTGAAGTCGCGGGGCTTGTCGGTGTGAAGCACCATGATGTCGTATGCCATGTTGCGTATCGCCTCGGGGCTGACCATAAGGCGGTCTATCACACCGCCGAATGTGCCTGGGTCGCGGGCGATAGCTGACGTCAGGGTGCGCCGTATCTGGCCGGCTATGGCGCGGACTTTCTTGTCTTTGGCCTCGTCGTCGGTGTCGTCGTAATACACTCGCAATGTGCTGTCGATAGCCTTTTTGAGGGCAATGAGCCTTTCGAGGCATCTCTTGCGGCGCGCCTCGTCCAGCACTCCCGATATTTCGCCGAGGTCACGGATTATGGGCTTCGAGCCGTCGTTGTTCAGCGTGGCGACTTCTTCCCATGTCTTTTCGGGGCTGGCGAAATGGTCACGGACGAACTGGTTGCTGAGGAAACTTCTCCTGAGGCAGTCCATGTATCCCGGGAAGCCGGGGTGGAAATGGGGGCTCTTCTCCGGCGATTTCGTCTCGCCGTCGCTGTAGCCGTCGAACAGGCCGTTTTTGGCAGACCAGTAGAAGTCTCGCAGCGGGTAGATGCTTTGGAACGGCTTGGCGACACCGGCAGATACAGTCCACTGGTCGAGCCACTTGCTCGGGCCGACAATTTCGGGCAGCACTGTGTCGAATCGGTCCCAGTGCTTGTCGAGGGTCGATGTGCCGTCCGGCTTGTCGGTCTTGGTGCACTCCAGGTCGATGTTGAATTTCGTGGCGATGAGGAACAGCGGCGAGATGCCGCGGGTGTCCTGCAGCATCCGTGTCCGCTCCTGCGCGTCCTTGCCGATGTTGTCCTCTATCCAGCTGTTTATCGTGTCGCCGATGGTTGGTTCGGCTTTCTGGTCGTTGTGGTGGCAGAACAGGACGCAGCCTATCTGTTGCGAGCGCGAGTATTTGTTGAACAGGTACGCGACTTTGCCGCGCCGCAACATGCGTGGCAGCACGGTGGCGATTTCGCTCTCCTTGTATTTTTCGCGTGACCTTGCTCCGGGGAAGTCGAGCAAGTCCATCCGGTCGAGGAATTTTCGCTCCTCGGCAAGCTGCGTGGGCAGCTCGAATGTCAGTTCGGCTGTCAGGGCGGACAGTTCCCCCTTGTTGAAGTCGCGGGCAACCAGCTGGCCTGCCGCGTCATAGATGTCCGTGACCGGCACGTCGTCGTTGCTGCCGTCGTCGCTGACGGCAGGCTTCGCGCCGCATACTGTGTCGAGCCATTCTATTTTGAGCAGAGTGCCCTTGCTGCGCAGCACCGCGTCGAAAGGCACGAACACCTCGCGGCGGAAGCCGATTTTCTCGCAGGCGTTGATGAGGGTGGCGAAGAGCCGGGTTATCTCGGCGTTCTGGTTCCACAGCAGGCTGAACACGTCCGGCCAGCACTGGTGCGGGACACGGCAAATGACCGGTGCGACGACCTTGCAGAAGTTGGACTGGTAGACAGCTGCAGCGGCGTTGCCTATCACCTCGCGTATGTAGTCGTTGATGTCGAGGATGTCGTCTTCGGTTATGATGTCCTGTTGCGCAGGCTTGCCGCTCCACAGCGTGGCGAGTTCGTTCAGCTTGGAGTTTATCGAGTTGGCGGACAGCGACTTGTCCGGGTCTATCTTGATGTCGTTGTAATACGAGTCTGCCAGCAGGAGTATTATGTCAAGCACGGAGAGGATGGAGACGTGTATCATTCCATCTGGCTTCTGTGCCGGGCGGCTCATGGTGAAGCGTGTTATAACGCCGGTGGACTCGATTTTGGCGTTGTTGCCGCCGCTTGGGTTCAGCTCGTCGATGAAGCTGTACCTCCTGCCTCCGTTCTCAATCTCAAAGGGGCAGTCGGCGGAGGAGAGGAGGCTGCTCATGAGGTATGACTTGCCCACCTGGCTCTCGCCGTATGCTGCGGCGGAGCATTTGGACGACAGTACGCCGCGTATCTTGGCCAGCTCGCGACGGTAGTTTTTGAACTGCTCTGCGGGGAATGAGTTCTTGCCGTACTCTTGCGCCCATGCGAGAGCGTCGTTGATTATGGATATATGTCTGTCTATGTCGTGTGTCATGTCGTGTGGTGTCAGAAGTTAAACGCGCCTGAGTCGAGCCAGTAGCGGTCGTCTGTGCCGAGGCTCTGGATGTGTATCTCCAGGTTCCCGTCTTGGACTTCGTTGCCGTGTCGGTCGATTGCGGAAACTATTGAGAGGCTTTCCTTGTCGTCGCTGTCGCGCTGTATTGTCAGCTTGAATGGCATGCGCTGTCGCAGGGCGTCTATGGCGTTCATAGTCAATGCTCTGACCTGGTTGTCAGTCAGCGTAGTGCCGTCTGTCAGGAACGCCTTGCGGCGTATGCGGTCTGCGATGCGGGCGCGGTCGAAGGCGATGGTGTACAGCGGACGGCTCGGGTATGTGTCCATGCCGATCTGGCGCACAGTCAGCTGTGCCGGCAGCTGGCTTACGGTCAGGTCGCCCTGCGCGTTTTCAGGTGTTATGAAGTACTCTATCGGCTGGCCGTCGCGTGAGGCCTCGATGTAGTTGACCGTAGACTTCAGCCCGGTGCGCAGTTTCTCGAGGTTGACTACGAAGCTGTCCATTCCGCCGAGTTCGGAGGCGTAGTGGGCTATCAGCCCGCCCATTGCCACAATGGTCTTGGGGTTGGTGATGTAGCCTGTGTTGTTGCCGAAGGGGTACCAGTCGCCGACATAGTAGTTGTTGAGCAAGATGAGGCGGTCAGGCGAGACGGGGTAGTATTTCAGGAAAATCTCGCGCACTGCGGGCAGTGATGCCGGCCGTCCTGAGAGAAGTATCAGGTCGCAGGCGTACGCGTACATTATGGTCGCCACCTTCTTGAGCAGCGGTTCGAACTCCTTCTCCACGACAGAGGACACAGCCTGCCGGTCAAACCGCCATTCCAGCTTGGTCACGTCGATGCCCTCGTTGCCGCGCTCCCCGGTCTTGCGGGCAAATCCGCGTATCACGCTTTCGTTGGGGGGACATTCAGCGAACACGTCCTCATAGCGCACCATGCAGTCCTTGCTGCCGCTCTTGAGCAGCTCGAGGAAATGGCACATCAGCGGCACGGAGTATTGTATGTTGAAGTCCTTGCGGAGCATGCGGTCGGCAAGGGTCTGGTTGTTGTGGTCAGGGCCGAAGAAGTTCTTCATGCGCTGGCGGTAGTCCTGGTGGGAGAGGTGGTGCAGGGCGCGGCGCAACGCGCTGTCCTCGCTCAGGAGCATCACGTTTTTCACCATGCCGTTGAGCATGTCGTCGCCGGCGAAATAGAAGCTGTCGTAGAACACGGGTTCTGGCGACAGTGTGGTCACATCGCCCTTCTCGTAGGTGTAGCGGCTTATCATGAGGTCGGTCGTTCCGGCTCCGATGTCAAGCGAGCCGACGGTGAGCGACGGCGGGCAGTCGCCCTCCTGTCTGCCGTACAGGCGGAAGAACTCGCCGCAGCACCCCTTGTACTTGTGTCCGGCCTCGCCGTACATGTACACGAGCTGCGAGCAGGTAGCCTCGTCGTAATACAGCGAGGGCGTGTCGTCTCTGGGCGAGCCGGGCTGCGGTATGACCTCCGCCATGTCGCCCTTGGCTATGCCGAAGAACGATGAGAACAGCTTGACAGCGTCCCCGGCGCAGCGCAGCAGAGCCTCGCGTTCCAGCTTGGACATGGCGGTGGGGCAGGTGACTATGACGCGCTTGATGCGGCGTGGCTTTTCAGGGTCTCCGAAGCCGTGTTCAGCTGACCGGTGGAGTATGCCGTTGATCTGGGTGTGCGCCTGTACCAGCATTTCGAGCAGCGAGAGTGTCATGAGGGACTGCCTCGAATAATGCGACGACTGCCCTCCCTCGCCATTGGGGTCGAAGCGTCCGTCGCTGCGGAGCATCGAGGAGATGCCCGGCAGGTTGAGCACATGGTCGTCCGGTTCTCCCGGCAGCACGAGAAACCGCCACTCCTCGTGGCTTGGATTCTTGTCCCACAGGTATCGCTTGGGGCTGGAATATGTCGAGAGCGCGCCAGTGGCGTTGCCGTCGCCGGAAGAGGCGCGGTGTATCAGGACGTTGGCTTCCTGCCCGAGGCGGACGAAGCTGGGATAGACGAACTGGCGGCTGTCGCGCGGCCCGAAGCTGCCGAAACTTGCCTTGCGGAACACCAGCCGCATGTCGAACGGCTCGTCGCAGGTGCGTATGCGTGCTTTGCCCTCATCATCGTATGCCAGCATGTCTGTATAGTCCGTCAGCGAGAGCGGACGCACCTGCTTGAAATAATCTTGCTGCCCCTCATGTTCCTCTGTCAACAATGCCGTAGTGCGCGAGTTGCCGATGTCGATTACCATGTCAACGTCGCGTGTCACCACGCTGTCGGCACGGTGCATCTTGACTGCCGGCAGCAGGTTCTTCTCTTGCAGGTAGCCGATAAGGAATATGTAGGATGCCACATATCCCATGCGGCGTATGTTGTTGCCTTTCAGCAGACCGACACGCGCCACGCCAGGATGCACCAGGTGCAGGAGATGCTCGTCAACGTAGCTCCACTGCTTGCCGGAGGAGCAGAAGTCGAAGAGGGCAAGGGTGTTGTTGCACAGCGACAGGTCGATGTCGAGGCCGTATCGGTCGCGGAACACGGGTATTTCGCTTTCCGCTATGTCACCGTCGTATTTCGCCCGTGTGTCAAAGGCGAGCAGCACATCGTACAGCTTGCGGTTGCCAGCCTCGCCAGCCGGCACGAGCTTGAAGCGCGCCCAGTTGAGCGGGCCGAAAGTCTGCCTGTGTTCAGTGCGGTTGAAGAAATACGGGGCTGGCAGCCACTCGTTCTCGAAAGCGCTGAATGAGTTTGCCCTGTCGGAAAAGGTGAGGCTGAAGACTTCGCCGGGCACGCCGCTGCACATTTCGCCGTCTGCCATAAGCGGCGATATGCCGGCATGCTGCAGGTCGCTGATTTCAATCGAAGTCACGCCGGCGGCGAGGAAGCCGGCGCGGCTTAGCTCAGCCTTGCGGTAATGCCACGCGCCTTGGTCTTCGGAGCATACCTCATGTACCGGCTCGAGTTTCCACTCGCCGCTGTCGTTGTCGTACCACTCGTGAAACCACTGCTTGTGGCGGTCTTGCATGTCAATGGATATACGGAACGTCAGTGTCTGTATGCCCGTGTTTGCTATCAGCGTATGCATAAAATCTGTTTTAGTTCATTCGAGCGCTTCTGTCACGGAGAGAGGCAACGCGAGCAGTCAAACAGGACATCTCTTGCCGTGTCACTTTACGGCGTAAAACTCCTTACGCTATGGTAATCAGTGAGTTGGCGGCTCGTGTATGCAGTTTCTCTCCGTAAGAGAAATTCATGGCGGCAAGACGCTAACTGTCAGAATATTGAGATTGAAATTGCGCAAGAGAAGCGCACAGAATAGCCTTTTTGAGGTAAAAAAGGCAGTGGTAAAATGCGGTCAAGTATTGTAAAAATCAGAAGTTTACGCTAACTTTGCAAAACCGAAAATTTCTCTTACGGAGAGAAGTGCATTTGTAGCAAGGCGAATTATGGGACAAAGGCGAGAGCTCGGAGAGTTCCGCGCACTCGGAAAGCACGAAGGTTTATTGGGCATATAACAGCGAGGGCGGCATTTGAAAGTGCCGCCCCGGGTGTATGGTGTCATGCAGCGCGAATGCGCGTGCGGTGCGTCAATCGCCGCCGTATCCGCTTGCGTCGATGGGTTCCTGGTCGTTGAGCAGCGCGTTCTTGCGTGACTTCATGTTGCCGAAGCTGTATTTGATGGTCAGCCGCAGAGTGCGCCCGCTTCGCCAGCGTTTGTCCTCTTGGCTGTAGCCGTCGCCGTAGGTGAAGTTGTGCATGCGGCGCGAGTTGAAGATGTCGCGGCAGTTGAGCGAGAATGACCAGTTACCGGCCGTCTTGCGTATGCCGGCCTCTATATCCCAGCCGGGTTCGCGTGTGCCTTGCGCGGTGAATGTTCGCGAGTTGTATCGTCCCGTTGCCTGGAACGACAGGCCCCATGGCATGCGTACAGATGCCATGCAGCGGATGTCCCAAGCGAAGCTGTTCTGGCGCGTGCCGGAGATTTTGTAGTCCACGCCGTCCATGGGGTAAATCGTGCTCCATGCGCTGATATGGTTGTTGTAGAGGTTTGCGGTTGTGGTCAGGTCAAGGACGCGGTTGAAGAGGTTGTTCTTGACTACGATTTCGCAGCCGGAGTTGACCTGCTTGCCGACGTTGGCGTGTGAGAGGTACATGGTCTGCTCGCCCGGGGTGATGGATGATTCTCCCATGAATGATATGTGGCTGATCATGTTGTCTGACGTGCGGACGTATGCGGAGAGCGAAACCATGTGCTGGGTCCATGACTTGATGTAGTTGAGTTCGAATGAGTTGGTGTACTCGGGTTCGAGTTCGGGATTACCCATGTGTATGTTTGTCGGGTCTTCGATGTTGCGGAACGAGTTGAGCTGCGGCCCCCAGGGGCGGCGCAGACGGCGCGTGTAGTTGAGCTGCAGTTCGTTGTCGTGTGGCAGCGACCATGAGATGAACGCGGAGGGGAAGAGGGCGAAGAAGTTCTTCTTGTATTCAGGCACGTCTGCCTTGGCCTGTCCGTAGCCGAGGGAGCGTGTGCGCACCTGCCATGACTCGGAGCGCAGGCCGGCGGAGAAGCTGAACGAGCGGTACTTTCCGCCGAGCGTGAAGTAGAGGGCTGAGACGTTGTTGTTGTATATGAACCGGTTGTAGAGCCTTGGGTCGAGCGTGGCGTTGTCCTGCGCCGTGCCGGTCAGGATTGATACGGGGGTGTTCTCGTGGCTGTAGTTGCCGTTGTATCCGGCTTCGAGCTTGAGCCATTTGGTGAGCTGGTTGGTGTAGTCGAGCTTGGCTTCCCAGATGTTTGTGTTTATGTGCTGGTCTTCCTCCTGATATACGGACGCGATGCTGCCGTCCTCGAATGTCTGCTCCTGGCTGTAGCCTGTCCACATCGGGCCTCCCCAGCGGTTGAACGACACGTTGGCGTCGAGGGTGTGGGAGCTGTTCCATGAGTGCTTGTATCCCCACTCGATGTGCGCGCCCTGGCTGTCGCTGTTCTCGCGCGAGAGGTTGGAGTTGCTGCGCCACTGTCCGGGGACGGTGGAGGCGTATTGTGTCTGCGAGTGTCCCCAGCGGTGCCCGAACATCGCGAAGCCGCTTGCGTAGATGTCGTCGCGGTCGGTGACGTGCCATGTCGCGCCGAGGCGGAGGAATATGTTGTCGCCGTGGTTGCGCGATGTAGCGTCAGAGTTGAGGTAGTCGCCGTTGTCGAACAGGCGGCGGCTTTCAGAGCCGCCCTTGTTGTGGCGCATTCGCAGGCCGAGGCCGGCGAATGTCTCGAAGCGTCCGACGTTGTAGTTGATGTTGCCGTTGACGTTGGCGCCGCCCCGTGAGTTGGCTCCTGCCTCCGCGCTTCCGAAGTAGCCGGTGCGCAGGTCATTTTTGAGGATGATGTTGATGATGCCGGCTGTGCCTTCGGGGTTGTACTTGGCGGAGGGGTTGGTTATTACCTCGATGCGGTCGATGGTCTCGGCGGGTATCTGCTCGAGTATCTGCGCGCGGTTGTCGGAGGTCATGCCCGACTCCTTGCCGTTTATCCACACTGTTACGGAGGAGTTGCCTCGCAGCGATACTTCGCCGTCCTGGTCTACCTCTACGGAGGGTATGTTCTCGAGCAGCTCCGAGGCTGACGAGCCGGCGGAGGCGATGTTGCTGTCTACGTTGAAGACTTTGCGGTCGAGCTCGAAGTGCATCTGCCCTTTCACGCCGGTTACGACGACCTCCTCGAGCATCTTTTCGTCGTCGGAGAGGCCGACTTTGCCTATTGAGGCATTGCCTCCGGCGATGGTGACTGTGCGCTCTTGGGGCACGGAGCCGAGGTTGGTGATGCGTACTATGTATTCACCGTCCTTGACATCAGGGATGGTGAAGTTTCCGTCCTCGTCGGTCTGGGCACCGTATGCGGTGGGCTGCGAGGTCTTGGCGTCAATCAGCTGGACTACGGCGAAGTCGATGGGCGTTCCGTCTCCGTTTTTGAAGACAGTCCCGGAGACGTTGCCTTTGGCCATTACGGCGAGCGGCATAGTCAGTCCCCAAAGTGCCAAGGTCATTATTCTCTTCATAAATCTCTTATTGCGTTAGTGTTAAATCGACTGCGAAATTAACACATTAATTTTGCACATCAAATGCAAACCGCTGATTTAACGCCGATTTAGCAGTAGCCTGAAATACGGTTAAGCTTCATCTGGCGCATAAAGAATGGAGGGCGCACCATATTGCAGATGCGCCCTCCAGGCTTGTGTCGCTTGAAAAGGGAATTATCTCATCACTTTCAGTGTCACGGTCTTGCCGCCGATTGTCGCGGTGGCTATCATGATGCCCTCGCCGTCGAGAGCGATGCTGCCTGTGCATGCGGGCATGGAGAGGAGGACACGTCCTGCCAGGTCGCATACGGTCAGGCCTGTGGCCTGTCCTGCGATGTGGAGCATGCCGTCGCGGTATGTCATGCCGCCCTCGGCGCAGATGTTGTCAACAGCTGTGTCGATGTCATAGTCTATGCTGAAAGCGTTGACAGTCACCTTGCCCAGAGACAGCGGAGCGATGCTGAATACGCTGCTCTCGGGGTTCATGTAGTAGACAGTCTCGTCATTGTCACCGTCGCTTGCTGAGTATGGTGTCGCTCCCTTGGCCTTTACCTTGAAGGAGTGTTCTGTGGTAGTTCCGGCGGGAGTGGTTGCTGTGAGGATGCCGTACATTGCCATGGGGTCAGCGGCCTTTGCTGCGCCCAGCAGCCATTGCATGTCTTCGTCGCCTGTTGTTGCAGTCACCTTGACTATGTAAGTACGTCCGTCCTCGAGCTTGAAGTAGGGGGAGGTGAGGAATACAGGGTCGGGGTCGCCGTAGTATTTGCTCCAGGAGTACAGTGATGTTTCCTCATTTCGTGTCCAGGTGTTGTAAGGAGATGTCTCTGACACCACCTGCCAGCCAGTGAAGTCGGTAGTGATGTAGGGTATGGCTGTGAAGTCGCCTGTGTAAGCCACGTCGTAGGGAGCTTCTCCCTCGGCCTCGCCGTTGGCGTTGCGTATCACTACGGAGAACTTGTGCAAGCCCGGGGTGAGGTCGCTTGCGACGTATGTCTCACGGATGCCGGGGGTGTGGAGTGATGATACCGCCTCGGTGTGGATAGCTGTGCCGTCGCAGTATACGGTGTAGCCGAGCGGCTCGTTGTCGTCAAGGTTCCTGCGTGCGATGTCGAGTGTCGGGTTTTGCCATTCTACGGAAACAGACTTGTTTTCGAGGACATTTGCTCTCAGTCCGAGGACATGCTCCGGCAGGACAGCCTGTGTGTTGACCTCGATGCTTTGGACCTTGATGTCAGAGTATGCGGAGCTTGATGTCGTGCCGATGTGGCGTACTACGATGACATATTCGCCTTCGTTATAAGCGTCCATCACCACTTCGCGGGTCTGGTAGCCGTATTCTTGCACGTCCTCTACCTCGTCGAGCCGTGTGAATGTCGAAGCGATGTTGTGGCGGTCAGTAGCATAGCCTATCTGATAGCTGTTGAAGCGGGCGTTGATGCTGACTTTGATGCGGTAGTAGCCCTGGGGAAGTTGCAGGTAGGGGGTGGCGAGGTATTCGTTTGCCTCCGTGTCTGCTGGCATTTTTGACATGAACGACTTGCTCCAGCTTGCCGCGTCGAACACCCATGTGTTGCCGTCGGCGTTTCCGTCGAGCACGGTGAACATACCGTACTCGTTTTCTCCGGCAGTTGTGGCGTCAAAGGCGTAGGGCATAGCGGCTACGGGGTGTCCCACATATCCGGCATTGACGGTGATCGGGTCGCTGTCGATGCAGCCGTTGCCGTTGTATGCCATTACATAGTATGAGTATACGCCGGCAGCTTCGGGCTGGTCGGTGATACCCTGTGCTGCGCCGGCTGTGCAGTTGCTGATTTCGCGGAACTGCTCGCCGTTGCGGTACAGCTTGACGGTCAGCGGCTCTGTCAGCGCGTTGCCTTTCTGGTCAACGGCGGGGTTGGTCCATGTCAGGTTGACTTTCAGCTCCTCGCCCTGCGGCGCGGCAGTAAGGTCGGTCACGAGTGCCGGCACGGGGTCGTTTTTCAACACCTTGACATAATTGATGCGGTAGCCCATGTATGTGCCAGTCTCGGCTTTGGCGTGGAATGCGATGTGGTAGTTGCCGGGAGTGGTGACTGTGAAGGGCACTTCGCACTCCTTGTTGAACTCGGTGAGGCCTTCATACGAAGCCAGCTCGGTGTATCCGCTCATGTCTGTGTCGGAAGTGCCGAGGGCAAATCCGAGGTCGCCGTAGATAGTGCAGGTGGCTTTGAGCATGTATTCGCCGGCAGTGTCGAAGTTGATAGCCGGAGACACGAGCCAGTTGTCCTCCTTTATGCCGGTGGCTGAGTCGAACTCTGCATACTTGGAGTACGAGTTGTAGCTCCAAGCCGCTGTCGTGGCAGCGTCAGGGCCGGCTACGGACTTCCAGTCAGCGGCGAATGTGGTCTCGCTGCTGAAGTCGTCCTCGTAAGGGAGAGCCTTGGCGGTTGAGGGAGTCGGCCCCGGGTCGGGCTGGTCGCCGCCTTCGCCTGTGATGGAGAAGCCGGTTACGTAGAAGTCGTATGAGTTGGCGTCACTGAAGCAGTGTATGCCGAAGGAGTAGTCGCCGGTGGCTGGAACGGTGACTGTAATCTGTTGCAGCTCGAAGTCTGACGAGTGCAGGTAGTCCTCGTTGCGTATCAGCTGTGTGCCGGCTTTCATGGCTGCGGAAGTGCGCTCAGATGCCATGCGTACTTCGTATTTTTCCGAGTCGAGTCCGCGGGTCTTTGTCCACAGCTTGACGGTGTATTGAGTGCCGGCGGTGAGGGTAATCATCGGCGACATCACCCAGCAGTCGGCAGCATAGTCGCTGTCGTATGCGTGGTATACGCCGCCCAGTGTGCCTGGGGTTGAGAAATCTGTTGTCTGCCGGTCCCATGTGAAGCCGTTGGCTCCGCGGGTGTTGTTCACTGTTTCCCATTCAGGGTCAACGGCGTTGTTGACACCGATGTCGCTGCTGTACGGCACCGTCTTGCTCTGTCCCAGCATCGGCAGGGTGACGAGTGCGGCAAGCATTGTTGCGTAAAGTTTGTTCATGATTGTTTATTTAAGTGGTTGTCAAGTATGTAAGGCAAAGCCTGGGACCGGGTGTTGCCGCAGTCCCGGGCTTTGTCTGTATTTCAGTGTTCGGGGTTATTTCACGATTACCTTTGCGGTGCGTACGGCCTTGCCGGAGTTGAGGCGGACGATGTAGCAACCGGGCTGGAGCTCGATCATGTGGTCGCCCTCTACGGTCACGTCGCCCTCTGCGATGATGCCGTCGGTTGTGTAGACAGTGGCAACTGCGAGGTCAGCGCAGACGTGGATGCCGCCGCGAACTGCGGTGATGGTCATGTCGTCGGCTGCTGCGTCGTCAACACCGCCGTCCTTGATGAATGATACACGGAGCTTGGTGTAGATGCCGGGCATGTCAAAATTGGTGCTGCCGACAGCCTCTTCGTTGTTGAGCGAGTATGTGCTGTATGCATAACCAGCGTCGGGAGTCGCGATGATAGTCAGCGGAAGGTATTTGGTCACCTTCGAGCCGTTGGCGTACTCGTTGCCCTCTGCGTCAACCACCTTGACAGTGCCGTGGAGCGGGTTGACGATGTCGAGGTATGCCCATTCGCAGCCGCCGTTAGTGCCCTGGTGGCTCGGAGTCCAGCCGCGGTCAACGGCGATGCTGGAGTCTGCGCGGGTAGCATCGTTCAGCTTGTCGTTATCGTCGCCGCCCTGGATGACAGCGAGGTTGTAGCTCAGGTTGGGCTGGTCGTCATCGTCGTCGCCCTTGTCGATGCGCTGCGGCAGCGTGTAGTAGAACTCGTTGAGCTCGGGAGCTGTCATGCCGTTGCCGTTTATGTAGATGAACTGCAGCTGGGCGTTCTTGCTCAGGTCGAGCGAGTGAATGTCGTTCCCGGAGACAGAGAGGTCCGCGAGTTCCAGGTTCTGGGAGAGGTCAAGGCTGGTCAGGAGGTTGCCGTCAATGGCCAGTCCTGTGAGCGCGTTGTTGTGAGACAGGTCGATGCTGGGTATCTGGTTGCGTGACACGCTTATGTCAACGAGGTCGGTGTTCTTTGACAAATCGATTGACGTAAGCTTGTTGTTCTGGGCGTAGAGCCATTTTAGGTATTTGTTGTTTGTCACGTCGAGTGAGGTGAGGTTGTTGCCCTTCACGTCGAGATACTGGAGATAGGGCATGTTTGAGACGTCGATAGCGTCGAGCAGTGCGATGCCGTCCTCTTCGTCGCCGAATGAGTCGGAGTATGCCTCAAGCATGATTATGTTCGGGTTATGGGACAGGTCGATGGTTTTCAGGCTGGTGTAGCTGAGGTTGAGGACTTCGAGGGCAGTGTTCTGTGACAGGTCGATAGTCTTGATGGGGTTCCAGTAGCCGCTGAAGAATTTGAGGTCGGGGGCGTTGGAGAGGTCCATTGCCTGGATCTGGTTGTCCCACAGGCCCATTGCTACGCCGTATTCGCCGAAGCCTGAAACGTCAACGCCGGCGAGGTCGCCGTAGACAGTGACGCGAGTGCCGGCTGCGGTGCCGTCGATGCGAGAGCCGGTGAGGCGGTCGCTGCCGGAGAGGTATGCGTTCTGGCCGGTGTATTCAGTGCGTGCGCCAGTGCCCCAGTCTACCCATACAGAGCTGCCGGAGGTGACAGTGTTGACAAGCATGGACATTTCCTGTCCCTGCTTGACGTCAAACGATACGGATGCCATTTCGGAAGTGTAGTTCACCTTGATGGTAGAGGGCTCGGAAACGATGAACCATGGGCTGAAGATTTCCTTGCCGTTCACGGTTACGCTCTTGAAGCGCTTGCCTTCTTCGGGGTATGAATATACATACATGGGCACACCCTTGAGTGCGGTCTCGTTAACGCTCTGTATTGTCTGGAAGTACGGTGCCTGCCACTGGCAGAGGATGAACTTGCCGCCGTCGGTCTGCATCACGTCGAGGTCGTAGTCCAGGCCCATGCCGAAATGCGAATAGAGGTGTTCGAGTGAGCCGGTCTTGTTTTCGCCGGTGTCAGTCGCGCCTTCGAGAGTTACTGCAACAGGAGAGTTAGTGGCAGTGCCGTCGCCCTGAACGTCGCATATCCACTGGAAGTCTGAGCTCGTGGGGTAGCTGGTGTCTGCGTGTTCTCCGTTAGACCCTTCGATGAGCAGGTTAGGCTGCTCGCCGTAGCTTGTCTTTGCTACCGGGACAGTGCGCAGGGTGTAGTTCATCGATTCGGGGGTGAAGTTGGGGCAGTTGCGCAGGTCAATGCGGTCGACACGGTTTGCCTGAAGGCCGTTGAAGTCAACGAACTCGAGCAGCGTGTTCGAAGCGTTGAATGACTTCAGGAAGAATGCTTCCATCAAGTCGACGCGCGAAATCTGCGTGTTGCTGATGTTGAGGGAAGAGATGCTCGGCAGCTTTGACACATCGAGCACCGTCATGGGGTTGCCGGATATGTTGAGCGTGCTTATGCTGGTGTTGTTGCCCAGATCAAGGCTGCGGATTTTGTTGTCAGCCACATTGAGAGTGCGCAGGGCGGGTGCCTGTGAGACGTCGATCAGCTCGAAGCTGCACCCGTTTATGAACAGGTCTTCGAGCTTGGTGCATTTGGTCACGTCCAG
>DHKE01000011.1:12564-17296 GCA_002404675.1 Porphyromonadaceae bacterium UBA4702 | reverse complement strand
TCGCGGCTCACGGCACGCGGCTGCAAGCCGAGGTCGAGCCATGACTTGCACTGTCCGTACACGTTTGGCTTCCACTCCTTGTGCTGGTCGAGTATCCAGTGGCTGAGGCGTTCCTGGTACTGGTCGAGCGGCAGATACCAGTGCGAGGTCGCACGCTTGACGGGGACATTGCCGGTTATGGCAGAGCGGGGGTTGATGAGGTCGGTGGCATTGAGCGACGTGCCGCAGGCTTCGCACTGGTCGCCGTATGCATGCTCGTTGCCGCAATGGGGGCAAGTGCCGGTGACGTAGCGGTCTGCGAGGAACTCCCCTGCCTCCTCGTCGTAGAGCTGCTCCGTAGTCTGCTCGATGAACGCGCCCTTGTCGTAGAGGCGGCGGAAGAAGTCGGAAGCGGTGCGGCGGTGCGTCTCGGAGGTGGTGCGTCCGTAGTAGTCAAAGGAGATGCCCAACTCTTGGAACGATTCCTTGATGATTTTGTGGTAACGGTCCACGATGTCCTGCGGTGTTACGCCCTCGGCCTTAGCCTTTATGGTGATAGGCACGCCGTGCTCGTCGCTTCCGCCGATGAGGATAACCTCCTCGCCGCGCAGACGCATGTACCGTGCGTAGATGTCAGCTGGTATGTATACTCCGGCGAGGTGTCCTATGTGGACGGGCCCGTTAGCATAGGGCAACGCCGTGGTGATGAGAGTCCGTTTGAATTTCTTTTCCATGCTTGGATAGTTTACCTGTTTGAAACCACAAAATTACGAAATAATCCGCACCCTCGCAACCCCGGTTTTGAGCCCAAATTCATGGTCTCGAAATGTCAAATCATGCACGAAACCGGTGGAAATCTCCGCTTTTCAGGCACATTTCCACTGATTTCAAGCAAAAATCAGGGCAGGAAGCACATGCCTCCTGCCCTATCGTCGGGCTGGCTGCTGCCGTCAGGGCGGCGTGTCAGCCGGGGATTGGTCGTTTAGTTGCGTATCATCACACGCTTGGCCCTCTGACTGCCGTCGGCGTGAGTGGTCACGACGATGTTGAAGCCGTTGAACGGACGTGCGGACGACATGCCAGCTGCGTTGTAGTATACAGTCGAGATGACCGGAGACTCTGTAACTGTTATCTCCTCAACCTCGGTGTTGACCGGCAGGTCGAAATCGAAATACAGGTCGGCATAGTCAAACGCGATCACCAGCTCGCCGCCGGTAGCGACGCACCACTCGCCAAAGGAGATGTGGCGGGGGTTGAACATGTATTCCATATATAGCGGGCCGCCGTCAGGTGACTGCACATAGTATACGTTCTCGCCCTCAGTCAACAGCGGGGTCGTGTCGTCGATGTACCACTTCAGGTTGTCGCGCTTCATCTGGACTGTGCCGAGGCCCGCCCAGTTGTAGAGGGTAACAGTGTTGCCGTCCACAGTCGCGTAGAGTTTGTCCGTCATTCTCTGGTCTTCTGACTTGTAAGACATCGTGACGTTGGTCTTGACGAATGTGGAGACGGGGTTCACGTCATAGTATGTGCCGAGGTTCTCCTGGAAGTCGTAGGAGACCTTGATGAAGTTCCATGGCTGGAGCGTGAGCTTCTCGCCGTCGTAGTGTCCGCTTACGTAGGTGGATTGCGCCTCCATGGGGTTGGCGGTGGTGTTGTCGCCGTTGACCATCAGACACATGTCGCTGCCGACATAGAACACCTGCGGATAAATCTTGACATTGTTGTCAGCGTCAATAGTGCCGCGCAAAGAAGAGCTTGAACCCTGGAAGTTGCTGATGCTGAACTGAGTCTGAGCCTCGTCGGTGAATGTGATTTCACATTCGCTGTACTCTGTGGCAGTGCCTGCAGTGCGCATCTGCAGGTTCAGGCTGGCGAGGGTGTCTTCTGTTTCCTCGTCATATTCAGCCGTGACGTCCCAGCCCTTTTCCTCTGCCGGGGTTATGTCAACGCCGGAAGTGCCAGGCATGTAGCTGATGTCGATTGAGGCGTAGTCCTCGGTTTCCGGGAGCTGGCTTATTATGGAGCGTATCGCGTCAGCCTCCATGAGGTTGTAGTCAAGGTACACATCATTGAGCAGGGAGTGGTTGCTCAGGTCGAGGCTCGTCAGCTGATTGCCGGTCAGGTAAACTGCCTGTAGCTGCGTGTTTGCGCTCAGGTCGATCGAGGTGAGCATATTGTTGTCCATGCCGATGTATTCCAGCCCGGGGACAGCAGAGAGGTCAATGCTCGTGAAAGCGTTTAAGTCGAGTGCCAGGTAAATCAGTTCAGGCAGTCCCTCGAGGTTGATGCTCGACAGCTTGTTGCCGCTCAGCGAGAGGGTCTGGAGAGTGCTGGCGCAGGGGGTCAAGTCAATAGAGGGGAGTTCGTTGAGGTTTGCATTCACCGTTTCGAGCATCGGCGTATGGCTCAAGTCAAGCTCGGGAAGCTTGTTCTCGCTGACATCCAGATACGCCAGCTGAGAGTTGCCGGAGAGGTCAATCTCTGTCAGCTTGTTGCCACGGAGTTCCAGAGTGCTGAGCTGCGGGAGCGAGGTCAGGTCGATGCTCGTCAGCGCGTTTTCCTCCATGGAAAGCGCGGAGAGGAGGGGGCATGGCGACAGGTCGATGCTCGTCAGGTTGTTGTCGTCGAGCGAGAGGCTCGTCAGGTTGGTCAGGTTGGTCAGGTCAAACGAGGTGATGCCGTTGTCGCCGGCATCGAGTTCCTGAATGTTGGGGACACCGGAGAAGTCCATTTCTGTCAGCTTGTTGCCCTTTATGTCAAGTTTGACAAGGGTGTTTGTCGCCGGGAGTGTAAGCGAGGTCAGTTCGTTGAGGCGGAGGTCAAGGTCCTGGAGTTTCGTCAGGTAAGACACATCTATATGCTCCATATAGTTGTAAGGCAAGGCAAGTATCTCGAGGTTGGGGCTTCCGGTCGCGCTGAAGCCAGTGCAGTTGTTGCCGCCCATGAGTTTAAGCACGCGGACATCGCCGTAGATGCGCACATAGTCGCCCTTCAGTTCACGCTGGTTGAACATGTCGCTCTCCGGGGTGTATGCCTCGGCGTATGTCACCAGGTTGCCGTCGCCCCAGTCCACCTGGTAGGGGGTGTCGCCCACAGTTCCTATGGAGAGGTATATGGTGTTGTACTCGCCGCCGAAGAGGAGTGTTGCGTTGGCAACGGGTGTGCCGTCGGTGTACTCGTATGCGCCGCAGTCGATAGAGCTGCCGGTGACGCGAGGGTTGCCAGCCACGTCAGTGCCCTCGGTGAAGCCCTCGACAGGCGTGCCGGCATCGATGAACTGGCTGCCATCGATGAGCTGCCAGTTGGCGCTGCTCAAGCGGCTTGCAGTATCCCAGTCGGTGGTATAGCCGGCGAATGAGGTAGGGTTGACGAAGTTGCCGGCGAGGTTGGTGCTGCTGTCCCAAATGGTGTTCAGCACGTTGTCGGCGTTGGAGATGTGTATGTTGGCCGGCTCGGTTGACCCTTCGCGCACGGCGTTGTTGAGCACCGTCGAGTTGATGAGGCGGGCAGCCTCATAATTCATGTAAACGCCGCCGCCCTGGAAGGCGGTGTTGTTGTAAGCCACGATGCCGCAAGCGTCGCCGCCGTTCATGCACAACGCGCCGCCGCCCATTTCGCCTGACGAATATTCGGGAACATCGGCGTAGCAGTTGTATATGATCGCATTGCGCACAGTGCCGTAACCATTGTACACGCCGCCGCCCTGGATAGCGCGGCAACCCTCAATGGTTATGTTTTCTATTGTGCCGCCGTTGTTGTATATTGCGCCGCCGCTGCTGGCGTAGCAGTTGGAGAAGCGGCAGTCGCTCAGTGAGCCGCGGATCATGTAGACAGCGCCGCCTCCGTCGAGACCTACGCAGTCAACGAACATGCAGCCGGTTATCTGCGCGTCCTTGGCATATACCGCGCCGCCAACGCCGCTGCCGTATGAGGAATGGCAGAATGCGCGTGACACGAGGCACTGCTCCATGATGCCGCCTTCGAGGTATACCGCGCCGCCGAGAGCGTTGTTGTTATTGGCTTCGGGAATGGAATAAGCCGAGTTCTCGTACATCGTGCAGTTGCGCAGGGTCACGGTGCCGAGCGCGTATACCGCACCGCCGGAAGCCGTGGCCTGGTATACGTTGGCGTTTGCGCCCCGGAGAGTGAAGCCGTCGATGACAGTCTGCTCCGTGAAGGTCGAGGAGCAGTAGAGGACGTGGCTGCTGTTGCCGCTGGTGCCGGTCACCTGGTTGTTTTCAGTCTCCCATGTCCAGCGGTAGGACGTGCCGTCGAGGGTGCGCGTCCACACATCTGGCACGTCATCGTCAGCGTTGAGCTCCGTCACGTTGGCCAGGTTGAAGCCGTTATCGCCGCTGCGGACACGGTCGCTGACCGAGGTCTCCGTGCCGGCGAAACCGCCGTAGAGCGACACGCCCTCCTTGAGGATGAAGGCCTTGGAGGTTGGCTTGTTTGACTTGATCAGGCTTGTAGGCTTGTACGTGCCTTGCTTGACCCAGATTTCGTCGCCGGACGAGGAAGCGTCTATCGCGGCTTGCAAATCGCTCATTGCATTTGCCCACGAAGAGCCGTCACCCGTGCCGTCGGCAGCGACATAGCGCACTGTCGCCCCGAGCGTCCCGGCTGCCGTGACAGCGGCGGCCATGACAAGTGTAGTGAGTCTTGTTTTCATAAAAACTGTATTTGGGTTATTAGTAAAAAGGGTTAGTCTTAGAGTGTGTGGCGGTTGCCATGGTGTGGTGAGGGTGGT
>DHKE01000011.1:11737-12485 GCA_002404675.1 Porphyromonadaceae bacterium UBA4702 | reverse complement strand
CCCCGCCGGTGTGTAGGGTGGTATGTGTCAGATCAGAGTCTGCCGAGGCTGTAGTTGGCAAACTCGAGGTCCTTGCGTGCGCGTTGCAGCATCGACGGGTCGAGCTTGACGGCGTGGCGCAGGTTGGTCATCACCATGTTCTCCGAGCCGGTGCGTGCGCCCAGGACAGCGGCGAGGTAGTATGTCGTCGCGTCGGGGTTGCTGATGGCCGAGAGTGTGGAGCGGGCGGCGGAATAGTCCTTGGCGAGTATCTGCGCCAGAGCCGCGTTGTTGGTCTTGGCAGAGCCGAATGAGGACACAGCCTTGTTCAGGTCGCCCTGCGTGAGGTAGTACACGCCCAGCGCGTCGCCGGCCTCCGGCACAGAGGCAGCCGCGCCCAGACGCTGCGCTGCGGCATCCATGTCGCCCTCGAGCATCGAGATGAGGCCCATGTTCATCTCAGCCTCCTTCGACTGCGGGTTGAGGCGCAATGCCTGCTCAAAGTTGGCTTTGGCAGCGCGGTAGTCGCCGGCGACATACTGCGTCATGCCCAGGTCGTTGAAGCCTCGGTAGTCCTGCGGGAACTGCTCGCAGACACGGTTGTAGACCTCCATTTTCTTGCTGTTGTCGTTGGTGAGGGTGGCGAGGTACAGCATCTCGTCAACATTCAGCTTTGACGGCTCGTTGTTGAACAGGTCTACCATCTCCTGGTCGCTCTTGCCGATTACGTTGATCGAAGCCACGATGCGCGAGTAGCGCAGCTGCGGCA
>DHKE01000011.1:10454-11639 GCA_002404675.1 Porphyromonadaceae bacterium UBA4702 | reverse complement strand
TCGCGCTCTTCGGGGTCTTTGTACATCTTCAGCACGCTGAGGATGAGATCCTTGTCCTGTATGTTGCTCTTCTCGACAAGCTGCTGGAAGCCCTCCCAGTCCTCGGGAGTGAACGATGAGGTGAGTTCGCCGAACTCCTGTATCTTGTCCTTCTTCATCTGGCTTTCCACAACCGCAGTGGTGTTCTTCTCGCGCTTTTCAGCAAGTTTCTCGTTGAATTCATACGAGCCTTCGGGCGAAGCGAACGAGTTGACCTCAACGCCGGCGATTTCGCGGTCAGGAGCGGCAGCGGCTGCACGCAGCTCCTTCTGCAGGTCGATGTACTGCTGCGACGATGTCTGCGAGGTGCGCACATTGGCCTGGTTGATGAGGAAATGGATGTTGGCAGAATACTGCTCCTTGATGACCTTCTGGAAATTGTCCTTGGCGACAGCCGGGGTGACAGTCTTGGCAGAGGCGAGTGTGGAAGTGGCAATCACGCCGTTGCCCACCTTGACAGCCGGCAACGCGTACACCTTTCCCTTCTGGTCTACCTGGAACTCGAGCCACAGGTCAGACTGCGCCATGCCGGGTTCGTACTCCGCGCTGTAGGGTATCTGCACCACGCCGCCGTCAGCATAGCCCACCACCTGTCCGTTGGCGCGTACATCCTCGCCCTGGAACACTGTAGGCTCGCCCTGTGCCTCGCCGCCGTCCCAGCGCAGCACCGGCGTGGCAGTCACTTTGGCGTTCTTTACCATGAACTTTGCCGGGATGCGTCCCGTCACGGTAGCCGGGACATTGCTGCCGACAGTCTCGATAGGACGCGGCGTAGTGTTGAAAAAGTCACTTTCAAACTTTGACAGCTTCTTGTTGCAGCCCGTCATGACGACCATTGCCGCCGCCAGCCCGAGCCAAATCATTCCTTTGTTCATTTCTTTTGTTTCCTTGTTTTGTTGCGACTGCGCACGCCCTCCCGTCCCTGCGGCACAGGCACGCGCACACCCGCGTTTAATATTTGCATCAAAGATAGGAATTATTTTTCACACACACGCAATCTCGGGCGAGAAAAATTTCCGCGCCCGCGAAAGCAAAAATATTTTTCGCACATAATGCAGTGACAATCAAGACACTGCGCCGATTGTCAGAAAAATCAGCAAAAAAAGATGCCGAAAAATTTTGTCATGTCGAAATAAGGCAGTAACT
>DHKE01000011.1:0-10314 GCA_002404675.1 Porphyromonadaceae bacterium UBA4702 | reverse complement strand
GTTCGAGCCCCTCCGGGGTCACAGCAGTAATAAGAGAAAAAATGAGGAGAGTTTGCCGAGATGGCAAGCTCTTTTTTTATGCGCACGCTTTCGAGTACACGGGATAATCGAAAGCCCCTGTGGACCATTGGGATATGACAGAGGGCATGCCGACTGGTTTCGGCACGCCCTCGTATTGTATCAGTATATGTTTCACTGCGGCTTACTTGACCGGCTTGGCAGGCGCTGCCGCGAGCGGCGCAGCGTTATCCTTCTCTGCGGGAGCAAGCCCGAGTATCGACACCTCAAAGAGCAGCACACTGTTGCTCTCGAGACCGTACTGCTTCTGGCCGCCACGGAACATGTCTACTGCCGGGAACGCGAATGTCGCAGTCTGCCCCATCTTCATTGTCGCAATAGCCTTTGCCATCGGGGAGTCAAAGCCGAAGGAACGGCCTACGACCACCTCCTCTGGGAGTTGCGGCAGCTTGACATCCTTGCCGTTCATTTCCTTGACAGCCAGCTTGACTTTCACGCGGTCACCCTCTTTCAGGGTCTCGCCGCTGCCCGGCTTCGACACCTTGACCATCAATCCCTCTCCGCTGGCTGTGAAACCTTGCTTGGAGAGCGAAGCCATCGCCTTGACAGCCGCATCATGGTCCTTTTTCATCTTCTGCTCCTGAATGCGCTGCATCAGCGTCTGGAACTGCTGCATAACCTGTGGGTCCTTGGTTATCGAGTCATTCTGGAGAGCGTATGCCAAGCCCGTCAGCATGATGCGGTTGTTGATGTTCAGTTCGAGCTCGTCTTTGAAGTTCTTGTTGGACATAGCCACCTGCACACCAGCGGTAAGACCTGCGATGTATGCGTCAGACTTGCCGTCAAACATTTCCATTGCCGCACGCAAGCCCTTGATGAAGTCAGCACGCCCGGCATCAGTCTTGAGCGTAGAGTCCTGCTGAGCCATCTGCTCAAACATGTATGCCGCGCTTACACCCTCATAATACGAGAGCGAGTCGGTGGTGTTGGAAACGCCGGCCTCCTTGATGTCCTTGCCGGTGACGCCGCCACCGTCGCAGGAAGCCAGCAGCAGGAGGGATGCGACCGCTCCTGCGGTAAACAGTTTCAGTTTCATAATATCTGTTCTTTATTTCGTCTGTGTCGTTTGATTGTCAGCTGCCGCTGGCGTGTCGGAGGCCAGGGCAGCGATGCTGTCTTCGGCTGCCGCAGCCCGAACGTCAGGCGCGTCCACCTCCACGGTGTCGCCCGTCGGCACCATGTTCTCCATGGTGCGTCCCTTGCAGCCCGTGGCAGCAACAGCCAGCGCTGCCATGCCGGCGGTCAGGAGAAACAGCTTTCTCATTTCCCGTTGACCTTGATGAGTTCAACCTCGAAGATCAAGTCAGCGTTCGGGGGTATCGGCCCTCCCGGTGTGCCCTGCTCGCCGTATGCAAGGTTGCTCGGTATGTAGAACACAGCCTTGCCTCCAGTCTTCATCAGCTGCAAGCCCTCAGTCCAGCCCTTGATTACGCGGCTCAGAGGGAATGTGGCGGGTTCGCCGCGTTCGACAGAACTGTCGAACACTGTGCCGTCCAGCAGCTTGCCGGTGTAGTGCACGGTCACTTCGTCTGTTTCCTTGGGTGATACGCCAGTACCTTCAGTTACAGTCACATACTTCAGTCCCGAAGCGGTGGTCTTGTAGGCCACACTGTCGCCTGTCTGCTGGAAGTAAGCCGCGTTGTACACGCCTTCCTGAACAGGCTCTGATGCCGGCTCTGCCACCTGCTCCTGCTGCGCCTGTGCAGTATCGGTAACGTTTTCAGCCTTGCTCTTGCTGTTGCAAGATGATGCGCTCCACGCCAGCAACGCGCCGGCAGCTACGAATGCGAAACTTGTCATACGCCTCATTTCTTTACCACCTTTATGAGTTCGACTTCAAATATGAGGGTTGAGTGTGGGGGGATAGCGCCAGGTATGCCCTGTGCGCCGTAAGCCAGCTCGCTCGGGATGAAGAACATGTACTTGCCGCCCTCCTTCATCAGCTGCACACCCTCGGTCCAGCCAGGGATAACACGGTTGAGGGGGAACGTAGCAGGCTCTCCGCGGCTGACGGAGCTGTCGAAGACTGTGCCGTCCAACAGGCGGCCAGTGTAGTGCACTGTCACCTCGTCGGTGGCTTTGGGCGATTCGCCTGTACCCTCCTTCTCCACAGTATATTGCAGACCGGAGGCAGTCACCTTGACACCCTCGTTCTTGGCGTTCTCCTCGAGGAACTTCGCGCCAGCCTCTTTTGCGACCTTCGTAGCCTTAGCCTCCAGCTCCTGCAGGTATGCGTTGATGACCTGCTGAGCCTCGTCCGGCTTGACCTCCGGCTCCTTGTTCTCGAAAACGCATCTCACGGCATTGGTGAAATCCTCGATGTTCAAATCCTTTACGCCCATTCCGCGCAGTTGCTGACCCATGGCGAGTCCCCATGAATAACTCAGTTTGTCCATATAGAAATAAATAGTTATGTTACGCGCAGGGGCATCTGCCCGGGCGCACTTATGCTCTGCAAAAGTAGTTCATAACGGCGACATGGTGTTTTGCGCCGCGTTAAAAATGCGTAATACCGCAACGCCAACAGCCTCGGAAGCGTGAAACATTTGCAGGAGACGGAAAAACGCCGTAACTTTGCACTGCTTTGAGCGAATTGGTTTTTCATGTTTTATCATTGTGTTCGCTGGAGCAAATGATTGTCTTATGGTGTAATGGTAGCACAGCAGTTTTTGGTTCTGCTTGTCCAGGTTCGAATCCTGGTAAGACAACTACGGCATTACTATGCACTTACGGCAGATTTACAAAACGCTTACTAACAGCAAGTTAAAGCGAAAACGCAAATCTGCCGTAATGCGTGTGTAACGCCTTAATCCGTTTATGTTGTTACGCTGGTTATCCCAAGCCCTGCAAGAATGGTTATACGATGTTGGGGGTGGGCACGTTACATGGTATATACCAAATTTCAGGATCAATGGACATAGCATCAGTGGCCGGGACGATAGCGGCGATATGCATGATTTTCGGCTACCTGCCGCAAGCCGTGTACACTATCCGTACCCGCGAGACAGACAGCATCGCCGTGCCGACGTTCCTGCTCATGGGACTCGGCGCGCTGTTCTTCGTCATTCAGGGTGTCGCTATCAGCAACATTCCGCTGGTGGTCACCAACAGCATAACATTCCTGTGCAGCGCGGTCATATTCGGCATCAAGGTGTACAACGACCATTTCCGCAGGCGCGGCAAACGGCGCGAATAACAGGCAATAATCAGCCGCCGCATGACGTTATCCATAAGATGAAGACCAAGAGCGGAGGAACGCTTCGTGTGCGATACGCCTCGTTGGCACTGCTGTGCGCAGCTGTGCTGGCGTTCCTGTGCGCCTGTTCCACGAAGAAGAACACCGCCTTGTCACGCAACTGGCAGGCGTTCAATACCCGCTACAACGTGTATTTCAACGGCTCGCAGCACTACATAGAGACGCTCAAGACCATGGAGCAGGGCTACGAGGACGACTATACGCGCACCGTCATGATGCACCCGGCGGAGGCACGTGCCAACAGCAAGCTGCCGCAGCCGCAGGGCGATTTCAAGCGCACTATCGAGAAGATGCAGAAGGCCATACAGCTCCACTCCATCAAGAAGAAGCCGGCGAAAAAGTCCGGATCGAAGAAGGAGAAGGAGTTCCGCGCCCGGGACGAGTTCAACCCGTTCCTGCACAATGCGTGGATGCTCATGGGCAAGAGCCAGTTCCTCGGCGGCGACTTCCTGGGCGCGGCAGCGACGTTCTTCTACATCGGGAAGCACTTCACCTGGCTGCCGCAGACGGTGACGGAGGCACAGCTGTGGGAGGCGTGGTCATACTGCGCCATGGACTGGCTGTATGAAGCGGAGAACATCCTGCAAAAGATAGACGAGCGGCGGCTGACAAGCAAGTCGCTGCGACATCAGTATGACGTGGTACAGGCAGACCTCGCCGTCCGTGCCGGGCGGCTGGAGCAGGCTGTCCCCTACCTGCAACGCGCTGCCGAGGGGAGCCACGGCACACAGCGCAACCGCCAGTACTTCCTGTTGGGGCAGGTATACTCGCGCCTCGGCGACAAGAGCAAGGCCTACTATGCATACCAGAAGGCCGGAGGAGGCGCGTCAACGCCATACCGCGCCAAGTTCAACGCCCGCATCAAGCAGAGCGAAGTATTCACCGGCACGGACATCAAGGGCGAGGTCAGCGCGTTGAGGCGCATGGCCCGCTATGGCCGCAACAACGAGTATCTAGACCAGATATACTATGCTATCGGCAACCTCTACCTGTCGCGGCGCGACAGCACGGAGGCTATCAAGAACTATGCGCTCGCCATCGAGAAATCGACGCGCAACGGCATCGACAAGGCGTTGGCGCAGGTGGCTCTGGGCGGCATATACTTCACCATGGGCGACTATGTCAAGGCGCAGCCCCTCTATTCTGAGGCCATACCGCAGCTCAACGACAACTATCCTGACTACAAGGTGCTGAAGCGGCGCAGCGATGTGCTGGACGAACTGAGCACCTACGCCGGCAACGTCCACCTGCAGGACTCGCTGCTCACGCTCGCCAAGATGACCCCGGAGGAGCAGGAGAAGGCGTGCCAGAAGCTCGTGGACGAGCTGAAGAAGCGCGAGAAGGAGGAGCAGGATGCCGCCAAGCGTGAGGAATACCTCGCCGAACAACGCGCCAAGGGCGACCAGAACACCAACAAGAACGCCCCGACGCAGTACCAGATGAACAACGACAAGTCGTGGTATTTCTACAACACGCAAGCCAAGAACGCCGGCAAGCAGGAGTTCCAGAAGCGGTGGGGCGCACGCAAGCTTGAGGACGACTGGCGGCGGCGCAACAAGAACACGTTCTCGCTCGACGACATCTCCGACACCGACAGCGAAGTGACGGACTCTCTCGCCAACGCCTCGCCCGAGGAGCGTGCCGCGGCCGACAGCATCAACGCCGCCTCCGACCCGCACAACATAGAGTACTACCTGGCGCAGATACCCAAGACCGAAGAGGAAATACAGAACTGCAACGACATCATACAGGAAGGCCTCTACAACATGGGCGTGATACTCAAGGACAAGCTCGACGACTACCCCTCGGCCCGCAACGAGTTCAACCGCCTCGAGGAGAGCTATCCCGACAACATCTACCGCCTCGACGTTTACTACAACATGTACCTCATGGCTGTGCGCGAGGAGGACACCGCCGAGGCTGAACGCTGGCGCAGCAAGATACTGACCGACTTCGCCGAAAGCACCTACGGCAAGGCCATGGCAGACCCTTCATATTTCAACAACCTGCGGCGTATGTACATACGTCAGGAGGAGATGTATGCCGAGACATACCAGGCGTACCTGAACAACGAGAACAAGCGCGTGCGCTCGCTCGTGGCTGACGTGACGGAGGAATACCCGCTGTCGCCGCTGATGCCGAAATTCGTGTTCCTCGACGCGCTGAGCTATGTCACCGAGGGCAACACAGAGAAATTCCGCGAGCGGCTGCAGGAGCTCCTCGAGAAATGGCCTGACACCGACATGACCGACATGGCTTCGGGCATGCTGAAAAACCTGAAGCAGGGGATGACCATCAAGGGCGGCATGGGCAACAGCCGCGGCATGCTGTGGGACACCCGTCTCACGGCTGACGGCGGCGACACGCCTACGGATGCAAACGGGCAGCCCGCTAACTTCGAGCATGACCCCAACTCGCCGCAGTATCTCGTGCTGGCCTTCCCCCGGGACTCCATCAACTCCAACCAGCTGCTGTACGACGTGGCGCGCTTCAACTTCTCGACATTCACCACACAAGACTTCGACTTGGAGCAGATGGCTTTCGGCAACGTAGGTCTGCTGATAGTCAAGGGCTTTGCCAACGTGCGTCAGCTGGAGCATTACCGCACTGTCATGGCACAAGCCCCGCAGCCGGTATTGCCAGAGGCTGTGCGCCCTATCATGATAAGCCGCCCCAACTTTGAACTGTTGCTGCGCGAGGGACGTTCTTTCGATGAATACTTCCGCTACGAGGAGAAGGCCACCGTCGAGCAGACGGAAGAGGCTGTCGCAGGCACGGCAGACGATGCCGCAGAGCCTGACGCAACCGACGAGCCAACGCCCGAAACCGCTGCCGAACAAGCGGCTGAACCCGCTGAAACTCCGGCAGAAGAGCCTTCGTCCGAACCGGCAGAAACTCCGCAAGAGGAAACGCCCGGAGAGACTCCGCAGGAGACTCCCGCCGAAACGCCGCAACAAGAAGCGGCACAAGAACCTACACAGCCGGAAGAGGAAGCTGCTCCGGCTGAGCAATGACATAACAACCGTTAACGCTTTTTACTATGGACCGCATCCTTTGGGCAGACGATGAAATCGATTTGCTGAAACCCCATATATTGTTCCTGAAAAACAAGGGCTACGATGTCGTGACCGTCAGCAACGGACGCGATGCCCTCGATGCCCTCGACAACGAGAAATTCTCGCTCATAATGCTCGACGAGAACATGCCCGGCCTTTCCGGCCTCGAGACCCTCGAACGCATCAACCACGCGCACCCGGACATTCCCGTAATCATGATTACCAAGTCCGAGGAGGAGAACCTGATGAACCAGGCTATCGGCAACAAAATCTCCGACTACCTCATCAAGCCGGTCAACCCGATGCAGATACTGCTGTCGCTCAAAAAGAACCTGCACAGCGGCGAGCTGGTGGCAGCACAGGCCTCGACAAGCTACCAGCAGGACTTCGGAAAGATTGCGCTGCAGATCAACCAAGCCGCCGCGCTCACCGAATGGATGGACATCTACCGCCAGCTCGTGTTCTGGGAGCTGAAGCTCGCCGACGCGGAGTCCAACCTCGACGAGATGCTGCTGATGCAGAAACGCGACGCCAACGCCGGCTTCTGCAAGTTTGTCAAGCGCAACTACGAGGAGTGGGTCAACGCCGAGACGCGCCCGCTCATGAGCCCTGACATCTTCAAGCACATGCTGTTCCCGATGCTAGACAAGGGCGAGAAAGCCTTCTTCATACTCATTGACAATTTCCGACTCGACCAGTGGCGCGTGGTGCAGCCGCTCATGGCGGAAATGTTCGACATCTCCGAAGACCTGTACACAGCCATTCTCCCCACCTCGACGCAGTATGCCCGCAACGCCATTTTCGCCGGCCTGATGCCTGCGCAGATCGCCTCGATGTACCCCCAGTACTGGGTCGAGGAAGACGAGAACGAGGGGCTGAACGTGCACGAGGGGGAACTCGTGGGGACGCAGCTCGCCCGCTTCCGCCGCAAGGACAAATATTCGTATACCAAGCTGAACGACTCCGTTTCCTGCGAGAAGTTTCTGCAGCGCATCAACGACCTGAAAGACAACGACCTGAATGTCGTTGTCCTCAACTTTATCGACATGCTCTCACACGCCCGCACCGAGTCGAAGATGATACGCGAACTCGCGAACTCCGATGCCGCCTACCGCTCGCTGACCGAATCGTGGTTCCGCCACTCATCGGCGCTCGACCTCTTCCGCCGCATCGCCGCAATGGGCTACAAAGTTGTGCTGACCACCGACCACGGCACTATCCGCGTGGACAAGCCTATCAAGGTAGTCGGCGACAAGAACACCAACACCAACCTGCGCTACAAGGTGGGCAAGAACCTGAAATACAACGCCAAGCAGGTATACGAGATGCACCAGCCCAAACGCTTCGGGCTGCCCTCGCCCAACGTCTCCAGCGAGTTCATCTATGCCCTGAACGAGGACTTCTTCTCCTACCCCAACAACTACAACTACTATGTGCAGTACTATACCGGGACATTCCAGCACGGCGGCATTTCCATGGAGGAGATGCTCGTGCCGCTTGTGACGATGTCCCCGAAATGACCTGCGGCATGAGCAGAAGATGTCCCATATTGGTGTTGCTGGCGGCGGTCATAGCCGCGCTTATGCCCAGGACGTATGCCGTGGGGGTGTGCCAAAATGCACAGGCTGCGCATGATTGGGGCGGCAAGGTAGGGACACGGCGTGCCGTGTCCGAAGGGCATCAAATACAATTATTTGATTTACAGCAACTTGATAACAGACACGGCACGCCGTGTCCCTACTGGGCTGCGCATAAAAAAAGTGGTACGCCTATTTTGACACACTCTCCGATTGACACAGACTCGCTGCGCCGCGCCCTGATAGCGCGTGCCGACACCGCCGATGCCGCCGAAGTGTTCCGCCTCTCCGCAGTCTTCGAGCGCGGAGTGCCCGGGGTCGCCGCCGACAGCACAGTGGCGATGCTGTTGCTCCAGCGTGCCGCCGACATGAAGTCGCCAGCCGCGCTCAACTACCTCGGCTTCAAGTATTACCGAGGCGAGGGCGTGCCTCGTGACGCCCGCCGCGCACTGACGCTCATAGAAGAGGCTGCGCAGCTCGGCGATGTGCGCAGCTACAACAACCTCGGGTGGCTGCTCGCCGAGGGGGAACTCGTGGAGCGCGATTATGCCAAAGCCGCATACTGGCTGCGGCGTGCCTCCGACGGCGGCGTGGCTACCGCCTCCGCCATGCTCGGCGACCTCTACGCTCGCGGCGAGGGCGTGCCTTGCGACACCCTCCGCGCCGACTCCCTCTACACCATCGCCATAGACCGGGGGCTGGGAGATGCGCAGCTGAAGCTGCTCGCGCTGCGCGGCGACAGCTACCGCCAGCTGCCACCCGAAGAGGCTGTACGCCTCGGGCTGCGCCATTACCTGCGCCGTGGCCCGACTG
Organism: Porphyromonadaceae bacterium UBA4702; assembly: GCA_002404675.1. GTDB lineage: Bacteria > Bacteroidota > Bacteroidia > Bacteroidales > Muribaculaceae > Lepagella. The sequence continues at coordinate 1,534 of DHKE01000011.1, read as the reverse complement.
TCGGCGTGTTCCTGTTTCGCATAGCCGCCGAAAAGGGGGATGCCCGCGCCGAAGCGTTGCTCGGCGATGCCTGTTCGCGTGGTATCGGCACGCCATACGACCACAACCTCTCGATAATCCACTTCTACCGCGCTGCAACAGCCGGATATGCCCCGGCTCAGTTTGTCGTCGCCGAGATGCTCGATATGTTTCCCGACGCATTGCAGCAGATACCCGACGATGCCCTGCCGCCAGGCACGCAGCGCAATGGCTCACAGCAATACTGGTATGAGCAAGCCGCCAGAGCTGGCATCACCGATGCGCAAACTGCCGCCGAAACTATGTTAAAACTTCAATAACAATCTGATTATGAAACTGACCACACGATTTCTGGTGTGTGCCGCCGCATTCATGGCAGCCGCTTCGTCACACCTCTCCGCACAAGATGACTTCATCCTCGGCGCGGACATATCCGGGGTGTCTCACCTCGAGAGCCAAGGCGCGAAATTCTATGACACTGCCGGCCGCGAGCGCGACCTGTACAGCCTGATGAAAGACTACGGCATCACCGGCGTGCGGCTGCGCGTATGGGTAGACCCGACGGACGGCTTCTGCTCGCCAGAGGACGTGCTGCGCATGGCATTGCGAGCCAAGGACGCAGACATGCCTGTTATGGTCGATTTCCACTACTCCGACTGGTGGGCAGACCCCGCCAAGCAGAATATCCCCGCACGCTGGCGAGGCATGGGCTACGAGGAGATGCGCGGTGCGCTGCGCGAGCATACCGCCTCGACGCTCCAGATGCTCCGCGCCCACGGCGTGGACGTGCGCTGGGTGCAGGTCGGCAACGAGACCACCCACGGCATGCTCTGGGATATGGCGCGTGCCGAGATACAGATGCCGCAATACTCAGGGTTCACCGCCGCCGGATATGATGCCGTCAAGAGCGTATACCCCGACGCGGCAGTGATAGTCCACCTCGACAACGGCTTCGACAGCGAGCTGTACAACCGCATATTCGACGGCTTGCAGCGCAACGGCGCGAAATGGGACATGATCGGCATGAGCCTCTACCCCTTATGGAGCATGCAGAGCGGCAGCGTCAGCAGCGAGGAGGAACTGCTGCGCCGCGCCGTGGAGAACATACGCGCACTGAAAGCGAAATACGGCACTGACATCATGATAGTTGAGACAGGCGTAGAGGCGAACTCCCCCGAAGAGGGAAAGAAATTCATATCCTCGCTGATAAGCGCAGCCCAGAGCGAATGCAACGGCGCGTGCCGGGGCGTATGGTACTGGGCGCCCGAAGCCGACGGCGTGCTGGACGGCTACAAACTCGGCGCGTTCCGCAACCGCCGCCCCACCGTCATCATGGACGCATTCCGCCAAGCAAAATAGGCACACGATTAAGTAATTATTCCAAACAGCCGTTCAGCGGCAAGGTTGGAGAGTGTGTCAAAATTGGCGCAGCCAAAGTAAGGACACGGCGTGCCGTGTCCGCAGTCAAGTCATTGCAACTCAACCGATTGTACTTGACACCCTTCGGACACGGCTG
>DHKE01000020.1:13817-14469 GCA_002404675.1 Porphyromonadaceae bacterium UBA4702 | reverse complement strand
TTCTTCAGCTTCCCCTCCTTGACAAGCCGTTTCTTTTCCTCAGCTATCTCAGCAAGCAGATGTTCGGCTGTCCCCTCCGATTCAATCTGCGGAACAAGCCTTCCCTGTATAGCCTCCTGAAGAATAGACTTTTTAAATAACAAGGAGATTGATGTGTTCAAAGTATTGAGTCGCTTTTGATTGTCTTGGTATATGGTAATCAATGGAGTAATAGCTTCAATTGTTGCTATTATTCTATGTTGTTCGGGAAGCGGTGGCAATGGACACAATACCTCGATAATTGTTGAAACAGCTAAACCTGGTTGAGCAGTTGCTGTCGCATATTGATTCAGATTCAATGCGGTCAAGAAATAGTACATAAACGCATCTGAAAGAATATTAAATGTATCAACGACAACAGCATGCTCTGTGGCATAGAATTTACCGTTTTCTCGGTTTAAGCAACCACACAATGCGCCCTGTCGACCAACAATTGCATGATTTCCCTCATGGTTATAGTTGCTTGTGTATCCTCGCAATCCATTTCCACCTACACAACGAAATCGATAGTTCTCGTTTCGCACTTTTGATATTTCGGTTGATTTTATGTTTTTCCCTGCTTGCATTGAGCAAATATCCCTAAGACGGCACCAGGCCCAGGAGTCGGGGATGG
>DHKE01000020.1:0-13692 GCA_002404675.1 Porphyromonadaceae bacterium UBA4702 | reverse complement strand
CGTTTTTGTCGCGCTTGATTTTCTTCTCCTTGACGAGCCGCGCTTTTTCGGCGCGGATGCGTTCGAGAAGAACTGATGCGGGTTCGTCGTTAGGGTCTTGCGGTACAAGTTTCCCCTGTATTGCCCATTGGAGTATGCTGTTCTTTAATTGCTTTCCTGTCATTGTTTTTACTATTAAGAGACTCGACGCTGAATTGGCGTTGAATCAGGGTTGCACTTCAGTTTCATCCAAAAGTCTGTCGATCTGTGCTTGAAGCTCTTCCCGTTTCGGCAAATAGAGCTGATAGCGTGCAACAAACAGCTGGTTGGTGATGCCTTCCAATGCATACTCCATCAGGAGCTTGTCTTTCCTTGCACCCAATACAATGCCAACTGGAGGGTTGTCATCAGATTGACACACCTCTGTCTTGAAATAGTTCAGATAGAGGTTCATCTGTCCGATGTCGCCATGTTTTATTTCAGCTCGTTTGAGGTCAATCAATACATAGCATTTCAAGATGCAATGGTAGAATACCAAGTCTACTTTGAATTGTCTGCTGCCTATCTGCATTGCATATTGCCTGCCTACGAAAGCAAAGCCACGACCCATTTCCAAAAGGAACTGTTCCATGTGGTCTTTAAGAGCTTTTTCCAGGTCGCTCTCTTTGTGGCGTTTCTGTTTGGGAAGCCCTGCAAATTCGAGTACGAATGGGTCGCGTATGATGTCTTGCGGTGTTTGTACTTGGTGTCCCTCGTTGGCCAATGCGAGTGTTCCTGTCTTGTCTGTGCTTAGCGCAAGCCGCTGGAACAGGCAGCTTTTCATTTGCCGTTTCAGCTCACGGACTTTCCAGCCGCTCTTGATGGCCTCGTTGTAATAGAACTGGAATTCCAGCGTGTCGTCGCACTTCAAAAGTTCAAAATAATGGCTCCAGGTCAATTTGTGAGACACTGTCTCACAAATTGGAAAAGCAAGATAGAACTTGCGCATATAGACAAGGTTTGAACGGCTGAACCCTTTCCCGTTTCTTGCGGACAAGTCTTTGGCAAGGTTCACAAGCAGCCGTTTCCCGTACTCGGCTCTATCCTTTCCTTTCAGTTCATACTCTACGATATATTTGCCTGTCTGCCAATTGGCATCGAGCAATCGGGCGTTTATGGCGTTTATGGCGTTAGCCTTTGCTTCGCCCCATAGCGCAGTTATGTTGTCTATCAGCATCTGATAGGCCGCACCATTGATGTTTGACAGCTCGTTGTTCTCCATACTGATTAAACTAATTACGGGACTGCGTTATATGTCTTGCATTTCGTGTACATCAAGGTCTATGCCCAAAATACGCTGTATTTCGGCAAGAGTCTTGTCTATCTGTTGTTCGAGGTGCCTGCGTTTGGCATAGTAGTTCTCCAGCAGCTCTTTGGGAGGCAATATCTCCTCCTCGTCTTTAGGGAATTTGCAGCGGTCGAAATCGCAATCGGACTGGATGATTTCCGCGACTGAGAAGCAGCGGCTCTTTTCATTGTTGTTGTCGGTATCTGTCATCTCATGCCTGTTGTGCCACCATTCGCGGATAGGTTCAGCATGGGCTAGGAGCATCGGTTTTGTCTTGGAAAAGTGCTTGTAGCCGTCAGGCATGTCCATTCGGTAGAACCATACATCCTTAGTGGCATATCCTTCCGGCGCGTCTTCGGCAGTGTCGTTGTCGAAGAACAGGATATTGGTGGCGATAGAGGTGTATGGGGCGAATATGCTGCCTGGCAAACGAATGATTGTATGCAGGTTGAAATTGCGGAGCAAATGTTGCTTGATAGCAAGTTTTGTACCGTCAGTCCCGAACAAAAATCCGTCAGGGACAATTACGCCCGCTCGGCCATGCTTGGCGAGCCTTTCCATAATCAAGACCATAAACAGGTCCGCTGTTTCAGAGGATCGGAACTCGGTCTTGAAATTTTGCTTGACGCTTGCCTCTGTGCTGCCTCCGTATGGTGGGTTCATGGCAATGACATCTGCTTTCTGCGACTTGTCGTGATATGTAGACATTGGTTTGCCCAGAGAGTCTGTGTGATGCAAGTCTGGGTGTTCGATGCCGTGCAACAGCAGGTTGGTGACAGCCAGCAAGTACGGGAAGGGTTTCCATTCCTGCCCTAACACTGCATTCTGAAATGCCTTGGAGTCTGCCGCCGTTTTTAGTTGTGGACGAAGATATTCAAGTGCCGAAACGAGAAATCCTCCTGTTCCCATGGCGAAATCGCCGATTTTCTCGCCGATTTTTGGGTTCAGCATTTGGATTATAAAATCGGTAAGGGCTCGTGGGGTGTAGAACTCGCCGGCGCGTCCAGCGCCTTGCAGATCTTTAAGCAGGCTTTCATATATGTCTCCGAATGTGTGCGTTTCGCTAGTGTCATTGAAATCAATCTCATCTACAACGTCAATCATCTGGCGGAGCAGTGTGCCGTTTTTCATGTATTGGTTTACTTCCAGAAACACCTCCTGGACAATGGCTTTGCCTCGCGGTGTGTCAGCTGAGATTCTTATGCCAGGGATAGTCTCGTCAAACGATTTTTGACCTTTCAGGACTGGGAACAGTTTGCCGTTAATAAACGAGAGCAGCTCATCTCCGGTGAGAGCATCTTTGATGAGACGCCCTTCATCATCCTTGGAGTGTGCCCAATTGCGCCAGCGCAGTTCTTCGGGGATTATGCTTCGGAAGGGTTCTTCTGAGTCCAGGCATTCCCATATTTCTTCCTGGGCATCGTATACCTTGAGGAAAAAAATCCATACCATTTGCTCTATGCGCTGCGCGTCGCCGTTTACTCCGGCATCTTGGCGCATTATATTTTGAAGTCGTTTGACCAGGTTGTTGATTGCCATGTTAAGGTGTTTTTAGGCGGATTGGAGGTAAAGCTGTTTTTCAAGTTCTGCAAGCATTGCCCGGTATTCTTCCGGTCCGCCGAATGCCTTCATAATGCGAGGCAACCTGCCGAACTCTTCAAAGTCGGGGAGATTGAGAATCGAATTGTCCTCGATGTCAAATATGCCAGTCTCGGCATATTTTTCCATAAGGACTTCGATGATTTTCAGTGCCGTGCCTTTGTATTTGTTCAGGTAGCCGCGTTTCTTGACTCCCTCTATACGCTCACGGCGTGAGAGCGGTTTGCCGTCGAAAGCGACATGGCAGATGATGTCGAACTCGTCCTTGTCTGCTAGGTTCGGGTTTTCTTCACGGATGGCTTTGACAAGCACCTCCATGTCATCGAAGTCTTTCAGAAAATCTTTCTTTTTCCGGGCATTGCACCAAGCTTCATTGAATGAGTCAAGTGTGGCGTAACGTTGTTTGACAGCCTTTCGGGTATAGTCCGTCACGCTTTCTGTGCATAATGTTTTCCCGTCTTCCCCGAGGTACTGGACATATTCGTGAACTATCTGTATGTCTTTATGACCTGTGACATAGAATTTTGACGGCTCTTTCATCGTATTGGGCTCTGCATCATCGTCATGGGTCGGGTATGGCTTTGGTTGGGGCTGATGAGGTGTCTTGTCGTCATTAGAAGGTGTGTCTGCATCAGGCGTTCCGTCAAATTCGGGATCGTTGAATTTGTCAGTTGCGTTGCGGAAGTCGAGGATGTCAAAGTACATTTTGCCCCCACGTTCATAAATCCGAGTGCCGCGTCCGACCATCTGCTTGAAAGTGGTCATGCTGTTGACTTCCTTGTCAATGACAATAAGGCCGCATGTTTTGCAGTCAACCCCGGTTGTCAGCAAATCGCTTGTAGTCGCGATTACCGGGTATTCTGATTCCGGGTCAATGAAATCGTCAAGGAGTGATTTGCCTACTCTGTCTTCACTCGTTATGCGTACCACGTATTTGTTGTGGGATTTCTTGACCAGGGGCAGGTTCATCTCGTTAAGCAAGGCTCGCATTATGTCCGCTTCTTCTTGGTCTGGACAGAAAACTATTGTCTTTGTCATGGGATCTATCTGCTTCAGCATTTCGGTTATCCGCTTTGCAACAATTCTCTGCCGTTTGCTGATGTTGATGTTTCGCCCTATAAGGTTTCGGGTGAAAACGTCTTCTCCTATTGGATGACCATGCAGGTCTATTTCGTCTTTGCGGGGGATATAGCCCTCCAAATCTACGTTCAAAAACGATTTGGTGACGCGGTAAGGTGCCAGGAAACCGTCTTCTATTCCTTGTCGCAATGAATATGTGTAAATGGGTTTCCCGAAATATTCGATATTGTTGGCGCCCTCAACTGCTTTTGGTGTTGCAGTAAGACCAATTTGTGTGGCTGATGAGAAGTAGTTCAAAATGGTTCGCCATTCAGAATCCTCTGGTGCGCTTGAACGATGACATTCGTCCACAACAATAAGATCGAAGAAGTCTGGCGCAAGATATTCGTATGGCTGTCTTTCCCATTCTTTAAGTTCATGCCTTACCCATTGGTTGTAAAGAGACATGTATATTTCAAAGCCGTTCTTTATTTCCTTGCCTTGAACTTTGCACATGATCTTGCGAAATGGTTTGAAATCATTGTTCATCGTTTGGTCAATAAGCACATTCCTGTCGGCGAGATAGAGAATTCTTTTCTTAGCTCCCGAATTATGAAGACGATGAATGATTTGGAAGGCAGTATAAGTTTTCCCAGTGCCTGTGGCCATTACAAGGAGAATGCGTCTGTCGCCTCTGGCGACAGCTTCGATGGTACGGTTAATGGCGATTCTCTGATAGTATCGCGGAGGGTATGATTCAGAACTTGAATAATACGGGAAGTTGACAATCGTTTCTTCCTCCTGAGTTAATGACTTTGCCTTCATTAATCGCTCTCGTAAAGCAAGAGGTGTAGGAAACTCTTCCATGTCGATTGTTCGTTCTTCGCCAGTTATCATATCATGCTCAACGAATCGTTTGCCATTAGTGCTATACGCATACGGGATATCAAGTATACTTGCATAATCAATGGCTTGTTGAATTCCGTCAGAAGGGGAGTGAAACAAGGACTTGGCCTCGACAACCGCAATAGGATAATACTCTTGCGTATATAGGATATAATCAGCTTTTTTGCCCTGTTGCCGTTTTTGTGGCAATCCATTTCCTCTAACAATAATTCTGCCTGCGGTAAAGTAATGTTCCATTACGATGCTTGACTTGTCCCAATTCTTTTCAAGAGCTGGCGTAATGTAGAGACGTTTTGTGTCTTCTTCGCTTAGACTTGTATTCATAACGGTATAATCGGTTGTTTAATACTGCATTAAAATGTTTTTTAGATTGTCACGGGAGCTTGTTGTCCATTTGTGAGATATTGTCAGTCAATTCAAAAGAGGAAAACAGTAGCCAGAGTGACGGTCTTATCTGCAAAGTTAATAAGTTTTTTTGGCATTGGCAAGCCACGTCTGAAATATAATCCGAAAAAGTTTTTGAGGCAATCCCTTGAAATGAAGCAGGGGCGAATGGCTGTGCTCAGCCCCTGTAATCTGGCAGTTCATGCGGATTGTGGGGCGTTTTACCTCAGTATGTAGCGGCGCCGCAATCCGCGGATTTGCTGGTTCGCGGGATTTTTCGTAACTTTACACGATTTTGACACCCAACACAAAATGCACCATGTCTGAAGGGAATGACGATTTTGAATACCTGACGCGCAGCGACAACGTGTCGCAGCTCTCGGGGATGTTCCGTGACTGGTATCTCCAGTATGCCAGTTATGTTATACTCGAGCGTGCCGTCCCGCGAATCGAGGACGGCCTTAAGCCTGTGCAGCGGCGCATACTGCACTCGATGTACAAGCTCGACGACGGCCATTTCAACAAGGTCGCCAACATCGTGGGCAATACCATGCAGTACCACCCGCACGGCGACGCTTCGATAGGCGACGCGCTGGTCAACCTGGGGCAGAAGGACTTGCTGATCGACACGCAGGGAAACTGGGGCAACGTCATCACTGGCGACGATGCGGCTGCTCCGCGTTACATCGAGGCCCGTCTGTCCACTTTCGCCCTTGAGACTGTCTTCAACCCCAAGGTGACGGAGACTATGCCGTCGTATGACGGCCGCAACCAGGAGCCGGTGACATTGCCGGTGAAGTTCCCGCTGCTGCTCGCCCAGGGTGTCGAGGGCATCGCTGTCGGGCTGGGGACGAGCGTGCTGCCGCACAATTTCAACGAGATACTCGATGCTGCCATCGCGTACCTGCACGGCGAGGAGTTCACGCTGTACCCTGATTTCCAGACGGGCGGATACATCGACGTGTCGCGGTACAATGACGGCAAGCGCGGCGGCAGGGTCAAGATACGCGCCAAGATCGAGAAGGTGGACAGCAAGACGCTGGCGGTAACGGAAGTGCCTTACGGCAAGACCGTCGAGACCCTGATTTCGTCCATCCTCCTTGCTCAGGAAAAGGGAAAAATCAAGATACGCCGTGTGGACGACAATACCAACGCCAAAGCCGAGATACTGGTGCATCTTGCTCCCGGCACGTCGCCCGACAAGGCTATCGACGCGCTGTATGCGTTCACTGACTGCGAGGTGAGCCTGTCGCCCAACTGCTGCGTCATTTCAGACAACAAGCCGCTGTTCCTCACTGTCAGCGACGTGCTGCGCCAATCCGTGGACCGCACCGTGTCGCTGCTTGACCGCGAACTGGAAATAGAGCTGTCGGAGCTGTCGGAGAAACTGCATTTCGCATCGCTGGAGAGGATATTCATCCAGGAGCGCATATACAAGGACCGTGAGTATGAGGAGGGCAAGGACCAGGAGGCAATTTTCGCCCACATACGCAAGCGGCTCGAGCCCTGGCGTGACCGGCTGGTGCGAGAGGTGACGGATGCCGACCTGCAGCGGCTCGAGGAGATACCGATGAAGCGCATACACCGCTACAATGTGGAGAAGGCTGACGAGGCTATCGCCCGACTGAACGACCGCATGGCGCAGGTTCGCGACAACCGTGAGCACATCACCGACTATGCCGTGAAATGGTACGCCCACCTTAAAGAGACATACGGCGAGCATTATCCGCGCCGCACTGTGATACGCGGGTTTGACTCTATCGAGGCCGCCAAGGTGGCAGAGGCCAACAAGCGTCTGCTCTTCGACAAGAAGGGTGGTTTCGCCGGCACCGGGCTCAAGGAGGGTGAGGAACTGTTCACCTGCTCCGACCTCGATGACATGCTGATAGTCTACGGCGACGGCAAGTACCGCCTCGTCCGTGTGCAGGAGAAGCTGTATGTCGGCAAGAACGTGAAGTACATAGGCCGCTTCAAGAAGGGGGACAAGCGCACGGTCTACAATGTGATATACCGCAACGGCAAGGACGGCGTGTATTACAAGAAACGGTTCTTCATCACCGGCCTGACGCGAGAGAAGGAGTATGACATGACCAAGGGGCTGCCCGGTTCTAAGCTGATGTATTTCTCTGCCAACCCCAACGGCGAGACCGACGTGGTGCGTGTCATCATCGACGACCGCATACCGGTCGTCGGCCGCCGTCCGAGGCAGAAGGAGGTTGTGGTCGATTTCGCCGGCCTCGACATCAAGGGGAAGGACTCGCTGGGCAATCTCGTGACCAAGAACAAGGTCTCGGAGGTGCGTTTCGTCCACAAGGGCGCAAGCACGCTCGGCGGTCGCAAGGTGTGGTTTGACCGCGATGTGCTGCGCATAAACTATGACGGGCGCGGCGAGTGCCTCGGCACGTTCCAGGGCAACGACTTGATTCTCGTTATTACCCGGAGCGGCGAATATTACACAACCTCATATTCCGATGCCAACCATTACGACGACGATCTGGAGCGCATAGAGAAATTCAACCCTGAAAAGGTGTGGACACTCGCGCTGAACGATGCCTCGCTGGGCTATCCCTACCTGAAACGCTTCCAGTTTGAGCCTTCGGCTCGCCGCCAGCGGTTTGTCGGCAGCGATGCAGCGTCGAGCGTCATACGCCTTACGGACACGCCTTTCCCCCGTTTCCGCGTAACATTCGGCGGCGATGATGCCATACGTCCGGCTGTGGAGATAGAGGCGGAGGAGTTTATCGCCGTCAAGAGCTTCAAAGCCAAGGGGAAGCGCATTTCAAATTATGAGATTGACACCGTGGAAGAGATAGAGCCGACACGTTTCCCCGAACCGGAAGAGACCGAAGAGGAAACGCCGGAGGGGGTAGAGGAAACCTCACCGGAGGAGGAAACACCGGCAGTGGCGAATGAGCCGAACCTGTTCTCCGCCCTTGAAAATGAAACGGGAAACAACGCGGACAACAGCTGATGAGTGACAGGTTGGCAGCTCTTGCATTGGCGGTCTTCTCAACCGCAGTGCTGCACGGCGAGGATGCTGTGCAAAGCCGCCCCATAACCTCGTCATACGCCCTCGAAGCCGGCTTCTCTTCGATGGCTGACACCTACCTCACGCCGCTGCGCTACCATGGCGCGCGCCTTGCCCTCTCCGGGCGTTGGGACAAGATGATGCCGGCTAATCCCCAGCGGCTCTCAATGGAGATGAACGCCATGGTGGAAACCGCGCTGGATGCTAACCCTGCCGGCAACGCCAATATGTATGACTTGACGCTGCAATATGACTGGGGAATGTCGTATGTGTGGAAGCCCGCTCCGGCATGGCGCGTCGCTGCCGGCGGTGCGGCGGGTTTCGCAGCTGGCGTAACTTACCTGCCGCGCAACGGCAACAACCCCGCGTCAGCCCATGCCGACATAATGCTGTTGCTGCGGGCGCGAGGCGAATGGCACACACGCCTGGGGCGTTGTCCTGTCATTGTTACTGACTGTGTGACTCTGCCCACCGTGGGCGCGTTCTTCTCTCCCGAATACGGAGAGTCGTATTATGAGATATCCCTCGGCAACCGCCACGGACTGGTGCATACCGGCTGGTGGGGCAACCATTTCCGCATCGACAACCTGCTGTCTGCCGAGTTCGTGTTTGCCAAGCGCAGCCTGACTGTAGGCTACCGGTACAAGGTCGATTCGTCATGGGTCAACAGCCTCAACACGCAGCGTGTCAGCCACTCGCTGGTGGTGGGCGTAACTTTCGGCGCGGCTCGGCGTGCCATGCACAAAAACATGGAAAGATGAGAGAAACACTGCGGCATATACATATTATATTGGCTGTTCTCGCAGCGTTGGTGCTGCCGCTGACGGCATGCCACGAGCTGGACGACTACGACAACGACGCACTCGGTGTGTTTGACTGCCTCTGGGACGAGATGGACTGCCACTACTGCTATTTCGAGGAGAAAGGGGTGGATTGGAACGAGGTGCGCGAGCGTTACCGCAAGCGGATATTGCCCGGCATGACGCAGGAGGAACTGTTTGACGTGTGTGCCGAGATGCTCGCCGAGCTGCGCGACGGCCATGTCAACCTTTCCTCACCGTTCAATGTGAGTTATTACCGCAACTGGTGGACGGACTATCCCGAAGACTTCGACTACCGCACCGTGCAGCAGTATTACCTTGATTTCGACTACCGCACCACCGGTTCCATTGACTACAAGATATTGCCGTCCAACATAGGCTACTTGCGCTACCCGTCCTTCTCGTACGCGGTGGGCGAGGGCAACCTGGACTATGTGCTGGCTTATCTGAGCGCGTGTGATGCGCTCATAATTGATGTGCGCGGCAACGGCGGCGGCATGCTCACCAATATCCGCCCGTTCGTCTCGCGGCTGATACATGAGGACATGACGGCCGGCTACATACGCCACAAGACCGGCCCGGGGCATTCCGATTTCTCCGAGCCGTATCCGGTGGTGTATCACCCTGCCGAGAGCGGCCGCGTGGTGTGGAGCAAGCCCGTCGTCGTGCTGACCAACCGGTCATGCTATTCCGCAGCCAACGATTTCGTGTCGGTGATGCGGCAGACGCCTGGCGTCATCGTCATGGGTGCGCGTACCGGCGGCGGCGGCGGCATGCCGTTCTCGTCTGAGCTGCCCAACGGCTGGCGGCTGCGTATGTCGGCATCGCCGATGACGGATGCGCAGGGCAACAGCATCGAGGACGGCATTGACCCGACACCCGGGTATGAAGTCCACGCCCCGGCATCGGAACTTGCAGCCGGGCGCGACGCGATACTCGACAAGGCAATCTACCTACTGTCAAAATAAGAAACTCAATTACACAACCGAATCACACAAGGGACTACAAACCTGACAAGACGATATGTGGAAATTTAAGCCTATATACAAGCCCACCATTTGGGGCGGATACAAGATAGCACGGCTCAAACGCTTCGAGTCTGACGAGCGGATAGGTGAGTGCTGGGCGTTGTCCGGCATTGACGGCCGCGTGTCTGCTGTCGAGGGCGGCTGCGATGACGGACTGTCAATACGCCAGCTTATTGACCGCGATGGGGCTGCATTGTTGGGCAAGAAGAATTTCAAGCGGTTTGGCGACACGTTCCCGCTGCTCATCAAGCTGATTGACGCTTCCGACACGTTGTCTGTGCAAGTGCATCCCGATGATGAGATGGCACAGCGCAGGGGGCTTCCATACGGCAAGACTGAGATGTGGTATGTCCTGCCCTCTGACGAGGAGGCGCAGCTGACCATCGGCTTCAATGCCGACATGAGCCGCGAGCAGTTTCTCGACATGGTGGCTTCGGGCAACATCGAGAGTGCGCTCAACCGGCGGCGTGTAGCCCCCGGCGACGTGTACCTGATACCCCCGGGGACAGTCCATGCCATAGGGCAGGGGTGCTTCCTTGTGGAGATACAGCAGACTTCGGACGAGACGTACCGCATCTATGACTACAAGCGGCGCGACGACAGCGGCAACGAGCGCGAGCTGCATCTCGGCCTCGCTCTCGAAGCCCTGGATTTCAGCCGGTGCGACGGTCAGCCGGTGCCGTACACGGCTCGCCCTGACATCCCCGTCAATGTGGTGCGGACACCGTATTTCAGCACCAATGTCTTGACAATTGACGAGCCGATATTGCGCGACTATTCCGAGTGCGATTCGTTTGTAATAATAATTGCCACTGCCGGCAAGGCAGAACTCGCCACCGACACCGCGCATGCCGAGTTGCGTATGGGCGAGCTTGCGCTGATACCGGCGAGCAGCGACAATGTGACCATAACGCCCGACGGCGATTTCACCGCCCTCGAAGTATACATCAAGCAATGAACGGAAAGCGACTGTGCATGACAAGCCTGTTGGCAGCGGCTCTCGTTGTGATGCCTGCGTGCGGAAACACCAAAGCGGGCACAGCCACGGCGGCAGACACCGCTGTCGCCATGGCTGACAAAGCCCTGCCGCTGCCAGAAGTGCCGGACTCTATATTCGACCCCATGGACAGGGCTGATTATGTCATACTGCACTACTGGGATGCGCTGCCGCCTGACGATGCCCGTATGGGCGACAAGGACTTCTTGGATGCTTCTTTCGCACGCTACGCCGCGCAGTTCCAGTATGCTTCGGACTACGGCATCTCATACGCTGTCACCACCTTGTTGCAACAGATGCGCAATTATCCGGCTGCCTACAAGCAACTTGCCGAACTCGCCCGGAAGCATTTCTACCGCCGAGGGTCGGAATCGTTCTGCGAGCGGGCATTCATAGTGTGGATGAAGGAGGCTCTCGGCTCTGGGGTATTGGACGACGGCGACAAACAGAGGTACGAGTACCTGCTTGCCGCAGCCGAAAAGAACAGCCCCGGACGCGCCGCAGCCGATTTCCGTTTCACCGACCGTGCCGGCAATGTCAGGTCACTATACGCGCTGCCCAAGGCGCAATATACACTGCTCGTGTTCTACGACCCAGACTGCGACACCTGCCACGACATAATATCGCGGGTGCGCAACGACAAGCAGCTAATGGGACCGGTCAATTCGGGGCGGGTGCGTGTCCTGCTGATAGACGTAGCGGAAGACCGCGAAGCGTTTGCCGCCGATGCCGCCACGATGCCCACGCGGTGGACAGTCGGCTTCGACGAGTCGCGTGTCGAGGACAACGACATCTACATCTTCGACACCACACCGGCCATATACCTGCTCGATGCCGGCTACAAGGTGCTGCTCAAGGATGCCACCATCGACGAATTGGCAGAATACGCGCAGTCAGTCGCCGGCTGACCCCGTATATAGTGATTTTTGAGTCTTGTTCTTGCGAAGAACAAGTTCTGGATTCTGTCTTGTCCTGAAAAATGTTGACTCATAAAAGAGAAAAATATGAGCAATAACCCAAAAGGAGAGACAGAACTGCTGACGGCGGTGCTGTCACTGAGAAAGAAAGGACTCACGTACCGTGCGATAAGCGCAAAAACAGGCGTGAGTTCGACGACGGTTTTCAGGTGGGTTCGTAACTTTGCGCCAGAAAACCGAGAACCAATGAGAAGCAAGCCGTACAAAGGCCGCCGCATAGCCGGCGTCCGCGCCCCGGAAAGGCGTGCAAAGCATGAGGCTTCCGCGCCAGCCAGCACGGAGGCGGAGACACTGGAGGAAAAGGTCTGGCGCCTTGAGCGGGAACTCGAGGAAGCCCGACTGGAGGCCGACCTCTGCAACGCTATCATCGATGTTGCGGAGAAGAAGTTCAAAATCCCGATAAGAAAAAAAGCCGGTGCCAGGCGATAGAGGCCCTGCACGCAAGCGACGCTAAGCGGTATCCGATAGCGACGCTGTGCAGGTTGTCTGGCGTAAGCAAGCAGGCCTGCCACAAGGACAAGGGCTTAGGAGCAGCCAGCAGGGCTGCGCGGGAAGCCTTCGCCCTGGAATACATACGCGGGGTGCGTGCCAAGGCTCGCGGCACCGGCGGCGGGAAACTGTGGCAGATGTACAGGCGCGACATGCCTGAAGCCGACAGGGTCGGGCGCGACAAGTTCTGGGACATCATCGACCGTCACGGCCTCAAGGTCCGCCGCAAGAGGCGCAAGCCCCGGACCACGGACTCGACGCACGGCCTTCCGCTGTACCCCAACCTTGTCCGGAATTTCATCCCCGAGGCTGCCAACCAGCTTTGGGTCTCGGACATAACCTACATCCCCGTATGGTTCCGGCAGCACAGGCTGCGCCTTCTGCTACCTGTCGCTCGCCGCCGACGCATACAGCCGCGAGATAGTGGGCTGGGCAGTCGGCGGCGACCTTGGCGCGGGCCGGTGTGTCCAGGCTCTGGAGATGGCTCTCGGCCGCCTCGGCATTGACGGGGGCGGTACGTCCGTCCCGATGCACCACAGCGACCGCGGCGTGCAGTACGCAAGCCGGGACTACACCGGCATCCTGAAGCGGCGGCACATGCGCATAAGCATGACCGAGAACGGCGACCCCAAGGAGAACGCCATTGCCGAGCGCGTCAACTCGACGATCAAGAACGAGCTGCTCGGCGGCATTCGCTTCACCAGCGTCGAGGATGTCAGGGCTGCGGTGGCAGCCGCCGTGGACTTCTGCAACAACGAGCGGCCGCACATGAGCCTGGACATGATGACGCTCGTACAGGCGGCGCAGTGTAACGAGAGGTTCGGAAGAGGTGGCGGAACTTCCGCGACGAGGCCGTAAAGGGCGCGGCTGCAGGAAAGGGGGGAAGGGCATGACGGCGATCCAGGGAAAAAGATTACCTTTGCGCTCCGTCAGGGGTCGACTGGAGGCCGTAGGCCGGAAGGAGACCCCTGACGGGGCAGTCAACCCAATTCAGGAATAAGTTTAACCGAGTCAACCTGCTTCAGGAATGACAACCCGGCAGTCAACCAAAATCAGGAAAACACATTCCCTTAAATAAAGAAACCGCAGATTAGGACA
>DHKE01000021.1 GCA_002404675.1 Porphyromonadaceae bacterium UBA4702 | reverse complement strand
ACCATTCCGCAGCCGAGTATTTCCACCCAGCCGGTACCCTTGCAGAGGGCGCAGCCCTTGCCGCCGCAGATGTGGCACGAGATGTCCATTTCGGCAGAAGGTTCGGTAAAGGGGAAATAGGAGGGGCGCAGACGTATTCGGGTTTCCGCGCCGAACATCTGCTGCGCGAAATAGAGAAGAGCCTGACGCAGGTCGGCAAACGACACGTTGCGGTCTATGTAGAGGCCCTCCACCTGATGGAAGAAGCAGTGCGCGCGAGCCGAGATGGCCTCGTTGCGGTATACGCGGCCGGGGCATACTATGCGGATAGGGGGCTGCGTCTTCTCCATTACGCGTGTCTGGACAGACGACGTATGGGTGCGCAGCAGCACATCGACAGGGTTGCGTCCGATGAAGAAAGTGTCCTGCATATCACGCGCCGGGTGGTCAGCCGGGAAGTTGAGCGACGAGAACACGTGCCAGTCGTCCTCGATTTCCGGGCCCTCAGCCACGGTAAATCCCATACGTGCAAAAATGTCGAGCATCTCGTTGCGCACCAGCGAGAGCGGGTGGCGGGTGCCGAATGGGTGCGGCGTGGCGGTGCGGGTCAGGTCAACGTCGCGCAGCGAATCCTCCGCGCCCTGAGCCAGCGACTCGCGCAGCTCGGCGAGCTTGGCAGTTGCGGCTTCCTTGAGGTCATTGATGCGCTGCCCCACCTCACGCTTCATCTCTGCCGGCACGTTGCGGAACTCTCCGAACAGCGCAGTGACAGCACCCTTCTTGCTCAGGTATTTTATGCGTATCTGCTCCACCTCCTCTGCCGACGAGGCCGTGAGCGACTGTATTTCAGCTTTCAGCGAATTGATTTTCTCGATCATCGTGAGTAGACGTATTTTGTCGTATATGAGTGCAAAGTTACAAAAAAAGTCGGAACTTCGCCCCTCGCCGCCGATAAAACTTTGTATTTCAACGAAAAACAATTTCAATTCCCTCATTTGGACCGATTTCGTTCCGATGTTTGGACACATTTTGTTCCGCCATTTGGACACCAGGCATGGCTGCCTGCCCGAAAACCCGCAGCGGCTGTCGATTTCAGCCGCCAATGGGGCAACGCTACAGATAATTTTCGTAACTTCGCGGACAACAGACATGAACGACAATGGACAAAGAGGGAAAGAAGATATACCGGTCGCGTATAGACTGGTGGCTGTGGGCGATGATCCTGCTTGCCACAGGAGCTGTGATTGCCGCGTGCATCGGCGTGCAGCAGTGGTATTTCCAATGGGACTTCATGCTGGTCATGGCGTTACTCGCCGCGCTGTTTTTAGTCACCATACGCGGCACTTGGTATGCCATTGAGGGCGGGACGCTCATCGTCTACCAGTTTTTCCGCCCGACCCGTATGCCTGTCGTGAAAATCAGGGAGGTCAGGTATGTTCGCGGCTTCCTCGCCGGGCCGGCACTGTCCACGCGCCGCATAGCGATACGTTTCAGGGACCGCAGCGTGACCCGCAGCGCCATCCCCGTTGAAATTTCCCCACGCGACCGGGAAGCCTTCGTCAGCCAGCTGCTCGCAATCAACCCCGGCATCACCGTCATCCAAGGCTAATAGTGCTGTCACAAAGCGTCTACGTGAAACCGTTGGCCATACAACCGTGTGGGGGCGGAGGGGCGGATTTGCGGGCGTGTGCATTTTTTATTAACTTTGCGGTTGCACACGCATTAGTGCGCCTCAACAAAGCGCGTTGACCGTATGGAAAAAATAATAGACAGAGTAGACAGGTCCGCTATAAAGCGCGAGCTGACACACGAATGCCTTTTGCGCGAGTCGAACAAGGGTGGCAACCAGATATACATCATCGATGCCCACCGCCAGCCGACAACCATGCGCGAAATAGGACGGCTGCGCGAACTCGCGTTCCGTGGAGGCGGAGGCGGGACGGGCCGCGCCTGTGACATCGACGAGTTTGACACCATGGACGTGCCGTGCCGCCAGCTTATAGTATGGGACCCCAACGACGAGGAAATCATCGGCGGATACCGCTTCATACTTGGTTCAGACATGCGATTTGACGAGGACGGGACACCCCACATCGCCACCTCCCACCTGTTCCGGTTTTCCGAAAAGTTCCTGCGCAAATACCTGCCAGTCACTCTCGAGCTGGGACGCTCATTCGTCGCCCCGGAATACCAGTCCACACGCACCAAGCCGAAAGCCATCTACGCTCTCGACAACCTGTGGGACGGTCTGGGCGCGCTCACTGTGGTATATCCGCAGATAGAGTACCTGTTCGGCAAGGTGACGATGTACCCGACGTACAACGCGGAGTGCCGCGACCTGCTGCTGTATTTCCTAAACACGCATTTTCCCGACCCGGACTGCCTGGTGCGCCCGATAGAGCCGCTGCAGACCTCGCCGGACATGGCGAAGATACGCGAGATAATACGCGGCGAGTCGTTCAAGGAGGACTACAAGCAGCTCAACCACGCGATACGCTCCTGCGGCTTCAACATACCGCCGCTGGTCAACGCATACATGACCCTCTCGCCGACGATGCGCATGTTCGGCACTGCAATCAACCGCGAGTTCGGCAACGTGGAGGAAAGCGGCATCTTCTTCAAGATTTCAGAGATATTCGAGGCCAAGAAACAACGCCACATAGACACATACCAATGCTTAGACGCCTGACCATAACAACGGTGCTGCTGGCAGCCGCTCTCTGGGCTGTGCCGGCGCTTGCGGCAGAGCCGCTGTCGCTGCAGTGGGAAACGGAGGTTCATGCCGGGGCGGGCGGCGGCGATTTCGCCCCCTATTACATGGCATCAGGCCATGACGGCATCAGCGGCGTGTCGCCCTGCACGGCATACGCCCGCGCCTCGGCATGGCGTCAGATGTCTGACAGCACGCGGTTCAGCTACGGCTTCGGCGCAGACCTCATGGCCGGCTATGTGTCGCCGATAGACTACCTGCGCCGCGACCCGGAAACAGGCGCGGACTACAAGCACGGCGTGACTTCGGGCTACATCTGCCTGCAACAGCTGTGGGGCGAGGTCAAATGGAGATCGCTGTTTGTGACTGCCGGCATGAAGCGGTACGACCGGGGGCTGCACAACAGCCGGCTCGGCAGCGGCGACTATGTGCTGAGCGCAAACGCACGGCCGATACCGCAGGTACGCGCCGGCTTCATCGACTTTCAGGACGTGCCGCTCACCAACGGCTGGCTGCAGGTGCGCGGCGAGCTGGCCTACGGCAAGTTCATCGACGGCGGCTGGATAGAAGACCAGTACAACCGCTACAACTATTTCACCACTACCGGCGCATGGTTTCACCACAAAAGTCTCTACCTGCGTGTAGGTGGACACCAGCCGTTCACAGCAACCGTAGGCATGCAGCACGCAGTGCAATTCGGCGGGACTAACAAGAAATACCTCAAGGGGGAGGAAATATCGTCCACACACATCAAGTCAGGCTTCAGCCAGTTCATCAAGTCCTTCCTGCCCACACGCGGCGAGGGGTCGGACTTCTACGACGGCAACCATGTCGGCGCGTGGGACGTGCGGTTGCGCTACCGTTTGCGCTCCGGCGCGACGCTGTCAGCATACTGCCAGTTCCCCTGGGAGGACGGCAGCGGCATCGGCAAGCTGAACGGCTGGGACGGCATCTGGGGCGTGGAATACGAGGCTGCGCAGCCGGGGATAGTTGACAACGTGGTGGCCGAATACATCGACTTCACCAACCAGAGCGGCCCTATGCACTGGGCTCCCGGAGATTTCCCCGGCACGAGCATACCCAACGAGGCCACAGGCGCAGACGACTACTATAACAATTACCTGTATGACGGCTGGTCAAACTACGGCATGTCGATAGGCTCGCCCTTCGTGATGTCGCCGGCATACAACCTGGACGGCTATCCGCGCTACACCGCCAACAGGCTGCGCGGTTTCCACATCGGCATCGGCGGCACGCCCGCGCCCGGGTGGCAATACCGTCTGCTCGTGTCGCACCGCACATCGTGGGGCACGCCGTTCATACCGCTCCCACACCGCCGCCACGACACGTCGATGATGGCCGAGGCGACATGGCAAGTGCCGTCCGTGCCAGGGCTTTCGCTGACCGGGGCATTCGCCTTTGACCACGGCAAGCTGTACGGCAACAATACCGGGGCAAGCATCAGCGTGCAATACTCCGGCTCTCTCACCTTCAAACGCAACAAACGATGAACAATACAACCGCCGCCAGACGCAAGCCCGTACTCAGCCGCATCATCCTCGCGGCATTGCTGTCTCCCCTGCTGCTTCTAGCATCATGCACACACAACAACGGCGACATAGGCCCGGTGTTCGGGCTGTGGCAGCTCACACAGGTCGAGGGCGGCGACGTGGAATATACCCCCTCGGCCCAATACACCATCTACTGGTGCTTCCAGTCCACCACCATTCAGATGTTCAGCGTGGACGACCGCCACTACAACGACCAGCGGTTCGGCAATTTCAGCATGACTGACGACCGCCTAAGCATCGACTTCCCCGACACCGGCGGCTACGGCGCACCGCTGCTGGGACTGCCGAGGCAATGCTCGCTTGACGTGCTGCAGCTCGACGGCAGCCGCATGACCCTGCGCTATGCCCCCGGCAGCGGCGGCGAGACGATATACTATTTCCGCAAATGGTAACACGACTATCATGGACAACAAAAACATACTCATAACCGGAGCCGACGGTTTCATCGGCAGTCACCTGACAGAGCTGATGCTGGAACGCGGATGCCGTGTCCGCGCCTTGTCGCAGTACAACTCGTTCAACAACTGGGGGTGGCTGGAACAGGTGCATCACCCCAACCTCGAAGTGGTGTGCGGCGACGTGCGCGACAACAATTTCTGCCGCGAGATAGCCAAGGGGTGCGACACGGTGTTCCACCTGGCAGCACTAATCGCCATACCGTACAGCTACATAGCCCCCGACAGCTATGTTGACACCAACATCAAGGGGACGCTCAATATATGCCAGGCATCGCTCGACGCTGGCGTGAGCCGTCTGCTCGTCACCTCCACCTCCGAGGTCTACGGCACAGCTAAATATGTCCCCATTGACGAGGAGCACCCGCGCCAGCCGCAGTCGCCCTATTCCGCCACTAAGATAGGGGCAGACGCCATTGCCAAGAGTTTCTACAACGCCTTCGGGCTGCCGGTGGCGATAGTCCGCCCGTTCAACACCTACGGCCCGCGCCAGTCGGCCCGCGCCATAATCCCCACAATCATCTCGCAGATAGCCAACGGCGCACGCGAGATAAAGGTGGGCGACCTCACCCCGACACGCGACTTCAACTATGTGCGCGACACCGTGCGCGGATTTGCCGC
Organism: Porphyromonadaceae bacterium UBA4702; assembly: GCA_002404675.1. GTDB lineage: Bacteria > Bacteroidota > Bacteroidia > Bacteroidales > Muribaculaceae > Lepagella. The sequence continues at coordinate 39,076 of DHKE01000021.1, read as the reverse complement.
CATAGCCGCCGCTGACGGCGTTGAGGGAGAAGAGATCAACATCGCCACCAACACGGAAGTGTCAATGGCGGAGACGCTGCAAACCATTGCCGACATCATGGCTGCCGACGTGAATTGGGTGACAGACCCGCAGCGGCTGCGCCCGGCAAAAAGCGAGGTGTTCCGCCTCCACGGCACAAACGGCAAGATACGCCGCCTCACCGGCTGGCAGCCGGAATACTCGCTGCGCTCGGGCCTCGAGAAGACCGTGGAATGGTTTCTCAACCCGGACAACCTGAAAATGTACAAATCAGACATCTACAACAGATAAATGAAGCAGAACAGACTCACAGTGCTCATGCTGGGAGGCGCACGCCGCGTCTCTATGGCGGAGCTGCTCATCAAGAGCGGGCAACGCCTCGGCTATGACGTGCGAATACTCAGCTACGAGCTCATGTCGCAAGTGCCTATCGCAGTGGTCGGACAGGTAATCGTCGGGCTGAAATGGAGCGACCCGGACGTGGTGGCAGACATCACCCGCGTGGCCGAGGAACATTCAGTAGACATAATGCTGCCGTTTGTGGACGGCGCTATAGAGATAGCCGCCAAATGCCGTGAGGCCCTTCCGGAAGTGTTCATCCCGGTCAGCGACTTCGACATCGCCAAGCAGATGTTTGACAAGGTGGAAGCCGCCAAGGCGTTCCGCGACAAGAAGATCGACATACCCAAGACATACTCCGTCATCAACGCCGAGATGCCGGCGATAGCCAAGCCGCGCCACGGCTCTGCCTCGCGCGGCATAAAGGTGTTCTACAACCTCGAGGACCTCATGCATCTCGAGAACCTTCAGGACTACCTCGTGCAGGAATACATAGAGAACGCCGAGGAATACACCGTTGACTGCTACGTGTCGCAAGCCGGCGAAACGCTTGTCGCCGTCCCAAGGCTGCGCATTGAGGTCATGGGCGGCGAGGTGACTCGCACGCAGACGTGCCGCAACGAGATGCTCGAAGAAATGTCGCGCCGCGTCATAGCCGCTTTCGGCTTCATAGGCCCGGTGACGCTGCAGTTCCTGCACGACAAAAAGACCGGCCGCTATATGCTCATGGAGATAAACCCGCGCCTCGGCGGCGGTGTGATATGCTCCATCTATGCCGGTGCGCCGATTCCCGACTACATACTCTCCGAAGCGCTCGGCGTGGGCGTGAAGCCTTGCAACGACTGGAGCAACCACACCGTGATGGCCCGATACCAGAAAGAGGCCATTTTCTACAACCGTTGACACCCTCACGACATGAACACAGACCGCAGACACGTCACCATAATCGCCGAGGCCGGGGTGAACCACAACGGTTCGCTCGAAATGGCGCGGCAAATGGTGCTGGCAGCTCACGAGGCCGGTGCTGACTATGTCAAGTTCCAGACCGCAGTGCCGGAACTCGTCATATCCTCCATTGCCGACAAGGCTGAGTACCAGAAATCCACCACCGGCAGCGACGAGTCGCAGCTCGACATGTGCCGCGCCATACACCTGCCGCTGAATGACTACATTGAGCTAAAAGAGCTGTGCCGCCAGGTCGGCATCGGCTTCATGAGCACCCCCTTCGACCTCGTTTCCGTCGATTTCCTCGCAGACCTCGGGCAGGACTACTTCAAGATACCCTCTGGAGAGATAACCAACCTCCCCTACCTGCGACGCATCGCCGCCAAGGGGACACCCGTCATCATGTCAACCGGCATGTCCACCATCGACGAAATAGAGACGGCTATCGAGATACTGACCGGGACATCCGCAAAATACCCCTCGCAGTCCTCTCTCTCACGTGACCAGATTACGGTGCTGCACTGCAACACGGAGTACCCCACTCCTTTCTGCGACGTCAACCTACGCGCCATGGACACCATAGCCGAGCGGCTCGGCGTGCGCACCGGATATTCCGACCACACCATCGGCATCGAAGTGCCCGTGGCGGCCGTGGCGCGCGGCGCGCACGTCATCGAGAAGCATTTCACGCTCGACCGCACCCTCCCCGGGCCTGACCACAAGGCGTCGCTCGAACCCGGCGAACTGAAAGCCATGGTCGCCGCCATACGCAATATCGAGCTGGCTCTCGGCTCTGCCGAAAAGGCGGTGTCTGCGTCGGAAAGCAAGAATATGCCAATAGCCCGCAAAAGCATCGTCGCCGCCCGCGACATACGCCGTGGCGAAATGCTCACCGAGGAGAACATCACCGTCAAGCGTCCGGGCAACGGCATTTCCCCGATGCGCTGGGACGAGGTGATCGGCACTGCCGCCGTCGCCGACTTCCCATACGACTCCCTCATCACGCTATGACAGGCCGCGGGTTGCATATCGTCATTGCCACAAGCACACGCGCCGACTGGGGGCTGCTATCCCCTCTAGCTGCCGAGCTGCAGCGCCGTGGCGCGGGAATAACAGTCGCTGCCACCAATATGCACCTGCTGCCGCAGACCGGCATGACCGTCTCCGAAATCGAGGCTGACGGCTTCAAGCCGGTCAGAATCCCGGTCCAGGGCAACCATGCCGCCATCACGGCCGGCTGCATCACCGGCTTCCACAAGCTGCTGTCGCAGGTCAAGCCAGACGCCATTGTAATACTCGGCGACAGGTTTGAGATGACAGGCGTGGCACAGGCTGCCGTACTCGCCGGAGTGCCGATAGTGCACATCGCAGGCGGCGCAGTCAGCTACGGCGCGTTTGACGACTGCTTCCGCCATGCCATAACAAAAATGGCATACCTCCACCTCGCCGAGACTGAACAGTACAGGCGGCGCATCGTCCAGATGGGGGAAGACCCGCAGCGAGTTGTCTCCACCGGGGCTATAGGCATACATAACATTATGAATGTCAAGCCGATGTCACTCGCAAGCCTCGAACAGTCGCTCGGCTTCGCCCTTAGCAGCAACACGCTTCTCGTCACCCTCCACGCAGCCACCCTCTCCGCACTGCCACCCGAGGAGCAGTACGGCAACCTGCTCGCGGCTCTAGACCAGTTTCCCGACAGGAATATCCTTTTCACATACCCCAACAACGACGTTGACCCGACTCCGCTCATAGCCTTGATAGAGGACTATGTAAGGCGCAACCCGAAGCGAGCGCACGCCATCCCCTCGCTCGGCAGAGTGAGATACCTCTCGGCACTGCGCCACGTCGAAGCTGTGGTCGGAAACAGTTCGGGCGGGATAGTGGAAGTGCCGTCGATGGGCATACCAACGCTCGACATCGGCCACCGGCAGGACGGCAGGACACACGCGGCATCGGTGATACGCTGCGGCGAGACCGCCGACGAGATTGCCGCCGGGCTGAGGACTGCACTCTCGCCCGAGACAAAAGCCCTCGCCGCAACATGCGACAACCCGTATGCACGCCCCGACACGCTCGCGCTGATGACCGACACCATTCTCTCCACACATTTCACACCATACCCCGTAAAGCGTTTCTATGACCTCTGACAACATACGCACCCTTTTCATCATACCCGCACGAGGCGGCAGCAAGGGCATCCCGGGCAAAAACATCAAGCCCTTTGCCGGCAAGCCGCTGATATGCCACTCCATAGACCATGCACGCGCCTTTGCCGACGATGCCGACATCTGCGTATCAACCGATTCCGAAGAGATAGCACAGACAGCGCGCGGCTACGGGCTGGACGTGCCGTTCATGCGACCGGCAAGCCTTGCCACAGACTCTGCCGGCACATACGGGGTGCTGCTCCATGCACTCGACTTCTACTGCGACCGCGGCATAGACTACCAGCGCATGGTGCTGCTGCAAGCCACCTCGCCGCTGCGCCGCATCGAGGACATCCGCGCTGCCATAGACCTGTGGACCCCTGAAATAGACATGGTAGTGTCGGTCAAGGAGGCCGCCACAAACCCCTACTACAACGCATACGAGACAGATGCCGACGGCTGTCTGCACATCTCGAAAGGCGACGGCCGTTTCACACGCCGGCAGGACGCGCCCAAAGTGTGGGAATACAACGGAGCGGTATACGTCATCTCGACAGACTCGCTGCGCCGCATGCCGATGTCAGATTTCCCGAAACGCATCCCCTCTCCAATGGATGCAGCAAGGAGCGTGGATCTCGACACGCCCCTCGACTGGCAGATAGCCGAAGCCCTCTACGCCACGCTATGAACTGGATAATTCTCATAATCGCCGGACTGTTCGAGACCGGCTTCGCATTCTGCCTCGGCAAGGCCAAAGAAGCTGCCGGCACTGAATACTGGCTTTGGATAAGCGGCTTCCTACTGTCGCTCGCGCTGAGCATGACGCTGCTCGCCAAGGCCGTGCAAACCTTGCCGATAGGAACAGCCTACCCCGTATGGACCGGGATAGGCGCAGTCGGCACTGTCATAGTCGGCATACTGTTCCTTCACGAGCCGGCGACACTCTGGAGACTGGTATTCATCACCACCCTCATCATCTCCATCGTCGGGCTGAAAATGGTCAGCTGACACGTCTCGCAGCCAATCCCCCCAGTGTAGGGACACGGCGTGCCGTGTCCGCAACCAAGTCCCTGCAAATCAAGCAATTGCACCTATCACCCTGCGGACACGGCACGCCGTGTCCCTACCCAGCTGTGTGAAAAGTCCAAATAGGAACGCATAGATTTTGGGTCAAAGGAGCGGTCAGACAAAGGTTTGAGACGGCAGCCCACCACAATTTTTCCGGCGTTTTGGATTGGGTTCAGTCCGGCGGGGATGGGGCTTCACAAAGCCGCAGCCCCTCCCCGGCGGACTGAACCCGGTCGCCGGCAAGAGACTCAGCGGCAGAGTTCAGCAGCAACACGGGAAAGGGAGTCCGGAATCTCCCAGGAATCAGCTAACTTTGCAACGCAAAATTATGGGTCATCTGAAATCAGAACACAGGTTCGCGATATACCTCAGGATCAAAAGGGGCTGGAGCAAACGTGAAACAGGCTTCAGCCAGAGTTCCGTGAGCCGCGAGATCAAGCGCAACAGCAACTCGCGCGGCGAGCACGTGAGGAAAACCGCCGACGACAAGAGCAAGGCCCGCAAGCCGCCCGAGCTGTGGTGGCGCGTCGAGCAGATGCTCGTCGACGACGACCTGTCCCCCGGGCAGATAGCCGGCGTGCTGCGCAAGGAAGGCGGAGCGCGTGACGAAAGCCACCAACATAGCCAACCGCACAAGCATACACGACCGCCCCGCAGAGGCTGCCGGCACGCGCTTCGGCGACTGGGAGGTGGACACCATCATCGATTCATACGGACACGCGATCCTGACACTGACTGAGCGCTCGACCAACTTCATCATCATGGAGAGGCTGCCGCAGGGGCGCAAGGCTGTGCCTGCAGCGCAGGCTGTCGTAGGGCTGCTGTTCCCGTACCGCGACACCGTCAAGACTATCACCACAGACAACGGCTGCGAGTTCGCCGCCCACCTCGACATTACCGAGAGGCTGAGTCCGAAGAACGGCGACAAGATAATCGTCTACTTCACCGATTCCTACTCCTCTTGGCAGAAAGGAGCTATAGAAAACGCGAACAAGCTGATCCGAAGGTACATCCCCAAAAACGCGAACTTCAACGACTTCTCCGACAGGAGAATCCGCACCATCCAGAAGAAACTCAACATGAGACCTCGCGAAAAAATCAATTTCGACACCCCGAAAAGGCGCTTCTTCGCCAACTTTGACTAACTTTGCGTTTGCTGTTGGACTCTACAATGCGGGGACGAGCCGCAAGGTACGTCCCCGGCAGTCGTCGGGTATAATATCGGAGGGCGAGGGTACGTTATATAGTGAAGTGCTGACGTGTGCTGATGTGCGCTGTCTGCAGTCATGTTTTGCTAATTCGTATATGGGTCAGAAATATATTTCCATTAGGGGGGCGCGTGTCAACAACCTGAAAAGCATTGACGTTGACATTCCGCTAAACCGGTTTACGGTGGTGACGGGGGTGAGCGGCTCGGGCAAGTCGTCGCTTGCCTTTGACACTTTATACGCGGAGGGTCAGCGGCGTTACGTCGAGAGTCTGTCAGCATACGCACGGCAGTTTCTCGGGCGAATGTCAAAGCCGGAGTGCGACTATATCAAGGGGCTGCCGCCGGCGATAGCCATTGAGCAGAAGGTGAACACGCGCAATCCGCGCAGCACTGTGGGCACGGCGACGGAGATATATGACTATATGCGCATGCTGTTCGCACGTGTCGGCAAGACCATTTCGCCTGTTTCCGGCGAGGTGGTGCGCAAAAACGACATCCCGGACATCGTTGACACGGTGCTGTCTTACCCCGAGGGGACACGCATAGCGGTTTTGGCAAACATATACCTGCCGGAAGGACGCACGTTTGACCAGCAGCTTGACATATACCTGAAAGAGGGCTACTCGCGGCTGGAGCAGAACGGAGAGTTCATCGACATTGCCGACCTTATTGCCGAGAACCGCGCCGCGAGCGCGGAGTATTACCGGTTGCTAATCGACCGCCTCTCCGTGGGCGGAGGTGATGACGAGCGGGCCCGGCTGGCGGACTCGATAGAGACGGCATACTTCGAGGGCAACGGCGAGTGCGTGGTATGCGCGTGGACGGCTGACGGAGTGAAGACCCACACTTTCTCCAACTCGTTCAGCGCGGACGGCATGACGTTTCGCGAGCCTGACGACCTGATGTTCAATTTCAACAACCCCTACGGCGCGTGCGAGGCGTGCGAGGGGTTCGGCAAGGTGATGGGTATAAGCGAAGACCTAGTAATCCCAGACAAGACGCTGTCGGTGTATGAAGATGCCGTAATGTGTTTCCGTGGCGAGAAAATGGGTGAGTGGAAGCAGCATCTGGTGCATATCGCCCCAAAATATGAGTTCCCGATACACACGCCGTATATCGGCCTGACCGAGGAGCAGCGTAAGTTCCTGTGGCATGGCGGCGGCGAATGGGAGGGGATAGACGGCTTTTTCCGCTGGGTTGACGCGAATGTTTACAAGATACAGTACCGCGTGCTGAAAGCCCGCTACATGGGCAAGACCGTTTGCCCCAAATGCGGCGGCAGCCGGCTTCGCCCTGATGTGGAGTATGTCAAGGTGGGCGGCAAGTCAATCACGGAGCTGTCGCGTATGCCGCTAGGCCGGCTGCGCGAGTTTTTCGATACTCTCGAGCTGGACGGCAACGACAAGGCAATAGCTGCACGGCTGATGACGGAAATCAGTTCGCGGCTTAGGTTTATGGCAGATGTCGGGCTTGGCTATCTCACACTTGAGCGTCCGTGCGCCACGCTGTCGGGCGGCGAAAGCCAGCGCATCAACCTTGCGACATCATTAGGGTCGTCGCTTGTCGGGTCGCTGTATATACTCGACGAGCCGAGCATCGGGCTGCACCCTCGCGACACGGAGCGGCTTATCGGCGTATTGCGCGGGCTGCAGCGCATCGGCAACACTGTTGTCGTGGTGGAGCATGACGAGGAAATCATGCGTGCCGCTGACTATATAATTGACATCGGCCGCGATGCCGGCTCGCTGGGCGGCAATGTGGTATACAGCGGCGAAGTGGCAGACATAGAGCGGTCGCCGCTGCCCGAGGGGGAATCGTACACAGTGGACTACCTGCGCGGCAACCTGTCGATACCGGTGCCGCAGCACCGCCGTCCGTGGAAGAAGTACATTGAGGTCAAAGGGGCGTGTGCCAACAATCTGAAAAACATTGATGTCCGTTTCCCGTTGGGCATCATGACCGTTGTTACAGGCGTGAGCGGCTCTGGCAAGTCTACGCTTGTGCGCGACATACTGTATGAGGCGTTGCTGCGGCAAATCGGCGAGCCCGGGGATATGCCCGGATCGCATCGCGGCTTGGCCGGCAACATCAGGGACATATCCGCCGTCGAGTTTGTGGACCAGAACCCGATAGGCACATCATCGCGCAGCAATGCGGCAACATACCTGAAGGCATTTGACGAGATACGCCGCCTCTTTGCAGAGCAGCAGGCTTCAGTCCAGATGGGGTTCACGGCGGCGCATTTTTCATTCAATGCCGAGGGAGGGCGTTGTGAGGCGTGCAAGGGGGAGGGCGTGGTCAGCATACCGATGCAGTTCATGGCTGACATCGTGATACCCTGCGAGGAGTGCCACGGCAAGCGGTACAAGAAGGAGGTGCTCGATGTGAAATACCAGGGCAAGAGCATATATGACGTGCTGGAAATGACCGTCGCTGATGCAATGGTGTTCTTCGGCGAGGGAAATTCAGCTACTGAACAGCGCATTGTCAAGCGGTTGCAGCCGCTGCTGGATGTCGGCCTCGGGTACATCAAGCTGGGCCAGTCGTCGTCAACGCTGTCAGGCGGCGAGAACCAGCGCGTCAAACTGGCCTATTTCCTCAGCCGCGAGAGTCAGCAGCCGTCGCTGTTCATATTTGACGAGCCGACAACCGGACTTCATTTCAATGACATATCAACATTGCTGACCTCGTTGCGCCACCTCATAGACAGGGGACATACAGTGATAATTATCGAGCATAATATGGAGATAATCAAAAGTGCAGACTATATCATCGATATGGGGCCTGAAGGGGGCGAAAACGGCGGCACTGTAGTCGCTGCCGGCACTCCTGAGCAGGTGGCAGCATCGCCGCAGTCACATACCGGACGATACCTGAAACAAGCGTTGGAGGAGAAACTATGATGAGAATGAGGATTTTGCTCTTGCCGGCTGCCCTGATGCTGGCGGCCGGGTGCGCCAAACCGACGAAAGGCGATGACAACCGGCTGCGCGACGACCTGTACAGGCATGTGTGCGCCCTGACGCGGACGTATGCCGACTCGATGCGCGTGGCGACGGACTCCGCAACAGTGTCGGGATTGATGGAACGGTACAGCCAACGCCTGTCGGACATCAACATGAAGTTCCCGCCGGCGACAGACATGAAGCTCGCGGAAGACCAGAACGACACTATCTATATGCTCACGCAGCAGCTTGTGGCGGCTCGCAACAAGGCGTTGATGCCCCGAGACACTGTCGCAGCCGACACCATATCAGCGGCAGCGGCGGCAGTACAGCACCGGGCAACGCAGTGACTCCGGCATTCTCAAGAGCCGAAACTCTTGTATGCCTAATGTTTTTTTAGTAATTTTGCACGTACAACAGAACAACCTATCATGCAAAAGCACCGCAAAGCGTTCCTTACCCTACAGAACGGCGATGTATTCGAAGGCTACTCCTTCGGCTACGAGAAACCGTGTGCCGGGGAGGTGGTATTCAACACCGCAATGACCGGCTACCCCGAAAGCCTTACCGACCCGTCATACGAGGGTCAGATACTTGTCACCACCTATCCGATACTCGGCAACTACGGCGTGCCATCGCGTGAAGTGAGCGGCGACGACAAGGTGATAGAATATTTCGAGTCGTCGCGCATCCACTGCGAGGCCATCATCTGCCAGGACTATTCCTCCGCGCCGTCACACTGGCTGTCGCAGCGTCCGTTGAGCGACTGGCTCATCGAGGAGAAAATCCCCGGGCTGTTCGGCATAGACACGCGCCACCTGACCAAACTGCTGCGCGAGAACGGCAGCATGCTCGGCAAAATCACTTTCCCTGACGGCCCGGACATCGACTGGCACGACCCGAACAGCGAGAACCTGATAGCCAAGGTGTCAACACGGCAGGTGCAGACATTCGGCAAGGGCGACAAGCATGTAGTGCTGGTGGATTGCGGCACTAAGCTGAACATAATCCGCTGCCTCACACGCCGAGGCGTGCGTGTCACGCTTGTGCCATGGGACTATGACTTCAACACGCTGGACTATGACGGCCTGTTCATTAGCAACGGCCCCGGCTCGCCGGAATTTGCCACTGTCACTGTTGACAACCTGCGCCGTGCCATGCTTGGAGGCAAGCCGATATGCGGCATCTGCATGGGCAACCAGCTGCTCAGCCTCGCTGCCGGCGCAAGGATATACAAGCTGAAATACGGCCACCGCAGCCATAACCAGCCGGTGCGCATGACCGGAACGAACAAGTGCTTCATCACATCGCAAAACCACGGTTTTGCGGTTGACAACGATACTGTACCGGATGGTTGGGAGCCGCTGTTCATCAACATGAATGACGGTTCCAACGAGGGAATACGCCATAAGACCAAGCCGTTCTTCTCGGCGCAGTTCCACCCCGAGGCTTCTTCCGGACCGAAGGACACGGAGTTCATTTTCGACGATTTCATCAACCTCCTCTGACACACAGCATCCATCATGGCAAACGACACAAAGAAAATCAAGAAAGCCTTGCTCTTGGGCTCAGGGGCATTGAAAATCGGCGAAGCCGGCGAGTTTGACTACAGCGGCTCGCAGGCACTCAAAGCGCTCAAAGAGGAGGGTATAGAAACTATACTCATCAACCCGAACATCGCCACCGTACAGACATCGGAGGGGTTTGCTGACAGGATATACTTCCTGCCAGTGACGCCGTATTTCGTGCGCAAGGTCATCGAGAAGGAACGCCCCGACGGAATACTGCTCGCTTTTGGCGGACAGACCGCGCTCAACTGCGGAGTGGCTCTCTACAACGAGGGAGTGTTTGACGAGTTCGGCATCACCGTGCTTGGCACGCCTGTAGAGGCAATAATTGCCACTGAAGACCGCGAGGTGTTCGTGCGCCGCCTCGACGAGATTGATGTCAAGACTATCAAGAGCGAGGCGGTGACAACTGTGGCGGATGCGGTTGCAGCGGCAGAGGAACTGGGTTATCCTATTATCGTCCGCGCCGCATACGCGCTCGGCGGACTGGGCAGCGGCTTCTGCGACACTCGCGAGCAACTCGTTGCCCTGGCGGAAAAGGCACTCTCATTCTCGCCGCAGGTGCTTATAGAAAAGTCGCTGAAGGGCTGGAAAGAAGTCGAGTATGAGGTGATGCGCGACCGATATGACAACTGCATCACCGTCTGCAACATGGAGAACTTCGACCCACTGGGCATACATACGGGCGAGAGCATCGTGGTTGCGCCGTCGCAGACATTGAGCAATGAGGATTACCATGCGCTGCGCAAACTCGCTATCAAAATCATACGCCACATAGGCATCGTAGGCGAGTGCAATGTGCAGTATGCCTACGACCCGCAGTCGATGGACTACCGTGTCATCGAGGTCAACGCCCGCTTGTCGCGCAGTTCGGCTCTTGCATCGAAAGCGACAGGCTACCCTCTGGCCTTTGTGGCTGCAAAACTGGGACTGGGCTACGGCCTGTTTGAGCTGAAAAACTCTGTCACCAAGTGCACATCGGCGTTCTTCGAGCCGGCGTTGGACTACATAGTCTGCAAGATACCGCGCTGGGATCTCGGCAAGTTCCACAACGTGGCCCGCGAAATCGGCTCGTCGATGAAATCCGTCGGCGAGGTCATGGCGATAGGCCGCACCTTTGAGGAGGTTATACAGAAGGGACTGCGCATGATAGGGCAGGGGATGCACGGTTTCGTGGAGAACAAGCAGCTCGACGTGGCGGACATCGACAAGGCTCTCGCCGAGCCGACAGACAAGCGCATATTCGTCATAGCGCAGGCGCTGCACCGAGGCTATTCCGTTGAGCGCATACATGAACTGACCAAAATCGACCTCTGGTTCCTTCAGAAGCTGAACAATATAGTCACTACCTCACGCGAACTGGACAAGTATGACAGCCTCGAGGCTCTGCCCGAAGATTTGCTGCGTCTTGCCAAGCAACAGGGCTTCAGCGACTTCCAGATAGCCCGCGCCATATACGGCGACCGTATGCACAAGGAGAGCGAGCAGCTGAGCAACAGCGTCCGTGCATACCGCATCGCCAAGGGCATACGCCCCTTTGTCAAGCAGATAGACACGCTGGCAGCCGAATACCCGGCACAGACCAACTACCTGTACCTGACATACAATGGCGACAGCGACGATGTGCAGTATTTGCATGACCATCGCTCGGTTGTCGTCCTTGGTTCGGGCGCGTACCGCATCGGCAGCTCCGTTGAGTTCGACTGGTGCGGCGTAAATGCGCTGCTGACAGTCGCCAAGGAGGGCTGGCGGCCGGTGATGATAAATTACAATCCTGAAACGGTCTCGACCGACTATGACATGTGTGACCGCCTGTATTTCGATGAACTTACATACGAGCGTGTCATGGACATTCTGGAGCTGGAAACGCCTCACGGCGTGATACTCTCTACCGGCGGACAGATACCGAACAACCTCGCGATGCGCCTCGATGCCAGCGGCGTGAACATACTGGGCACACAGGCTCGTGACATTGACAATGCCGAAGACCGCAACAAGTTCTCGCAGCTGTGTGACAGCATAGGCGTTGACCAGCCGCGTTGGAGCGAATTGACATCAATGGATGCCATCGGCCGCTTTGTCGATGAAGTCGGCTACCCCATACTCGTGCGCCCGAGCTACGTCCTCTCTGGCGCTGCGATGAACGTGTGCAGCAACGAGCAGGAGCTGGCACGTTTCCTCAAGCTCGCGGCGGATGTCTCCAAGCAGCACCCGGTTGTAGTGACCGAGTTCATTCAGGAGGCCAAGGAGATAGAGATGGATGCAGTGGCCCAGAACGGCCAAATCAAGCTTTATGCCATAAGCGAGCATATCGAGTTTGCGGGCGTCCACTCGGGTGACGCGACTATCCAGTTCCCGGCGCAGAAGATGTATGTGGAGACGATGCGCCGCATAAAGAAGATTTCAGGACGCATTGCCAAGGCTCTGCACATTTCCGGGCCGTTCAACATACAGTTCCTCGCCAAAAACAATGACATCAAGGTGATAGAGTGCAACCTGCGTGCTTCACGGTCATTCCCCTTCGTGTCAAAAGTCTCGAAGCAGAACTTCATCGATGCGGCAACGCGCGTCATGCTCGGCCTCGACGTGGAGAAGGCTGTCGGCACGGCTTTCGACCTCGATTATGTCGGCATCAAGGCCTCGCAGTTCTCGTTCTCGCGGTTGCAGGGCGCAGACCCGGTGCTTGGCGTGGATATGTCCTCTACTGGTGAGGTTGGGTGTATGGGAGACGACACCTCGGAGGCGATACTCAAATCGATGCTCTCTGTGGGCTATACCATACCGCGCCACGGCGTGCTGATGTCATCAGGCTCGGCACGGCAGAAGGTTTCGCTGCTCGACTCCGCACGGCTGCTGCACCGCAAAGGATACACCATATACGCTACAGAGGGGACGCAGCGTTTCCTCAACGACAACGGCGTGCCGGCACTGCGTGCCTACTGGCCGTCTGAGGAACAGAAACCGCAAATAATTGAGATGCTACATAACCGCCAGATTGATTTGGTGGTAAATATACCCAAGGACTTGACTCCGAAGGAGTTGAGCAATGGCTATATGGTGCGCCGCACGGCTGTTGACCTCAATATACCGCTGATAACGAACGCCCGCCTTGCCTCGGCATTCATCACCGCGTTCTGCACGCTCTCGCTCGATGACATCAAAATCAAGTCGTGGGACGAGTATTGAGCGGCACGTGGCAAAAACTAAATGGAAATGAGTGACATCATACTCGGAATAGAATCCTCTTGTGACGATACGTCGGCGGCTGTCATAGCCGACGGCGTATTGTTGAGCAATGTCATTGCCTCACAGCAGGTGCATGAGGCGTATGGCGGTGTGGTCCCGGAGCTGGCCTCAAGGGCTCACCAGCAGAATATACTGCCTGTTGTGAGCGAGGCTGTCCGTCAAGCCGGCATCTCGCTGGGGCAGCTGTCTGCCATCGCGTTCACACGCGGCCCCGGTCTGCTCGGCTCCCTGCTCGTCGGTGTGAGCTTCGCCAAGGCACTTGCTGTCTCGCTCGGGATTCCGACCGTCGATGTCAACCACCTGCACGGGCATATCCTCTCTCATTTCATCAAGACTGACAGCGATACGCAAGTCCCATCGTTCCCGATGCTCTGCCTGCTTGTATCGGGCGGAAATTCGCAGATTGTCCTGGTGCATTCCCCGTTTGACATGGAAATCATCGGACAGACCATAGACGATGCTGCCGGCGAGGCATTCGACAAATGTGCCAAGACGATAGGTTTGCCCTATCCGGGCGGCCCGCATATAGACCGGCTCGCACAGGATGGCGACACTAAGAAATTCAAGTTGGCGAAGCCTCATATTCAGGAATTTGACTATTCGTTTTCAGGTCTGAAAACGTCTTTTCTGTACACTGTCCGCGACGGCTTGAAGGCAGATGCCGGTTTCATTGAGCACAACAAGTGTGACCTTGCAGCGTCCTTGCAGCGCACGATAGTTGACATTCTTATTGACAAGTTCGGCAAGGCTATCGACGCGCACCCCGAAGTGCAGAACATTGCCGTTGCCGGCGGTGTTTCAGCCAACTCCGCCGTACGGAAGGCTGTCGCCGAACTCGGTCAACGCAAGTGCTGTACTGCGTGGATTCCTCCTCGCAAGTTCACAACCGACAACGCGGCAATGGTTGCCATAGCCGGATATTACAAGTATCTGCGCCAAGATTTTTGTCCGCTCGATGCGCCGCCCTTTGCGCGAGTTAACATATAATGTTTAATCCCAAATCTCCTCTGCTTATGTCTGAGAACAACGCTTCCGCCCATACTGAGATGAACACCGAAATCCGCTACTTGGTGATTTACGGCTACACAAGCCGCGAACTCGCGAAAGTCATCAAGCATTTCAAGCTGCACCTGCCGGAGTATGTGAAGATGACAGTCCGCACGCAGAGCCTTGTTTCACGCATCACACTCACCGGTGTTGACAACAAGGTCGAGCTGCTGCGTTTCAATATGAACCGCTTCCAGCAGATGCTTGCAGATATTTTCAGCGAGGAGGTAATTTCGATGCAGGACAAGACGTTGCCGCAGGTGCTCGGAGAATTGCTCACCGAGCGTGAGCTGTCGGTTTCGTGTGCCGAGAGTTGCACGGGTGGCAACATTGCTCACCGCATTGTGCAGATACCGGGGTCGTCTGCATATTTCATGGGGAGCATAGTCAGCTATGCCAATGACGTTAAAGCAGGCGTGTTGGGCGTATCGCGCTCTGACATTGACAATTACGGTGCGGTCAGTGAGCCGGTGGTTGAGAGTATGGTGAAAGGCGTTTGCCGTCTGATGCGCACCGAGTGCGGCATTGCGACTTCGGGTATCGCCGGCCCTGACGGCGGAACGAGGTTCAAGCCGGTGGGGACTGTGTGGATAGCGGCAAAATGCCTTGACCGCGTGGTGAGCGAGTGCGTACATTTCGACGGCGACCGGAATGAGGTGATCGAATCTGCCACCAACCACGGTATGTTCATGCTTATGCGGCTGCTGCGTAATACATACGTTATGCAGGAGGATTTCACCGACGAGTGATGCGGCAAAACGCTCCTGCATAATTCTCTGTATTGCTAAAACCCAATCAGTTCAATAGGCATTGAGCGACGCGAGCAGTTGTTCAAGATGTCGGTCTTTGTCTGAAATGCGCTTCAGGCGAGCCTCATACGCATCATAGTCTTCGATAGGACGAGCTGCAACACCAGACTCTGCAGCGGCACGTGCCACTGCGGACGCTACGGTTGTGAGCAGACGCGGGTCGAGCGGCTTGGGGAGGATGTAGTCGCGCCCAAACCCCATGCTTTTCGCTCCGTATGCTTCATCTACGACTTGCGGCACCGGACGGCGTGCAAGTTCTGCTATAGCGTGGACAGCTGCAATTTTCATTTCGTCATTGATAGCGCGGGCATGGCAGTCTAGTGCGCCACGGAAAATGTACGGGAAGCCAAGGACATTGTTTATCTGGTTCGGATAGTCGCTGCGGCCTGTGGCGACTATGATGTCATCTCGCGTCTCATGAGCGAGATGATAGTCAATCTCTGGATTCGGGTTTGCCAGGGCGAACACTATCGGTCTCGGAGCCATGGTTAGGAGCATTTCAGGGGTAAGGACATCGGCAACACTCAATCCGAGGAACAAGTCTGCTCCTTTGATGGCATCTTTCAGCGTGTGCAGACCGCGGTCTGTGGCAAATTCCCGCTTGTGTTCATTGAGTGCAGGGTTGTCCTTGCGGATTACGCCGTGCGAGTCGCACATGACGATGTTTTCCTTCTTCATACCCAACTTGCAGAACAGTTTCGTGCAGCTTATAGCAGCTGCTCCCGCGCCGTTTACAACCACCTGTATCTCGTCGATTTTCTTGTCCTGTATCTTAAGCGCATTGAGCAGGCCGGCAGATGATATTATTGCCGTGCCGTGCTGGTCATCGTGCATGACTGGTATGTTGCACTCCTCGCGCAGACGGCTTTCAATGGCAAAACATTCCGGTGCTTTGATGTCTTCGAGGTTGATGCCGCCGAATGTCGGCGCAAGGCTCTTGACGATGTCAACAAATCTTTCGGGGTCTTTCTCGTCGATTTCTATGTCGAAAGCGTCGAGTCCGGAGAATATCTTGAACAGCAACGCTTTCCCCTCCATGACTGGCTTTGCAGCGTCAGCACCTATGTCGCCCAGTCCGAGGACGGCGGTTCCGTTGCTTATTACAGCCACGAGGTTGCCTTTGTCTGTATAGTCGTATGCCAAACCGGGGTTCTTTTCTATTTCCTTGCATGGGTAAGCCACGCCGGGGGAATATGCCAGCGACAGGTCGAGCTGGGTGGCATATTCCTTGGTTGGCACTACTTCTATTTTCCCGGGGTGCGGCTCGTTGTGATACCGCAACGCCATTTCCTTGGTTACTTCAGTCATCTTAGAATGTCCTTTATCATTTGTAGTACAACCATAGCGTGAAATTGTTCTGTAGCCGCCATATACTATTAACATAGATTGTACTCTGGCATTGACGTATTGACGTAACTTTGACACGTTAAAGAACCTGGCAAACTGACAAATCTGTAAGCGACAGTTATGCTGAAGTTGTCCGAAATTTTTTGCAATGCATTGATTGTCAGCCGATGCTGATTTGAGTTTGGCGGAAAAGTTTTCCGATTCGGTAAACTGTCAATAAATTTCCTCACTCGAAGCTGGCAAAAACCGGAAAATAATTGCTACATTTGCACATCAGTTTTTGAGGCTTCCTTGCGATGTCTCGAACGAGCAGTGTTGTAACAATTTATTTTATTCTTCTATGATACAGGTAGTTGAAAAACGGGATGGCCGTGTTGTCGGTTTCAATGAAGAGAAAATCAAGGCCGCTATCCGCAAGGCGATGCTCACCACAGAGAAGGGTGAGGACGAATCGCTCATACAGCGTATTTCCGACCATATAGCCATGACTGGAAAGGAACGCATGACTGTTGAGGAAATACAGGACCGTGTGGAAATGGAGCTGATGAAGTCCAAGCGCAAGGAGGTGGCCAAACGCTACATCGCTTACCGCGACAAGCGTTCTATCGCACGCCGCGCCAAGACGCGGGATCTGTTTCTGGAAATCATAGAGACCCGCAACAACGACATCACCCGCGAAAACGCGAACATGAACACTGATTCGCCGGCAGGAATGATGATGAAGTTTGCCAGCGAATCGACCAAGCCGTTTGTCGATGACTACCTGCTCTCTGACGAGACTCGTGCGGCGCTGAAGAACAACTACATACACATACACGACAAGGACTATTACCCCACCAAGTCGCTGACATGCGTGCAGCACCCCCTCGACAAGATACTCAAGCATGGGTTCAACGCCGGTCACGGCGAGTCCCGTCCAGCCAAGCGCATTGAGACCGCAAGCGTCATTGCCTGCATCTCGCTTGAGACCGCCCAGAATGAGATGCACGGAGGCCAAGCCATCCCGGCTTTCGACTTCTACCTTGCGCCGTTTGTCCGCAGCACTTTTGTAGAGGAAATCAAGATATTGGAGCGTGTAGCGGGTGCTGACATGAAGCGCCTGTACGACTATGATGTCGAGGATTTCGTGGTCAAACCGCTTGACGGACTGAGCGGCGATGACCGGTATGTTACACATGCTGTCAACCGCACCGTGGAGCGCGTGCACCAGGCTATGGAGGCGTTCATCCACAACATGAACACAATTCATTCTCGCGGCGGAAACCAGGTCGTCTTCTCGTCAATCAACTACGGCACAGACACTTCAGCCGAAGGACGCTGCGTAATCCGCGAGCTGCTCCGCTCCACATACGAGGGTGTGGGCAATGGCGCAACTGCTATTTTCCCCATTCAGATATGGAAGAAGAAATGCGGCGTGAACTACCTGCCCGAAGACCGCAACTATGACCTGTACCTGATGGCGTGCAAGGTGTCTGCCCGCCGTTTCTTCCCGAATTTCCTCAACCTCGACGCTACATTCAACCGTCATGAGCAGTGGCGTGCCGACGACCCTGAACGCTACCGTCATGAGGTAGCCACCATGGGATGCCGCACCCGTGTGTTCGAGAACCGTTTCGGCGAAAAGACTTCCATAGGACGCGGCAACCTTTCGTTCACTACCATAAATATAGTAAGGCTCGCCATCGAGGTTATGAAGATTGACGACCCTAAGGAGCGCATCGACACATTCTTCCGCCACCTTGATGACACTCTCGAGATAACGGCTCGCCAGCTCGACTAGCGTTACCAGTATCAGAAGACTGCCCTTGCCAAACAGTTCCCGCTGCTGATGAAGTCGCTGTGGACAGGTGCGGAGTCGCTGAAGCCTACGGACACTGTCGAGAGCGTCCTGCCGCAGGGCACGCTCGGAATCGGCTTCATCGGCCTAGCAGAGTGCCTGATTGCACTTACAGGGCATCACCACGGCGAGAGCGACGAGGCGCAGCAGCTCGGGCTGAAGATAGTGTCGCACATGCGCGACCGCGCTAATGAGTTCAGCGAGCGGTTCAGCCACAATTATTCTATACTTGCTACGCCAGCCGAAGGGCTGTCGGGACGTTTCACCAGAATTGACCGCAAGGAGTTTGGCGTTATCGCTGGCGTAACTGACAAGGACTATTACACCAACTCAAACCATGTGCCTGTCTACTATCATTGTTCCCCTAAGCACAAGGCTGAAGTTGAGGCCCCGTATCACGACCTCACCCGTGGCGGTCACATATTCTATGTGGAGATAGACGGAGATGCAACCCACAACCCGAAAGCGATAATGCAGATTGTGGACTTGCTCGACAAGTACAATATGGGCTACGGCTCGGTCAACCACAACCGAAACCACTGTCCGAACTGCGGATATGAGAATGCGGACACGGATATGCACGAATGTCCCAAATGCGGCACTCGTTTTGAGACCATACAGCGCATTACCGGCTATCTCGTCGGGACTACCGACCGCTGGAACTCTGGCAAACTCGCTGAACTTGCCGACAGGGTAGTGCATAAATGAAGCGAAACTACAATGTTATGAGGATAGTGCGCGGAACAACGGTCGATGGGCCGGGGTTCCGCACCTCCATATACCTTGCCGGTTGCAGACATCGCTGTCCGGGTTGCCACAATCCCTCGACTTGGGACGGCAATGCCGGCGAAGTGATGTCGCTTGACGAGATTTTGGACGTTGTCGAGGCGGAAGGCTATGACGTGACTCTCACAGGTGGCGACCCTCTATGCCATCCTGAAGCAACAGCTGTCCTTGCATCTGCGATACACCGGCTCGGTTTCGGCGTGTGGGTATATACCGGCTATACATGGGAGGAAATTAGCGCCAGCCCAGCTCTCTATGCCGCTGTAGCTGACGTTGACGCAATAGTTGACGGCAAGTATGTCGAGAGGTTGCGCGACCCTGACTTGCTGTTCCGTGGTTCGTCAAACCAGCGTATACTCGCACTGACGCACAGCCACGACGGCTCAGTCACAGCTATGCCGTGGCATGACCCGTATGCGGTATGAATGTATGGCAATGGAATGGTTTACGCCGGCTGCATCAGTTCCAAAACACGGCCTACGAAGTCTTGTTCCGGCAGGTCGTAGGGCAGCCAGTGTATGGTGAAGCCGCGCCGTTCCATGCCTCTGAACCATGTCATCTGCCGCTTCGCAAACTGGTGGATTGCCGTTTCAAGGCCTTTGTACATCTCGTCATACGACAGTTCCCCGATTACATACAGCGTGATGAACTTGTATTCCAATCCGTAGTAAATCAGGTCTTCCGGCGAAATGCCGCTGTCGAGCAGCGACTTAACCTCATCGACCATACCCTCTTCGAGGCGTGACTGCAGCCGTTCGGATATGCGCCGCCGGCGCGAGTCTCGGTCAATGTCTACGCCGATTATCAACGCATCAGCCTGCTGTGTGCGGCTGCGGTCGGCAAGTGCGGCCTGTTCCGGGTGTTCGCGGTAGTATGTCTCGATTTCAATGGCGCGTATCGCACGTTTCACAGTGTCAACATCGGTGGTGTTGTGCAGCTGCTTCATGGCAGCGAGCCTGGCTGTCAGTTCCTCGAGGGTATATGCCGCCAGCTCCTTGCGCAATTCCGGATTTTCAGGCACTTCAGGCAGAGTGACCCCTGCCAATACTGTTTCGATGTACATGCCAGAGCCGCCGCAGATTACCGGTACAAGTCCGCGCGTGATGATGTCCTTTTCCACACGGCGGAAGTCCGTCACATAGCGGTGCAGGTTGTACTTGTCGCCAGCCTCTGCCACATCCACAAGGTGAAAGGGTATCTCGCCGTATTCCTCCAAATCCTTGCCGGTCCCTATGGTCATGCCTCGGTAGACCTGGCGCGAGTCCGCGCTGATGATTTCCGAGTGCAACGCACGCGCCACCGACACGGCCCTCCGTGTCTTGCCCGATGCCGTCGGCCCTACTATTGCAACTTCCTTTGTCATCTTGCGGTCATGTTTGAGCCGTGTCCGTGATGATTTTGGCTTCCGAATGTCCGTCGCCACCAGCTCCGCAGCCGGAACATCGGCATGTCGGAATTGAACAGCGATATCCGTATCCACTTGTCGTCCTGAAAGTCAATATCTGACTGGTACACGTCCCTGAGGTTGAAATTCGGGCGGTAGTTGCCTATGCCCAAGCGTCGCACGCCCTGTTCGTCGTATATCTTGCTGGTCAGAATTATGGTTGAAAGGCGAGTGGTGTCAATCACGCTCAGTCGCGACAGCCTGTCAGGCTCGGTAGAGTATATCTGCTTGATAACCTCATAGTCCATCCATTTGCCAGCTGTCTTGAGCGGCGGACAATCGCCGTTGCTGCCGGGCTTCACGAAATAGAAGTAGCGGAGCAGCGTGTGTCCCTTTATGCCGGTGCGCCTCCCGTAGAAGAAACGCAGCTCTCCGGCTACGCCGGTCATTTCGCGTATGATTTCGCCGGCTGCGCTTGACGGAAGGCCGTTCACATTGCGCTTGGTGAGGAACGGTGTCTCCATAACCTCGCCGCACTTCGTGTCGGGAGTGGCGAAATGTTCGTCTACATATATGTTGTTGCCGCAGATGACATAGAAACGCAGGTACGTCTTGGCTGTCATGTCCTCTATCTCCTCGGGCGTGATGATTTCGTCGTTTTCGCGCAGGTCGAGGTACAGATTGTAGTAGCGGGCGGTAAAATACACTATGTCAAGCAGGAAAACGATTACGACTATCCAAGTGAAGATGTACCAGTCGCGGGCGTTCTGGCTTGCATTGACATAGAATACGAGAAAATATCCCCACACCAGAACCGTAAGGCACAGCATCAGGACAGTCAGGTTGCGCAATTGGAAATGTGATTCAGAGCTGTATATACGGCTGATACTGTTGCCTCCGATATACTCGGAATTCCGGATTCTGCAGTTGCGGCACAAGTTGATTTTCTCGCGCTGAAGGTACGTCACAAACAGCGTTGCCGTAGCCGTCGGCAGATACATCAGCGAGGGCATATATGCACCCTGATAGAAGATTACCTCATCGGGGAGGCTGACCAGCCCGATGGCGTTGGACAGGTTTACGACTACCGCTATGATCGAATATATGACGAGGCTAAGGAAAATCGCGTATGGGACGATAGAGCATAGCCCGAACCGTCCCCTCGCGACATTCACTATCCGGTAGACGGCCAATGCACAAAGCAGCGAGAATACTGGCGAGAGTATCGTGGGGAAAAAACGCGTCACGACAAACATAGCCGTCAGCACGCCGAGGCACAGCGCGAGCAGCCGCCAGAAGTTGAAAAGCCTGATGCTGTCTATTTTGTGCAGGTCATCCATATATCCTTATCAACACTTCAATGGAGTTGAGTGTTGAGGAAGTCAAGCACTTTTTTGTACAGCTGCACACGGGCGTTGCACATACGCAGGCTGTGTTCAAAACCGGTAAACGACATCATGTCGAATATCGTCCCTTCGCTGTTGAGCTTGGATGTATACTTCAACGTGTTGTAGTAGTGTACGTTGTCGTCAGAAGTGCCCGACATTATCAGCAGCCGTCCGTTGAGGTCTTTGGTCCGGTTGAGTGCAGATGCAGTTTCGTAACCGCCCTCGTTCTGCTGCGGCGTGAGCATATAGCGTTCCGTGTAAATTGAGTCATAGTAACGCCAGTCGGTCACAGGTGCCATCGCCACGCCGGCCTTGAAGGGCGAATTGGGCGCTGACATTTCCATGAGCGTCATGTAGCCGCCGTAGCTCCAGCCGAAGCATGCCACCCTCTCTGCGTCTATGTAGGGAAGCGACGCGAAATAGCGTGCGCCAGCTATCTGGTCGGCGGTCTCGTATTCCCCAAGGCGCTTGTAGACGCTGTTCGCCCACTCGCGTGTGCGGTTGCCTGTGCCGCGTCCGTCCACGCAGGCGATTATGTAGCCCTCACTCGCGAGGTAGAACATGCCGTCCATGCTCCACTTGTTGAGCACCTGCTGCGAGTCTGGCCCGTTGTACTGGTAGGTCAGCAGCGGATACTTCTTTGATGCGTCAAAGTCTGCCGGCTTGATGACGTATGCATCCATTTCCTCGCCCACGGCATTAGGGACTTTCATCAGTTCCACCTTGGGAGCAGAGGCGTATTTGGCGGCATACTCCTCGTTCATGTTGACCACGGTCGATTTCTTGCCGTCCGTGGTGCAAATCGTGTACTGGTTCGGGGTCGAGATATTGCTGTAGTTGCGCAGGTAATACTCGAAGTTGGAGCTGAACGATGCGTTCTCCGTGCCGTCAACGTCGTTGAGCAGCTTCATCGCGCCCTTGCTGTCTACGCGGGCGACGTTGCGGTTGACCGCGCCGCGCTTCGTGCATTGCACATACACATTGCCGCGTGCATCGCGTCCGTAGTAACTGGTTATGTTGAAGTTGCCGTCAGTCACCTTGCGTATCATCTTGCCCGTGTAGTCATATTCATACAGGTGGCGATAGCCCGACTTCTCGCTGCCGATGATGAATGACGACTTGCCAAAATCTATCATCTGGTAGGCGGCAGGGGAGAGCCATGCGCTCGACTCATCGGTATAGATGAGTTTCGCCACTGTCGAACCGGTATTGACAGCATACATCTTCAGGTTGTTCTGGTCGCGGTTGAGCACCGACACCATCAGCGTCGCGCCATCGCCGGCGAAGGACAGCTGCGGTATGTAGTCCGAATCCACCTTCGGAATATCCATGGTCTTGGTGGTGCGGTTGTTCAGGTCGTATGCCAGCACGCTCACCACGGAGTTGGGATAGCCCGCCAGCGAGTACTTGTACTCGTAAGACTCGGGGTAAGGGTCGCCGAGCGGTTCGTCATCGCAATAGCTGCGCACATTGTCAAACGAGTACACCGGCACCTGGCTCTCGTCGAAACGCATGAACACGAGCGTGTTGTCGTCGGCCGAGAAATGTATTGTGTTCAGTATGCCGAACTCCTCTTCATATCCCCAGTCTGGCGAGCCGTAGATTATCTCGTTGACCTTGCCGTCCTTGGTCACGGCTATGTCTGTGCCGTAGTCGAGGTTGGAGACGTACACGTTGTTGCCGCGCATATAGGCGACAGCCCTGCCGTCATGGCTCAGCACTGCGCCGCGCTGCGCTCCACCCTCCGACACACGCTTCATTGTGCCGCGTGCTATGTCATATACATAGTACTCTGCGGTGAACGAGTGGCGGTATATCTTCTTGGAATTGTTCCAGAGCAGTATCTTCTTCTCGTTGGCTGACAGCTCATAGCCGTTGAAGCTGTCTATCTTGACATCCCCTTTTATGGCTTTCACGTCAAACAGGGTAGAGGTCTTCGCGCCGTTCTTGTAGCTGTACACCTCGATGGCACTGCCGTCATCGCTTAGCGCAGCGTATGAAACGCCGTCGGCGAGCGGGCGCATTTCACGCACTCCGGCGGGCTTGGTCAGGTTTACGTCGCAATAGTCATCGGGGGTAAGTGGAGCAGCCGCTGCCGGCACGGACACGGCTGCGAGCATCAGAGCCGATATGGTTATAGTCGTTTTCATGGTATTACGGTATGTATGCGGAAAACCGTCCGTCCCGCAGTGTTAGCGAGGCGGACGGCGTATATGGTTGTGTCAATATGAAATGGCGAAAAGCACACGGCGCGGCGACGGCTTGCCTGTCACCATGCACACGCCTGGCGTGGCGTCGCCCTCAAACGGGATGCAGCGGATAGTCGCCTTGGTCTCCTCCTTGATGCGCGTCTCTGTTTCGGAAGTGCCGTCCCAATGGGCAAGTATGAAATAGCCCTGTGTGATTTTCTCTTTGAACTCGTCGTAGCTGTCTACGGTGATAGTGCGTTCCTTGCGGCGTTGCAATGCGCGGTCGTAGAGGCTCTTCTGTATGTCGTCGAGTATGCGCATGATTTCGTCAACGATGCCCTCAAATGCGATCTCCTCTTTCTCGAGAGTGTCACGGCGCACCAGTTCGCACGCGCCTTTCTCCAGGTCTCTTGCTCCTACGGCGAGGCGCACAGGCACGCCCTTGACCTCGTAGTCCGCAAACTTGAACCCGGGGCGGCGGTTGTCTGCGTCGTCAAACTTGACGGTCAGCCCGCGCTTGCGCAGTTCGTCGATTATAGGCTGCATCCGCTCTGCGATGGCCTCGAGCTGCGACTTCTCCTTATATACAGGTACGATAGCCACATGGATAGGAGCGAGTCTGGGCGGCAGCACAAGTCCGTTGTCGTCGCTGTGCGTCATGATGAGCGCGCCCATCAGGCGTGTAGAAACACCCCACGAAGTCGCCCATACGTATTCCTGCTCGTTGTTGGCGTTGATGAACTTCACGTCAAACGCTTTGGCGAAGTTCTGCCCCAGGAAGTGCGAAGTGCCGGACTGCAATGCCTTGCCGTCCTGCATCATTGCCTCTATGGTATATGTCTCTACTGCGCCGGCGAAACGTTCGTTGGCCGACTTCACGCCCTTCACCACCGGCATTGCCATGTGTTCCTCTGCGAACTCGGCATAGACGTTCAGCATCTTGACTGCCTCAGCCTCGGCCTCCTCGCGAGTCGCGTGCGCCGTATGTCCCTCCTGCCAGAGAAACTCTGCCGTGCGCAGGAACATGCGGGTACGCATCTCCCAGCGGAACACGTTTGCCCACTGGTTGATGAGGATAGGCAGGTCACGGTATGAGTGTATCCAGTTCTTGTATGTGTTCCATATTATGGTCTCCGAGGTCGGGCGGATGATGAGCTCCTCCTCCAGTTTCGCTGCCGGGTCTACCACCACACCGCCGCCGTTCTCGTCATTCTTCAGGCGGTAATGAGTGACAACGGCACACTCCTTGGCGAAGCCCTCCACATGGTCGGCCTCCCTGCTGAGGAATGATTTCGGTATCAGCAGCGGGAAATAGGCGTTCTGGTGGCCCGTAGCCTTGAACATGTCGTCAAGCTGCCGTTGCATCTTTTCCCAGATAGCATAGCCGTAAGGCTTGATTACCATGCAGCCGCGCACTGCCGACTGCTCTGCCAGGTCAGCTTTCACCACCAGCTCGTTATACCACTGCGAATAGTTGTCTGCTCTTTTCGTGAAATTCTTTAGTTCCTTTGCCATTGTTGTCTCATTTAACGCGCAAAGGTAATAATTTTTCGCGAGATATGGGATATGCAGCAGCGAAAACTGGCAGTTGCTGCTGTATCGCCCTGTTTGGTCTGCCCGGGTATCGGCTGACGCAATCCCATGCAATGCCCTCCGAGGGTTCATGGAACGATTTTAACTTATTGCTAAGCCCTGATTACCAAGAGAATGCATTGGCTACCCCCCCCATTTTTCATTAGTTTAACATATTGAACGTGCGCATGTCACGAGAAAGTACTAATTTTGCGGCGATTATAAAATTTATCCGTAAGGTATTGTGGGAATTTGATTGACGCTAAGCCAACAGATTATGCAAGTCCAGACTAAGCCATAAAAACTCAGATTCGACTGTTGCATAACGAAGCAAGAATTACGGGGATTTATAAGACGCCCGACTGCCTCCTAGGCACAGGCATCGCAGACATCCAGAGTGTACGTCACTTGTGCGGGTGTGGAGCGGAGACTGCGCCGGGAGCGTCAGCCCTGATGACGAAGCGAGCCGCAAGGCTGCGCGGCTGCCAATGGGCTGCCAGGCAATAGGCGTGAGTATGAATTGAACATTGATTGTGTAATGAGGAAAGTAACATTCATATCGTTTCTTGCCGTTGCCGGATGCCTGTCCGCTGCGGTCATAAATGATTCAGTCAAGATACATTTCCGCCAGAGCCGGTCAAATCTTGATCTGGAGTTCAAGGACAATCGCGAGGCTCTGCGGCGTATCTCTGACAGTCTCAGCACGAGTTATGCAGACTCCATGTTGACCCTGCGGAGCGTGAATGTCGTCGGTGGTGCCTCGCCTGAAGGCTCTGTGGCTATCAACCGCCGGCTCTCCGAGAAGCGAGCGCAGGTATTGTTTGACTATTTCTCCGACTCTTTTTCCGTTGCGGACTCTGCACTGACTTTCTCCTATCTCGGCCGTGACTGGAACGGCCTTCTCGAACTGGTGGAACAGGACGAGAAAGTTCCGTACCGTGAAGATGTCCTCCGTCTGGTGCGCAACATCATCGCCGAGCAGGAAGGCAGCCGACCCAAGTCGGGCGACCCGCTCCGCCGCCTCAAGCAGCTTCGTGGCGGCAAGCCCTATTTATATATGTATCGCGAGCTGTTCCCCGCCCTGCGTGCCTCCACGCTGCTGCTATCTTACGAGCGTGTGCCGTCACCGGTCTACATTGAGCCGGAAGAGCCGGAGCAGGTCTACATCGAGCCGGTTGACACCGTCGAGGTCGACACTGTGGTCGTGGATACTGCCGTGGTAGAGGAGAAGCACTGCCGACCCTTCTATATGGATATCCGCACCAATATGCTCTACGACGCTGCGGCAGTCCCCAACATCGGCGTTGAGTTCTATCTGGGCAAGAACATGTCGGTCGGCGCAAATTGGCAGTACGCCTGGTGGAAGACTGACCGCCGCCACCGCTACTGGCGAGCATACGGCGGCGACGTGAACGTCCGCTGGTGGTTCGGCAGCGCAGCCCATGAGAAGCCGCTTACAGGGCACCACCTCGGCGTGTACGGCCAGATACTCACCTACGACTTCGAGTGGGGCGGCAAGGGCTACCTCGGCGGCAAGCCCGGCGGCACATTGTGGGACAAGATGAACTGGGGCGTCGGCATCGAGTACGGCTACTCCCTCCCTGTTGCCAAGCACTTCAACATCGACTTCACCTTCGGCGTGGGCTACCTGACGGGCGAGTACCAGGAATACCGCCCCGTTGACGGCTGCTACGTGTGGCAGGCCACCAAGCAGCGGCACTGGTTCGGCCCGACTAAGGCTGAGATCTCACTCGTATGGCTCATTGGCTGTGACAACTACAACCGCAAGAAAGGAGGTGAGAAATGAAACTGAAATTTGTTTTCCATTTGATATTGGCAGCGTTGCTGCCGGCACTGCTTGCCAGCTGCGAGCATAAGGAGCTCTGCTACCAGCATCCCCACCGCGCCACGCTGCGCGTGGTCTTCGACTGGCAAGACGCTCCTGACGCCAACCCCGAGGGCATGTGCGTATTCTTCTACCCGGTCAGCGAGGACGGCACGGACGACGGCCGCCGCATGGTGCGCTACGACTTCATGGGCAAGGAGGGCGGCGAGGTTGAGCTCGTCGAAGGCCGCTACCGTGTCATTGCCTACAACAACGACACTGAGGCGTGCCAGTTCTCCGGCATAAGCAGCTTTGACACCCACCGCGTCTTCACTCGCGACGGCAACCTCTTTGAGAGCATCGTCGGCTCGGGTGCGCTTCCCCCTCGCGCTAATGATGCAGAGCGAATAGTCATCTCGCCCGACATGATGTGGGGCTGCTCCGTTGAGGAGCTGGAAATCACCGCGGAGGGCGTGACCTACATCAGCATACCTGAAAGCGGCCGCGACACCTGGTCGGGCGTACCCGTCCACTCCGTTGACCGCGTGATATACCTCTATCCCCACGAACTTGTATGCGAATACACCTACGAGGTGCGCAATGTGGAGAACCTGAAGTATGCCACACAGATGTGCGGCTCACTCTCCGGCATGGCTCCCTCGCTTTACTTCGGCGACGAGGCGCTCGGCTCGGAGTGTGTCACCATCCCCTTCGCTGCGGAGAGCGACGGCGTGTCGCGCATCACCGGACGCTTCTACACCTTCGGTCACAATACTGACAACCCGCAGGAACACCGCATGATGTTCTATGTGTGGATGCAAGACGGCGGCAAGTTCTACTTCGGCGCGACCGATGACAAGTTCAATGTCACCACGCAGGTGCACAACGCGCCGGACAAGCGTCATGTCCACATCATCATTGACGGCCTCGGGCTGCCTACCCCCATGGAGGGTGACGACAGCTTCAACCCCTCGGTAGATGACTGGCAGGAAATCAACCAAGACATCACTATCTAATATTAATATTGAATAGGAAACAAACAAGAGAGAAACAAACAAAATCATTAACAACCTAAGTTTAGTATCACCGAAATGAAACAGAAATTGTTTTATGGAGCGATGGCAGCCATGATGCTGACTGCCTGCTCTCAGGATGAGATCCTCAAAATCAATTATGACGAGATCAGCTTCAACGTAAGCTCGATCCAAGACACTCGCGCTGCAGACTCGTACTGCAACAACTTCCTCCCCAGCTCTTTCCGCGTATGGGCTCAGAACACTGACTCACAAGATGTCTACTTCGGCGGCGAGCTTGTAGTCAACAAGGGCGGCAACCCCGCTGTGTGGGGCTTCGACGGCGGTCAGCGCTATTGGCCGAACAATAACCTCAACTTCTATGCTGAGGTGAACGGCGACAACGAGTTCAACTACAACGACGGCGCTCCCAAGTTCGAGAACTTCCAGGTCAAGGACAATGTCCGTGAGCAGGTTGACCTCATGTATGGCGTCAAGCTCAACCAGGGCAAGGAAAACACCCCTGTCAACCTGAACTTCCGCCACGCTCTCAGCCAGGTAGCTTTCCGCGCCAAGAACACCAACCCGAAAATCAACGTTGAGGTAACCGGCGTTTCTGTCGGCCACATTGGCAACCAAGCTACATTCTCATTTCCGACTGTCAATACCGACCAGAACTGGGAGGACGTTGACCACAGCGACAATCCCCATGACGTAACGCTCCCTGGACAGGGCACTTGGACTGACGCTCAGGCTTCCACTCTGAAGCAGTATGACGTCACTTTTGATGCTGTCACACTGACATCGGACGTTAAGAGCCTCACCTGCCCTGGTGACAACCACACCCAGGCTTCATTCGCCAACACTCTGACACTCATCCCGCAGCAGGTTGCTGCTTGGAATCCCGAGGTCAAGGGCAGCACTTTCAACGGCGCTTACTTCCTCGTGAAGTGCAAGATCTCCAACATCGCGGGCGAGCAGTACAATGCCCTCACCGACAAGGTACTCTATGACGGCTATGCTGCCATACCCGTTGAAATCAACTGGGAGCAGGGCAAGCGCTACATCTATACCTTCAACTTCGCCAACGGCACTGGCGGTTACACCCCCAACCCGGATGATCCTCAGCCCGTTCTGAACAAAATCGACTTCGACCTGACTGTCGATGACTTCATCCCCGTAGACAATGGCAACCAGAACATGGACAGCAATGACAGCCAGAAGGAAACCACCATGTACACTGTCAATTACGACAACGGCTGGAAAATACAGTCTCATGAGGGTTATGACAGCTACTCATTCAAGACATTAGATGCTGTTCCTGTAAAGGAGGGCTATAACTTCAAGGGATGGTCAACAACTGAAAACGGCGAGGTTGAGTATGTTGCCGGCCAGGACATCAACCTTACGAAGGCTAACCCCACTCTGTACCTCTATTCTGTATGGGAGGCTCAGACTATGTACACATACACTCTGACTTTCGATGCCAACAACGGTACTAACGTGACCAACATCCCCGAAAAGATTACGATCACTTCGCCGCTCGAAAGCTATGAGTTCACTATCCCCAATCAAACTCCGCAGAAGCCGAATGGCTGGAAGTTCCTCTACTGGACTGCCGTTCAGGACGACAACACTGTCAAGTACAACATCGGCGACAAGGTGACTGTTACTAAGGACGCTCCCAACGCGACTGTTTACGGTTACTGGTCTGGCAATGCTACTGGCGGTACAAACCCCGGCGCTGAGGGTGAAAACCCCTGGGGCAAACGCGCTAAATAACAGCGATACTTGATATTTACCCTTTGGGGACATCCATGGCTCGCTGTGGATGCCCCTGGAGGGATTGAACATGAATGACTCAAATACGGAATTTAGTTATGAAAAAGTATTTCACAGTTTCGGCGATGATGCTGGGTATGGCAACACTTGCCCTCACATCATGCTCAAACGAAGATGAACTCGGCGACGGCAACCTGCAGCGCCACATCACTGTCAAGATCGGTCGTCCGGTGGACGATGCGACTCGTGCAGTCCTGTCAGAGGACGGCGGCAACCTGACCGCAACATGGTCAGATGGCGACAAGGTGGCGGTTTTCAACTCTGCCAACGGCAAGAAACTCGGCGTCCTCACAGTTTCAGAGGGAGCCGGCACTCCGACAGCCACTTTCGAGGGCGAGCTCTCCGGTCTACGTGAGGGTCAGATGAGCTTCACTTTCGCTCACCTCGGCACAACAATCAATTATGACGAACTCACTTCAGAGTACGTTCACAGCGTTGCTAACCAGACCGGCAAGCTCGCTGACCTCGGTCAGCATGACGCTCTGACTTCAACACAGGCTGTGACTGTGAACGAGGTTGGTCTCGATGTTGAGGACATGGGTCTGCGTCGCGATGTCACTTTCGCTCACTTTACTCTCGAATTCGGCAACTTGACAGTTACTGACGATGTGTCTGTATCCATCTCTGGCGAGGGCGTGAACAACCAGGCTCCTGTCAAGTTCAGCGACGGCACTCTCGACCTGACCAACGCTACAGCCGGTGCGGTCAACGCCACTGCTACCCCCAACGGCACAAATGCAGAGGTATACGTAGCCTTGCTCCCCGGCACAATGACATTGAAATTCAATGCGTCAATGGGCGGCAAGACATACGAGGCATCGCTCCCCGCAGCCACTCTCGCAGCAGGCAAATACATCCGCGCAGCTGAAGGCAGCGGCATACCCGTGGTCATGAACGAATACACTGACAACAACCCCGGCAACACCGACAACTGGCCTACTGGCGGTGAAACTGTAGACCCCTCATGGGAAACTGGCACATTGACTAAGGTCGCTGATGCTGACGGCTGGACAGTAAACGTTGACATCTATGGTAACGGTGGCTGGGCTACTTACATCACATATAACAACAATGCTATTAAGAGCCGTCTGTTGTCATCACTCCCCGCCAACAGCATCTGCTACTTCCAGTGGGGTCGCTGGCTCGGCTTCCCCTCATCTGCCAAGAATACTCACTTCAATGATGGTGGTTCTAAATCTGGTTCATATCCCACATCAGGTCAGTACATAAATGGTGTCAACATTTATGATACAAATCTCGGCTATATTTGGGATAGCGGACTGGTTGTTGCATACGGCACTTGCTGGATGGGCAACTCATCCTGGACTCCTGCTCGTGCAAACAACTGCTCGTTCATGTTTGGTAAGGTTTCCAGTGGAGCTGGCAGTCTCGACTATGTAGGCGCAAATGAGCAGTGCACATGGTATGACCGTTCTGGCAACCCCTGTCCTGATGGCTATCGTATCCCGACTGCAGAGGAACTCGCAGTATTCATCCCGACTGGCGGAACTGTCAACGGAAGCTGTGCCGAGGTCAAGACCATCAATGGCGTGAAATACGCTATGCAGTGGACTGTCGCCAAGAACGGCAACTTCCCATACGTTGGTTTCAAGTCTGTTCGCACAACTGAAGATACGGTTTCTGTAGGTGATGCAATCTTCAACGATGCCAAGGAGGTTCGCCTCTATGCTTACGGCTACCTCGACAATTCTTGTACAGTTGGAGGTTTGTATGACACCGGTTTGTACTGGTCTTCTGAGTCTGGTACAAATGAGGTTTCAGGCACAAAAGGTCTCGGTGGCAAGGCTCTTCTCATAGAGTTCTCTGGCAGCACAAAGGCTGAAATGGCTATGTACGTTGCACCGCGCAGCTTCGGCGGTTGCATCATGCCCATTAAGGACGTGAATGCCAAGGCAACTCCGTTGGCACCTTGGTTCCCTATTCGATAATCGGAACATAAACCAGCATAACTCAGGGGTGGAAGCACGCGCTTCCGCCCCCGTCTTTTTCACTTCGCCACTCATTCCGTCAGTGTAGGGACACGGCGTGCCGTGTCCGCCATCAAGTCTCTGCAAATCAAACAATTGTGCTTGCTGCCATTCGAGCACAGCACGCCGTGTACCTACGTTCTCTCCTTCCTGACTCGTAGCGGACACCGTCGTGTCGTGTCTATACAGTGCCTGTACCTCACATCGACAATACTAGTCAACAATGAATGCGGAGTGAACCGAAAAGGCACACACCGCATTCATAGGTATATCTGTGTGTTATGGTCAAATGCCTGCGGCATCGAGTATGGCTGCCATCTGGTCGCGCAATTCGCGGGCCTTGTCGGCTGCCCGCTCGGCGAAGTCCTCGCCGGCTGATGCGTATATTATGCCGCGTGACGAGTTGACGAGCAGTCCGCATTCCCGGGTCAGGCCGTAGCGGCAAACCTCCTCGAGGCTGCCTCCCTGTGCGCCTACGCCGGGGACGAGCAGGAAGCTGTCGGGTGCTGCCTGACGTATCTGCTCAAACATGCGTCCCTGTGTCGCGCCGACTACGTACATCATCTTGTCTGTTCCTGCCCATTTCTGCGATGTCTCTATCACTCGCCGCCACAATGGGGTGTTGTCCGCTTCGGTGAACTGGAAGTCGTGCGACCCGGGGTTGGACGTGAGGGCGAGCAGGATTACCCATTTGCCGTCATGCCCGAGGAACGGCGTTACGCTGTCCTCGCCCATGTAGGGGGCTACGGTGATGCTGTCAAACTTGAGGTCGTCGAAGAACGCCGAGGCGTACATACGCGAGGTGTTGCCGATGTCGCCGCGTTTCGCGTCGGCGATTGTGAAATGGCCGGGGTAGTTCGTGCGTAGGTATTCTATGGTCTTGCCCAGCGCAGTCCACCCCTTTACGCCCTGCGATTCATAGAAAGCGATGTTGGGCTTGTATGCCACGCAATATGGGGCAGTAGCGTCGATTATAGCCTTGTTGAAGGCGAACATCGGGTCGTCGCACTGCAACAGATGCTGTGGGATTTTCTTGATGTCCGTGTCAAGCCCCACGCAGAGGAAGCTGCGGCTGCGGCGTATGTTTGCTATGAGTTGCTCTCGTGTCATGGTTGTATGGGTATAATGTGATTGATTTTCAGATTGCTGCGTCCTTGAGCCGCTCTGCGTTCTCGGCTATGGTTAGCTGGTCGATACACTCCTGTATGTTGCCGTCGAGGAATGACTGCAGGTTGTACATCGTGTAGTTGATGCGGTGGTCGGTGAGGCGTTGCTGCGGATAGTTGTATGTGCGTATTTTCGCGGAGCGGTCGCCTGTGCTGACCATAGTCTTGCGTCGAGAGGCTATGTCGTCGAGGTATTTGCGGTGCTCGCGGTCATAGATGAACGAGCGCAAGCGCGAAAGCGCACGCTCCTTGTTTTTGGGCTGGTCGCGAGTCTCGGTACACTCGATGAGAATCTCCTCGCTAACGCCGGTGTTGGGGTTCTTCCACATATATCGCAGCCGCACGCCCGATTCCACCTTGTTCACGTTCTGACCGCCCGCGCCGCCGCTGCGGAACGTGTCCCACTTGATTTCCCCCTCGTTGATTACCACGTCAAACTCTTCGGCTTCGGGCAGTACCGCCACTGTAGCGGCAGACGTATGCACGCGCCCCTGTGTCTCTGTTGCCGGGACGCGCTGCACACGGTGCACGCCGCTCTCGTATTTCATTGTGCCGTAGACGTTCTCGCCTGTGAGGGTGAACACCACCTCCTTGAAGCCTCCTGCCGCCCCTTCGGAATAGCTGGATATTGCCAAAGCCCAGCCGCGCTGCTCGGCGAATTTCTGGTACATGCGGAACAGGTCGCCGGCAAACAGGGCAGCCTCGTCGCCGCCTGTGCCTCCGCGTATCTCCACAATGGCGTTTTTCGCGTCGTCAGGGTCGGCGGGTATGAGGAGGAGCTTGATTTCCTGCTCGAGACCGGGCAGCTGTGAGGTGGCGCTGTCGAGTTCCTCGCGGGCGAGGGCTCGCATCTCCTCGTCGCTATCCGTGGCTATCAGCTGCTTGCTCTCGTCAATGGTGTCGAGCAGCGACTTGTAGCGGCGGGCGGCTGCCAGCAGCTTCTCCAGCTCGTGGTATTCGCGGGTGAGTTTGACATACCGCCGCTGGTCGGCGATGACGGCAGGGTCGGTGATGAGCGTGGAGACCTCGTCGAAACGGGCATCCAGTCCCTCGAGACGTTCCAGAAGTGGGGTAGTGCTGCTCATTGGGGTCGAAATTTTACGCGAAGTTACGAAAAATCCCCCTGCAAAACAAATCCTCGGTCAATGTGCCGTCAGTGTAGGGACACGGCGTGCTGTGTCCGTATCCAAGTATCTGCATTTCAATAATATACGTCCTCACCGCCCTTCGGACACGGCACGCCGTGTCCCTACTTTGGCTGCGCAGACTGGATATGCAGTTGCGTAATCGGGCGGTAATGACTAACTTTGCGCTGCAAGTCCAACACAATAATGCAATCAGGATATGAAGCTGGTGGAGGTGACGGACATTTCCGTCGAAGGTCTGATGCCCTACGCTAAACTGACGGAGCGTGAGCTGCGCAGCGGCATTTGCGGCGGCGAGCAGCTGTTTGTGGCTGAAAGCCCCAAGGTCATCAGCGTGGCGTTGGACGCTGGCTACGAGCCTGTTTCGCTGCTGTGCGAGGAGCGTCATATCGCAGGTGATGCATCGGGGATAATCAGCCGCATCGGCTCTGACGTGCCTCTGTACTGGGGCAGCCGCGAGGTGCTGTGCAAGCTGACCGGATACACGCTGACTCGCGGCGTGCTGTGCGCCATGCGCCGCAAGGCGTTGCCATCGGCGGAGGAGGTATGCCGTGACGCAAGGCGAGTGGCAGTGATAGACGGCGTGTGCGACACTACCAACATCGGGGCAATATTCCGCTCGGCGGCTGCACTGGGCATCGACGGCGTGCTGCTGACGCGGCAGAGCTGCGACCCGCTGAACCGCCGCAGCATCCGTGTCTCCATGGGGAGCGTCTTCCTCGTGCCGTGGGGGTGGACTGACGATGCTCTCGATGCCGGGCGTTACGGCATGAAGTGCGTTGCGCTGGCGTTGAGTGACAATTCTGTGAGCATTGACGATGCCGCGCTATGCGCAGAGCCTCGCCTCGCGCTGGTGCTTGGCACGGAGGGAGACGGACTTTCGCGGCGCGTCATCAGCGGTGCGGACTATGTGGCTCGCATACCGATGAGCCATGGAGTAGACTCGCTCAATGTCGCCGCAGCCTCCGCAGTCGCGTTCTGGCAGCTGCGTGTCCAGATGCTGTCAAAGTAGGGACACGGCGTGCCGTGTCCGTCGAGTGATAACTGCAATTGTTTGATTTACTGCAATCTATCTGTGCGGATACGGCACGCCGTGTCCCTACCTTGCCTCACCAATGCCGCGAGCGTTGTCACATCTTCTCAACCTGACGTATCACCGCCGTGGGCTTGATGTAGTCCACGGAGAACTTGATGCCTGGCTCGATGTCTGACGTGATTGCGGCTGTCACTTTCTTGCCCTCATCTGTGAGGTCTTCGGCTTCGTCGATTACGACCATCACATTGCCTACCATGGCGCATACGCCGTAGTCGGCATTGTAGTCCCAGATGATGTGCTTGGCCTTGCGGAGGGTGGCTGCAAGGGGTGCGCCTTTCTTGAAGGTCACGCCGTCTGCGGTGAGTTCACCCTCGGAGCTGCCGGTGCTTTCCTCGCCTGTGTATGCCGGTTCTTGTTCTAGCTCTCCGGCATTGGTGTCAACTGCCGCTGCAGCTGGGACTTCGCCCTCGGCGAGCAGTCGGTGCTGCTTGTACTCTTGCTGGCACACCACAATGAGTTTGGCAGCCTCTGCAAGGCGTTTGATATTGTCCGCACCCTTGGAGTGGGATATGATGAAGGAGAAATGCAGCTTGCCGCCGGAGTATGAGCCTACAGACTCCAGCACAGTGTTGCCGTCATTGTCAGCGAGGAAGAAGTAGGGCACGTAGCCGTCTGCTGGCAGTGTCTCGGGTGTCGCCTCGATGAATACCTGCGCTGAAGACTGGGTTGTGTTCACCTTGGTGATGTTGCAGTCTTTCAGCTTGATGCCTGAAGCTGCGGAACATTCGCTGGGAACAGGCTTGCCAGCCATGTCGGCGGCGATCTTCTTGGCATCTTCCCACAGGGCGTTGTTCTTCTCATTGGTTTTCATTGCCAGCGAGTTAGCTTCGTCGCCAAGGCGTTGGGCTTCCGACTTGTCTTTGGACTTGTAGGCGGCGTTGGCAGCTTCATACGCTTGGCTGACCTTCTCGTTGTTTTCGGCTATTTGCACGTACACGTCACACAGAGGTCCGAAGAGGCCGGACGAGGATGCGGAGTTGCTGCACGATGCCGAGAGCATCAGCATCATGAACAGGGTTGCCAGACTGGCAAGAATGGATTTCTTGTTCATACTATTATCGTGTTAGACAATCATTCAGACGGTGTTTTTCGTATGAATGCAAAGTTAGTCAAAATATCCGGTTTGCGAGCAATGCTGCTGTTGCAAACCGTCATGGACGCAAATAACTGCAAGCCTGTTCACAAGTCAGCCGCATATATTGTTGACAGTTCGGATAATGGTTGCTAACTTTGCCGCCACAATCGGCTCGTCACCAAAGAGCCGGTGCATACCATGGAAACTTCTACATCGATATACTTCATATACGGTCTGTGCATAATGTTCTACGCGATGATGGCGTGGAAGTTGTGGAGCAAGGGCAGCGAGCGTCTGCCCCGTCTGACCGCTGTGCTTATGCTGACGGTCTGCCTACAGTGTGTCAAGGACTTGGTGTTCATCAACTGGAGTGTTGTGACACCTTTCGTGTGGTACATGATGACGGCAGTAGACATGGTCGCCATGCCGCTGTATTCAGCCATACTCGTCGAACTTGTCGCCCCGGGCAAGTCCAAGTGGCGCAACATCGTCAGTCAGGAAGTGCCGTTTGTGGTGCTGCCGCTGATGTTCGGGCTTACTGGCGAGAGGCTCTTCTTCTATGCCGAGGTGGTGTGGGCTGTCGTGTACGGCACATATTTCCTGGTGTGGACCATGGTGCAGATACCGCGCTACAACCGCTGGCTGCGCGAGCGGTTTTCATACCGTGAAAACATCAGCTTGGGCTGGCTGTGGGTGATACTGTTCTCGTTCTATGGCATATTAGGGCTGTGGATATTTGACTGCCTGTCGCTTGAGCCGGGCATGGAGTCAATTTATATGGTCGGCACGCTGCTGATGTGGGTTGTAATCTGCTATTTCATCTACCGCCACGAGACGGTGATAGGGGAGCTGGCAGACGCTGACGACACCCCTGCCGATGCGATGCTGACTGACGGCTCTGCTGCCACGGTCGCTGATGAGGACGGCTCGTTTGACACGCTGCACGGCCGCATACAGGCGCTGTTCACCGAGCAGAAAATCTACCTCAACCCTCGACTGAAGCTCTCTGATGTCGCGTCCATGTCCGGCACTAACCGCACCTACGTCAGCAATTTCTTCAACCGCCACCTCAACACTACCTTTTTCGAGTATGTCAACGGACTGCGCGTAGACCATGCTTGCGGCTTGCTGCTGACGACGCAGGACAGCCTCGACCAGGTGTCTGCCAACTCCGGCTTCAACTCGCTCTCGACGTTTCACCGCGTGTTTTCCAAGAAGATGAAATGCACGCCGTCAGATTTTCGCCGTGCGAATAACTGATTGACAGCGAGCTGTTTTTACGAATTGAGATACTGGTTTTACGCAACGGCATACGCGATTTACGCATTGCGATGCTGTTTTGTACGAGTTGGAACTGGCAGAGAGGTGAGTTCCCGCTAACTTTGCAGTGCTGGCTATCAGCAGTCAGCCCCGACAATTATGACAAAGAGATTTGCATCAATCGCAGCAGCCGCAATCATGATGCTCGGCCTGTGTGACGCGCACGCGGCGTGCAGTGCCGCGCCAGAGCAGCCGGCGGAGCAGCGCGAGGCGAAAGGCTCGAGCTATACCGGCATCGATGTCGAGTTCGCGAAACGGATAGCCGATGAGAAGCCTGGCTCGGAGTTGACCGAGAAGGAGTATGACTATATGCTCGACCAGCTCCAGATAGTCGTGCGCGAAACGCGGGGCATGACACGAAAGCAGATAGACAAGTACCTCTGTTCGCTCAATGAGGAGGAAGGCATGGCAATGCTGATTGTGGCGTTAGGCGCGGAAACCGCCTCTTCGACGAAGAAGTTCACCCCTGCGCAGCAGGAACGCTACAAGGACATAACGGAGGACTGGATAAAGAAGAAGTGACGGCTGTCACTCACCGGTGTCCTCTGACATAAGATATATAGACCGAAAACAAAATTCTCAATCGTCATTTCTGGTCAACAGAAAATGTGATTAATTCAGCTAAACTGGTCCAAGGCGGGTGTCTAACTTACAAACAAAACACACCTGCCTTTAATTTTTTGCCCGCGTGCAGCCCTGCCAGAATTCAAAATCACTGTTGCTTGGCCTCGGCATGGTAGGGACACGGCGTGCCGTG
>DHKE01000067.1:30096-30675 GCA_002404675.1 Porphyromonadaceae bacterium UBA4702 | reverse complement strand
GCGCCTATTTTGGCACACCCCCTGTTGCATATCTGATTATGCGGCTATTTCGTCACTCTGCGGTCAATTCCGTCCCCATCTCCTGGCCTTTGCGAGTGGCGGGGATGCCGTCTTTCATCCATACGGGCATCGGCGCGCCTTTCAGGTAGTGGTCGAAGAACTGCTGCAAACGGATGGTGATGTCCTTGCGGTTCTTGCGTGCGCGGATGTTGTGTGCCTCGCCGTTGTACTGCAGCATCCATACGGGCTTCTGCAAGCGGCGCAACGCCATGAACATCTCGATGCCCTGATACCAAGGCACTGCGCCGTCCTGGTCGTTGTGCATGATGAGCAGCGGCGTGTTGACGCGGTCAGCGTAGAACAGCGGGGAATTGGCAATGTATAGCTGCGGAGCCTCCCACAGGTTGCGGCCTATGCGCGACTGACCGCACTCATACTGCGCCTGGCGCGACTCGCCCGAGCCCCAGCGTATGCCGCCGAAAGCGGAGGTCATGTTTGCCACAGGCGCGCCCGAGCCGGCGCAAGCGAACATGTCGGTGCGCGTAACGAGGAACGAGGTCTGGTAGCCGCCCCAGCTCT
>DHKE01000067.1:19405-30033 GCA_002404675.1 Porphyromonadaceae bacterium UBA4702 | reverse complement strand
ATGCGGTCACGGTCTATCCACGGGTATTTCTTGCAGAGGTCTTCCACGCCGGAGCAAATATAGTTGTATGCGCTTTCGCCCGGTATGCCGGGGGCGTATTTCACGTCGGGAACGAACACCACATATCCACGGCTGACGTAGAACGGGTAGTTGACCCAGCTCCATGATGGCTCCATGGTGTAGTGGCGGTACAGCTCCTCGCTGTTGCGCTCGTAGAAGACCACGAGCATCGGGTATTTCTTGCTCTTGTCGAGGTCCTCGGGAGTGTAAAGCACGCCCTCGGTCAGGTCGCCGGAATACGAGTACCATTTCACGAGCTGCGCGTCGCCCCAGTTGTAGTCCTTCATCTGCGGGTTGGCGTCGGTGACTTTGGCAGCGTTGCGGAAATTGTTGTTCTGCGCTATCCACACATCAGGCGAAGTGTTGAAGTTGGCACGCTGGTATGCGTACACGTTGGCGTTCTTGGCCTTGCGCAGCTGCGAGAACGTGTATGTGTCGAGCACCTTGATGTCCGGGGCAGCAGCCTTGCCGGCGGTCATGGTGGCATAACCGTTGCGCTTGTCGGTATAGTCAAACACCGAGAGGAGCATCTCGCGTCCCGGAGTGATGGAAATCTCCTCGCTGTCGGTCTTGATGTAGCGGAAACGGCGGTTGGTCTTGCGTCCCTCGCCGGCGGTGAGGCATACGGGCTTGGTCTTGCCCGCAGGGTCAACGCTCCAGATGTCGTAGCGGTCATATACGAGCAGGGCCTTGTCGCCGTCGAGCCACCCGGCAACGCCGTAAGGCTGGCGCATCATCGGTATGTCCTGGTCCTCGTCCCAAGTCGGATAGGGTATCGCGTCTGAAATTTCGACAGTCTCGCCGGTGGCGCTGTTGTAGATGTGGTAAGCCATGTCATTGTACCAAGCCACATAGTTGCCGCAGGGGGAAATGTCAGACATCTCCTGCGGAGCGTCCGTAATGTCTGTCTGCTTGCCGGAGCGCAGGTCGTAGACGGCGAGGTGTTCCGGGGCAGCATAGTCCCACTGCTGCGAGATGATGCCCTCGCTCGGGTCTTTTACCAGCACATAGTCGCCGTCCCAGCGGTTGGAGGGCTTGAGTGCGACAAGGGGGTTGTCGGTGATGAAACGCTGCTGTCCGCTCGCGAGGTCAAACACTATCGGGAATGTCTGCTTGCGGGCTTCCTCCGCCATCTTCAGCTCCTTGGGAGGAGTGTATGGTGCGTCCCACCGCCAGATGTCGAGGTCTGCGCGCTCAAAATCGACTATCGTCGTGTCGTCGGGAGCTACATAGCGGGCCACGCCGGCTATGAGCCGCTTGCCGTCATGCGAGAACTGCGGCACTGTGTACTGGTTGACGAAGAGCGAGTCCTGGCCGGCAATCGACATGCGGCTGTCGCAGAGCGCACGCGGCTCGGGGAAGTTGTCGCTGCCCTTGCCCAGGTCGGCGAGGTACAGCACAGACTTGCGCGTGCCGGTCTCGGTGGAGTCAGTCGAAGCGACGTATGACACGGCAGTGCCGGCACGGTTGAGTACGGGCGCACTGTAGAACACCTTGTCGCGGTCGATGAGGAACATGTTGGTGTCGGGGAGGCTGATGATGCCTATGCCGTCGGTGGCGGTGGAGTCCTTGCCGCAGGTGGCGAGCGACGCCGCTAGGCGCATGCCGTCCTCGGAAAAAGAGAACTCCTTGACCCAGTTGACGATTTTGCTCTCGCCGCTGCGCAGGTTGCGCAACACGAGCGGACGGCCTGCCTTCTTGTCCTTCAACGCCTTGGGGGTGATGTGCGCGGTGTCACAGCTCTGGTATGCCACCCATTCGCCCCCCTCCTTGCCGATGCCGTAGCGGATTACGTTGGCAATCTTGGTGACGTTGCCGCTGGTCAGGTCAACTATCGCGAGCGAGTCCTGCGGCATGTCGAAATCCTTCTTCTTGTCAATCTTGGCCTGGCGCGTGTCGGCAAACAGCGGCTTGATGAGAGCCACTGCGTTGCGCGAGTCGGCGGTGAATTTCGGGTTGTAGCCCCGGGGGATGGTTATGGTCTTGCCGGTCTTGACATTGCGCAGCGTCAGCGTGCCGTTCCCCTCCTGGGGGTTGACCTCGTAAGCAGCCCACCGGCCGTCGTTGGAAAGACGGTCCACGCGCACCGACTTCCAGTCGTCAAACGACGAGTGGTCAAGCACCTTCTTGGCGTTGACCATGCCGGCAGCGAGGGTTATGCCGAGTATCGGCAACAGTATTTTCTTCATGTATATGTATCGTTTACAGATGGTTTGTCATTTGTCAGTCCACATTGTGCAGGTCATGCCCCATGCGGTTCTTCTTGGTGTGCATATAAAACCGGTTGTACTCGTTAGGCTCAATCTCGAGAGGCACGTTCTCCGTTATCTCAAGGCCGTATCCCTCAAGTGCCACACGCTTCATCGGGTTGTTGGTCATCAGGCGCATCTTCGTTATGCCCAGCGCATGGAGTATGTTCGCCCCCACGCCGTAGTCGCGCTCGTCGGCCTTGTGGCCTAGGTGCAGGTTGGCCTCGACAGTGTCCATGCCCCCCTCCTGCAGCTTGTACGCCTTGATCTTGTCCATCAGCCCTATGCCGCGTCCCTCCTGGTTGAGGTAGATGACCGCGCCTCTCCCCTCCTGCTCAATCATGCGCATGGCACGGTGGAGCTGCTCGCCGCACTCGCAGCGCAGCGAGCCAAAAATGTCGCCGGTGGCACAGCTGCTGTGCACACGCACC
Source organism: Porphyromonadaceae bacterium UBA4702 (assembly GCA_002404675.1). Taxonomy (GTDB): domain Bacteria; phylum Bacteroidota; class Bacteroidia; order Bacteroidales; family Muribaculaceae; genus Lepagella. The sequence goes on along the minus strand of DHKE01000067.1, from coordinate 27,293 downwards.
AATGCCGGCTGGCCATCGCGCAGGTCGCCCTTGATGAGCGCGATGTGTTCCAGCCCGTTGTCCTTCTGGTGGAACGGGATGAGGCGGAAATGGCCGTAGGCTGTCGGCATGTCCACCTCCTCGCCCATTTCTACCAGCGAGTCGTTGGCAAGGCGGTACTTTATCAGGTCGGCTATGGACACGAGCTTCAACCCCCACTCGTCGGCACGGCGGCGCAGTTCGGGCAGACGGGCCATCGAGCCGTCGTCACTCATGATTTCCATGAGCGCAGCGACAGGCTGCATGCCGGCAAGGCGGGCGAAGTCGATAGCCGCCTCAGTGTGTCCGCACCGCTGCAGCACGCCGCGCTCCTGCGCATACAAGGGATTGACGTGGCCGGGACGGCCGAATGTCTCGGGTGTGGATGCCGGGTCGGCAAGCGCACGTATGGTCGCAGCGCGGTCCTGAATGGAAACGCCTGTGGAACAGCCCTCCAGCTTGTCAACGGTCACGGTGAACGGCGTGCCGAGCACCGACGTGTTGTCCTCGACCTGGCGCGGAAGCTGCAACTCGTCGCAGCGGCGCATGGTGATCGGCGCACACAGCACTCCGCGTGCGTTTTTCAGCATGAAATTGACCTGTTCGGGGGTGATTTTCTCGGCAGCAACGATGAGGTCACCCTCATTCTCGCGGTCTTCGTCGTCAACGACGATGATGAATTTGCCGTCCTTGAAATCCCGGATAGCCTCCTCTATCGTATCGAGTTTGATTTTACGGTCCATATATTGTATCGGTAGTAATCGCCTTGCGGCGGTATTATGAATTGATTTCTTGAGTATTAGATTTTGTGTTCTCTTCTTCCGCCGCAACTTCCTCCTCGCCGCCAATGCGGAATATCGAGAAGTTGACCGAGCCGTAACGCCGGTGGTCGCAAAAGGCCGGGTGCGACGAATAGTCGTGGTCGCGGTTATGCTCTATCACCACTATCGTCCCGGAGCGCAGCATCTGCGAGTCGAGCACCATAGCGGCAACATCATCGAAACGCGGATGCTCATACGGCGGGTCGGCAAAGATGAAGTCAAACTTGCGGCTGCACGTCTGAACGTACTTGAACACATCTCCTTTGACCACCGTCAGGTTGTCGTCATGCAGCTTCTCGCGCACAGAGCGGATGAAGTTGACCTGCGTATGCGCATTCTCCACGCATGTCACAGAGCGGCAGCCGCGTGACAGGAACTCGAAGCTGACCGCCCCCGTGCCGGCAAACAAGTCGAGAGCATCAGTATCCTCCATGTCGCGCATATTCTCCAGCACGTTGAATATGTTCTCTCGAGCGAAGTCCGTAGTCGGCCTCGCCGTGATGTTGCGCGGCACGTCAAAACGCCGCCGCCCGTATTTTCCTCGTATTATCCTCATGGCTGCCGGTTGTTGCGGTATGAACAAATCACGTCTGCCGGCGGAGCGTCCTCCTCGGCGGGCATCGGGACTGCCGCCATTTCGCCTACATACTCCCCTATCATGCCGCGTACAGCCTCTACCGCCTCCGCCGCGCCGGTAACGTAGACTGCCACCTGCTGAGGAGTGATGTCCTCGCTGGCGGCACGGCTGGTATTAAGCATATAATAGGCTGCATCGGCAGTGTCCTGGCAACGGCGGCGCGACGAGGCAATGAGGTGGCCATCGCGGAACAATGCCATGTCGGCATATCCGCCGCGAATGTCGGCAAACAGACACAGCCCGGCCTTGGCGACACGCTGCCAGTGAGACAGCAGCGTTGTGGCATGGCATGCCACTCGCGAGCCGGCAAACGTGCGGGCAAGGAACTGGCGCAGACCGGGGACTGCCATATACAGCACGGCATATTCGCCCACGGTGTCCGTCATGACATCCTCTGCCGACGTATCGCCGAACACCGTCGAGAACGCCATGACGCAGAGGTCGGCATCATCGGCTAATTCTGCGGGGACAAACATATAGCGGGCTGTCGTCACCACGATGTCCGCCTCGAAATCGTCAAGCACTGCCGGGTGGTCATAGACCGCGTTCTCTATGGCATGCAGACTGTCGTCGCCCTCGAGGCGTGCCGAGGCGAGGGTGTACATCGGATCATCGGCAATGTCGTTGCGGCGCAGCCACGCTCCCATCGCCTCCTCGGAGATGTCAACGGTCAGCCGCCACTGCCCTGTGTCCGTAATATGATGCGCTGCTATCGTTCTCACTTTCGGTATGTTTGATAACGTCGGGAGCAATCCCTTTTGCTATGCAAAGTTAGGCAAAATCCGCCGAATATCGAAATTCTCAGCCCACAGCCTTGGCGGCCCGTCCGCTCTGGCTTCATATAATCGCGCATGCATCTGAAGGAAACACGAGAATACAGCGGCAACGGCGGCGAAACAAGGCACGGACAAGCGGATAAAAAGAAAACGGCAACCAGGCCTCGACCCGATCACCGTTTTGTCGCGATAGCATTGTTTTATTATTCAGGCAATGTCTGCGACAATCACCTTATATCTTGTAGACACGCGAGCCGCGAAAAGGTTTAACCCCCGCCCCACTTTCCCCGAAAAAATTTTTCTAAGTCAAAAACACCGCTACCTTTACTTGAGGATGTTCTCTCGGAGTTCTCGGAGAAAACTATAGCTGTCACTTCTTGTCGGTCTTGGTGGCGTTCTTGAGTTCGACCTTGGCCTTGCGCAAATCCTTCTTCATCTCGCGGATGTCCTCCTTGGCAGCCTTGACATTCGCCCTTATGGCTTTGTTCTCCTTGCGCATTTCAGCTCGACGCTCTGTAATGCGGCAGTTTGCATCGAGGACTGCCTTTTGCTCCTTGGTCAGTACTTTCTCGAGTCTCTTGCGGCTGTTCTTCAACGCCTTCTTGTACTGCTTGCTCGTTATGTCGGTCATGCCGTTCAGTTCCTCACGTGTCTGCTGCTCAATCCGCTGCACCTGCTGACGCTGCAAGTCGGTCAGCTCGATGCCATCGAGCATTGTGTTCATGATCGTACGCGCTGCGTCGCCCTTGCCGCAATGCGTTGGACGGCAAGATTTCTTCTCGCCGCAGGCATCCTTGCGTGCGCGTTTGCCATGCTTCTTGTCCTTGCCGCAGCATGACTGCTCTGTCTTAGTCTTCTTTTCAGCACCGCAGTTTGACGCAATTGCCGTTGCACCGCCCAGACAGATGAGGGCTGCAGCTATCGAAAGAATTGTTCTTTTCATATTCTGATGAGTTTTTGGTTTCACATTTACATATCTGACGGCCGGTCAGCGGCTTAGTTTAAGCCGAGCCCCCCAATTTACGGAATATTAAGGTCTGAAAATGCAAGAAGCCCGAGGAGCGACTGCCCCCCGGACTTCCCGTTATAGTATAACCGAAGTGCTATATCAGATGCACTGGCTTATCAGGTTCGGCACATCAGCGACCGATGTCTCAATCCACTGGTAGATGCAGCTTACAAGACCGATAAACACGATACCCACAACGCAAATCCACATTCCGGCACGCTCCGAAAGCGTTGAACGGAACTTCTCGATAGTCGGCTCCCCGGGGGAAACCCACATAGCCTTGACCACGAGGAGGTAGTAGTAGAGTGAAACGATGGTGTTGATCAACGCTATCAGCACAAGCACGTAGAGAGCTACAGAACCAGACTGAGTGGCTGACGTGAATATCAGGAACTTGCTGAAGAAGCCAGCGAAGGGCGGGATGCCGGCGAGCGAGAACACTGCGAGTGTCATTGCGAATGACAGCCACGGGTTAGTCTTGTGCAGTCCGTTGTAGTCGTCCATGCCGACTTTGCCGGTCTTGTTCTCTATGGCTGCTATCACAGCAAAAACGCCGAGGTTGCTGAACACATACACCAGAATGTAGAACATCATGGAAGTCAGTCCGAGGGTGCTTGCGGCGATTATGCCGAGCATGATGTAACCGGCCTGCGAAACAGAGGAGAACGCCATGAAGCGTTTCATGTTGCGCTGGCGTATTGCGAACAGGTTGCCGACCGTGATAGTCAGGATAATGATTGCATAGAGCATCCATTCCCATACCTGGCTGTAAACAGTGCCGAACACCTGAACGAAAATGATGAAGAATGCAAACGCGGCAGAGCCTTTGGAGATGACCGAAAGGTAGCTGGTGACAGCTGTCGGAGCTCCTTGGTAAACGTCGGCAGTCCAGAGGTGGAACGGCACGAGCGAGAGCTTGAAGCCAATGCCAGCCATCACGAATGCCAATGCTGTTATCAGCATGCCTGAATGAGAGCCGTTCATCACAGCATCAGCGATGTCCGCGAAATAGAGCGAGCCGGTGCCAGAGCAAGCATACACGAATGACAGGCCCATCATGAGGACTGCCGAAGAGAACACTGCCGTCATCACATATTTGATAGCCGCCTCGTTGCTCTCGTAGCGTTTCTTGTCGAAAGCCACCATTGCCGCGAGGGGAAGCGATGCAGACTCGAGACCGATGATGAAGAGCAGGAAGTGGCGCGCGCTTATCATGAGGTACATGCCGAAGAGCGTCACGAACAGCAGCTCGAAGAACTCTGCCTTGCGCAGCTTGCCGGATTCGGTGTCTGACCAGCGTATAGCCTGCAGCAGGACGATGAACACGCCGAGGTTCAAGATATTCTTTATCGCCATTGTCGCGCTGTCGTTGACATACATGCCCTCAAAGGCATCTACGCCGCAGCGTGGGATGAACCACATAGCCACCGTAGCCACGCCAAACAGGATGACGGCAAGCGGAGTGACTGCGGCTTTCGCACGGCTACCTGAGAATGTATCGAACAAGAACACTATCAGGAATACGCCGAGTACTATGAGCTCGGGAAACATTGTTCCGAATTGTGAGTAATCCATTTTCAATCGATTTTATATATTCAATACATTAGGTTTTACTGTGCCACTGCGAGAGCGTTGATGATAGGCTCAAAGCTGTGCTGAATCGTGTCGTTGATCCAGTTGGGGAAGCAGCCTATGCCGGCGATGCAGAGTATCAGCACCACGGTTGCGACACGCTCGAACCATGTAGCGTCGGTCAGTGCGAGGTGATGCTCGTCCTGAACAGGGCCGTGGAGGAGCTTGCCGACTACACGCAGGATGTAGACCGCTGTTATCACGATAGAGCAGGTAGCTGCTATCACGAAGCAACGGTGGAACATGTCCGTATGCTCGAAGCTGCCGAAGAAGATTGTCATCTCGGCTACGAAGCCGCTGAGACCCGGCAGGCCTAGCGATGCGAAACCAGCTATCATGTAGCAGACACCGAGGTAAGGCATTATCTTCATCAGACCGCCCATCTGGCGGATGTCACGAGTGTGCGTACGTCCGTATATCATACCGATTAGGGCAAAGAAGAGGGCTGTCATCAGACCGTGTGAGAGCATCTGCATGATAGCGCCGGTCATTGCCGTGGTGTTGAGCATGAGGATGGCGAAAAGCACCATGCCGCAGTGCGAGACTGACGAGTAAGCGTTGATGTACTTCAGGTCTGTCTGAACGCAAGCGGAGAACGCACCATAGACGATGCTTATGCCGGTCAGGATGATGAATATCCACGACAGCTCGTTGGCAGCCTGCGGGAGCAGGAAAATAGCGATACGGAAGCAGCCGTAGCCGCCGAGTTTCATAAGCACGCCGGCGTGAAGCATCGACACCGCTGTCGGGGCGCAAGCGTGACCGTCAGGACTCCATGTGTGGAAGGGGAACATCGCGCCCAGCACACCGAAGCCGACGAATGTCAGCACAAACAGGTAGTTCTGCCACCCGGCAGGTATCGCGCCATTATGCGAAATTTCGAGGATGTTCCATGTCAGCTGCGATGCGTCGGCACTTGAATGCCAGTAGATGCCGAACAGGCCGAGCATCAGGAAGGCTGAGCCGCCCATAAGCATCAGCGTCAGCTTCATCGCCGAATACTCCTTGCGGCCGGTGCCCCAGAAGCCTATCAGCAGGTACATCGGGATAAGGGCCACCTCGTAGAACATGAACATGGTGAAGATGTCTATCGAGATGAAGAAACCGAACACGCCGGTTGACAGGAGCGTAAACCAGAGGAAGAAGTTCTTGGGGAGCGGGTTGATTTTCCATGAGGCGAATGTGCCGGCAAACACGATTACCGCCGACAGCATCAACATCAGCACGGAAATGCCGTCAACACCCACAGCAAGGTTGATATTGAGAGGCTTGTACCAGCACCAAGAGCCGGTATAGAGCATTTCGTCGGTCACACCTGCCGCACGCTGTCCCAGGAAGTCAACACAGAGCCAGATGGCCAATGCCATCAGTATCGTGCTGCCTATCACCATCACCGTGCGGATAGCCTTCATACTGCTGTTGCGGCACAGGCCTAATCCTATCAGCATGAGGACAGGAACTATTACAAACCAGATTAAGATATTTGAAAACATAATCGAAGATTTTTCTGCTAAGCAATATGAGGTTAGAGTAGACAAATCCAGGTGATACCCGCAAGCAGCGCAGCGCCGATGAAGTACCATACGACGTAGGTCTGTATAGCACCGCTCTGCATGCCCTTGATAGCGACAGAGGCGCGGTTGGTGATTTTGGCGAAGCCGTCCATGGTAGCGTCGATGACATGACGGTCAAACCATGCGATGCTGCGGCAGATCACGTTGAAGATGAACTTGTGGGTAATGAACATATAAATCTCGTCCCAGTAGAAGCGGCGGTGAGCTGCCTGCCACAGGCCGGGCATGGCGTTCTTGAGCTTGCTCGGGATAGAGTTCTTCTTGCGGTACATCACCGTCGCGAGTGCGATAGCCGCAATAGCGACAACGAGCGAAACCGAGGCGACTGTCGGGTCAATGTGAATTTCGTAAGCCTCGCGGTTCCAGGTCACGAACTCGCCAAAGGGTATGAAACCAGCCACGCAGGAAACGACTGCGAGGATGATGAGCGGCAGCGACATCTGCCACGGCGCGTCATGCGGACGGTGCTCCTTGTGGTGAGGATTGTCCTCCCACCAGAAGATGAGGTAGTAGAGACGGAACATATAGAAGGCGGTCAGGCCGGCTACCATAGTCATCCATGCGCCCCAGAACCAGTGGTTGGAGAACATCGCGCTCAGCATCTCATCCTTGGAGAAGAAGCCGGCGAAAGGCCAGATACCCGCAATGGCGAGACAGCCGATGAGGAACGTCCAGTGAGTGATAGGCATATACTTGCGCAGACCGCCCATGGCAGTGTAGTCGTTGGAGTGGACTGCATGTATCAATGCACCGGCACCGAGGAACAGCAACGCCTTGAACATAGCGTGCGTGAACAGGTGGAACATCGAGGACATGTATCCGAGGCCCTCATGCAGTTCAGGACGCGCCACGCCGAGCGACACCATCATGAACGCAATCTGAGAAATAGTCGAGAACGCCAGCACTCGCTTGATGTCAATCTGGCAGCAAGCCACGACTGCAGCGTAGAATGCCGTAATCGCGCCGATGACAGTAATGAATGTCAGGGCGACCTCCTCGAGCAGGTAAATCGGGAACATACGAGCCACCAGGTAAACACCGGCGACAACCATTGTTGCAGCATGGATAAGCGCAGACACCGGGGTCGGGCCTTCCATTGCATCAGGCAGCCAGATATGCAGCGGCATCATTGCAGACTTGCCCATACCGCCGACAAAGATGAGTATCAACGCCCAAGTCAGCGCAGAGCCGCCGAGGAATGTCGCTCCGCCGGTTGACGCCAGCACATTCTGCGGGTCGCTGGTCATCGGGATAAAGTCAAACGTGTTGGTATAGAACGACAGCACGAGGATACCGATGAGGAAGCCAAGGTCTGCAAAACGTGTGACGATAAACGCCTTCTTGCAGGCCGAGACTGCTGACGGCAGCTTGTAGTAGAAACCGATGAGCAGGTAAGAGGAGACACCCACAAGCTCCCAGAA
>DHKE01000067.1:10938-19367 GCA_002404675.1 Porphyromonadaceae bacterium UBA4702 | reverse complement strand
TACATCTGGAAAATGTTGGTGGCAACCACCAGCCCGAGCATAGAGAACGTGAAGAGCTGCAGGAATGCGTAGAAACGCTGGAAGCCCTTCTCGCCGTGCATATAACCCCAGCTGTACAGGTGCACCATGAAGGAGATTGTCGTGATGACTACGAGCATCATTGCCGAAATCGGGTCGAGCAGGAAGCCGAGCTTAACGACAAGCGTCTGCGTGAACGCGAGCCAGGTATAGTCAAATACGGCTACTTGCAGCCGCTCTCCGTCGGCAGCTATGAAACTGGGATCTCCCGAGAAGAAGTAGGTGTAGGCGACAGTATACGCCAGCACCAGGGTGACACCCATACCGAGTATGCCAAGGATACCGGCACATTTGTGCGACATCTTGACACCCAAGATACCTAAGACAAGGAACATCGTGATAGGTATCGCCAGAATCAGAATAGGTAATGTAATGTCCATATCTTAGAATTTCATTTTCTTGATTTCATTTACATCAGTGTTTCCTACCGCACGATAGATGTTGATGATTATCGCAATTGCAATGGCAGTCTCTGCTGCTGCAATGGCGATGGAAAAGAGCGTGAAGAACATGCCCTCCATTTGCTCGGGAAACAGGAAACGGTTGAATATCACGAAATTCAGGTCGGCAGAATTGAGCATCAATTCAAGCGAGATGAGAATCGCGATAAGATTTTTGCGGGTTACGAACCCGAAGACGCCGCAGACGAACATTATTACGCTGGGCACAAGATACCATAATATGCTTAAGTCCATGGGCCGTTATTTTTTGCGGGCGACTACGATGCCGCCGATTATACATGCCAACAGCAGTACGCTGACTGCCTCAAACGGAAGCAGGTACTGGAACTTGCCTGTACCGAGCAGAGCCGTGCCTATCTGCTCCATGTTCACATCACTGCGCGACAGGGCATCGGTGAGGGTGATGTCCTGTGCAACAGGCATGGTAAACAGGGCTGCAAGGAGCAGGACAGCACCGATGACGGAGCAGCTGATACCGATGATGCGCTTGTGCGACGTGAGCAGTGAGGTCTTGTCATCAGGACGATGAGTCAGCAATATCGAGAACACAAACAGCACCATAATGCCGCCAGCGTATACCGCTATCTGCACTGCGCCGAGGAACTGGTAGCCGAGCTGGAAATACATCACGGCAGTCGCGAGCAGGACAAACAGCAGATAGGTGGCGGAACGTAAGATCTTGCGAGACCTGACAGTCATCACCGAAAAAACGGCGATGACGATAGCCGTCACGCAGTACAAGATAATATTTCCTACAGAGTCCATTATGTAATATTATTTATTTTCTTCGTTAGGTGTCGCGGGCTTGTCCGCAGGTTTCGGCGCGTCAGCCTTGGGTGCAGCGGCAGGTGCAGGCTTGGGAGCGGTCAGCGGCGGATTTTCAAGGCCGGCGTTCAGCTCCTTGACCAATTTATCGCGTGTGAAAACAGCCTGCTCGAAGTCATTGGAAAACTCGAGTGCACCCTGCGGGCAAGTAGTCACGCACAGCATGCAGAATGTGCAGCTGCCCAGGTCGTAGTGGTACTTGTCAAGCACTCTCTTCTTCTTGCCGTCGGGCAGGTCGATCATCTTGTTGTCAAGCTTGATTGTGCCGTTGGGGCAGTTCATCTGGCAGATGCCGCAAGCGATGCACTTGTGATGCCCGTCCACATTTTTCAACGTCAGGCAAGCGCGGAAACGCTCGGGTATCTCGAGTGTCTCCCGGTTCTCAGGATAACATTCGGTGATTTTCTTGGTGACAAGCTCCTTGCCGGTAACAGTCATGCCTGTTACCAGAGAGGTAATGCCCTTGCCTACCGAGGTGAAATATTCTTTGATGCTACTCATAAAAAATAGTTCGAAAAGATTAGTCGAGAATTAAAGTCAATGTTGTACCTGGCCGCCGAGGATGTCAAGCAGCTCGGTGGTGATGCTCTGCTGGCGCAGTTTGTTGTATTCGAGCTGAAGCTCTTCAAGCAGCTTGCGGGCGTTGTCATTCGCGCTCTGCATTGCCATCACGCGGGCTGCCTGTTCAGAGGCGCGGTTCTCGAGCGTGATCTCCTGCATTGCCGAAAGCACAAACATCGGCAATACCTGACGGAAGATGCTGTCAGCACCTGGCTCGAATATGTACATCTTGTTTTCGTCTTTGACAGGCATAGTCGCCTCCTTGGCAATAGCCGCGCTGTCCACGGGGAGCATCTGCTCGTATTTGAGACGCTGACGCGCCATCGATATGAAGTTGGTGTAAACCGAGTACACCACGTCGAAGTCATGGTTGAGGAAGCCCTCTTGGAGCTTCATGGTGAAGGCATTGACAGCCGCGCCGTCCATTTTGGAGTCGACGCCAGCCTCACGCACCACCAATATGTCGCCGTCCTGAAGCTTCGAGACAGCCTTGGCCATCTTGCGTCCGACGGGATAGATGACAAACTTGGCGGCGTTGCCGTACTTGTCTCGCATCTCGTTGATGACCGAGAGCGTATGCTTGAACACATTCATATTGTAGGCGCCGCAGAGACCGTCGTCGCTGCCGTATGCCACCAGGCATATTGTCTTGACCTCACGGGTCTCTATGAGCGGGGAGTTGAACGATTCACCCGACTCCAGAATGTGCCCCATGATGGACTGTATCTGGTTCTTGTACGGGAGAAGCTGACGCAGCGACTGTTCAAACTTATGAACCTTGGCCGACGAAATCATCTTCATCGCACCCGTAATCTTCTCTGACGAGGAAACGGAACCAATCCTGGTTTTAAGTTCTCGTAATGTTGCCATTGAATGTGTTGGTAGATTAAGTTTAAGTTGTTTGGGGTTGTTGCCGGCGGGGTGTCATTGGCGGCGCCCCGCCGGATATAGGATAGTTAGGTTTGGAATCAGTCTTTGTACTTTGCAGCTACTTCTTCAGCGCACTTGCGGAGCTTCTCCTCGATTTCGGGGGTCAGCTTGCCGGCACGCAGTTGCTTGAGCACTTCCTCGTCATAGCGTGACTTGACAAGCTGGAGGAACATCTCCTCAAACTCGGGCACCTTGTCGAGGGGTACGTTCTCGAGCAGACCATTAACGCCGCAATATATCACAGCCACCTCGTTCTCGACAGCCCAGGGCTTGTACTGCGGCTGGATGAGGAGCTTCTGGTTCTTGCGGCCACGGTCGATGACCTTGGCGGTAACGGGGTCGATGTCGCCGCCGAACTTGGTGAACGACTCGAGCTCGCGGAACTGGGCCTGTGCAATCTTCAGCGTACCTGCGACCTTCTTCATACACTTGATCTGGGCGTTACCGCCGACACGCGATACGGAGATACCCACGTTGATGGCAGGACGGATACCCTGGTTGAAGAGTGCAGACTCGAGGAAGATCTGACCATCGGTAATCGAAATCACGTTGGTCGGGATATATGCCGACACGTCACCGGCCTGAGTCTCGATGATAGGAAGTGCAGTCAGCGAACCGCCGCCCTTGACCATAGGCTTGAGAGCCTCAGGCAGATCGTTCATAGAGGAAGCCACCTCCTGGTTGTCGATAATCTTCGCTGCACGTTCCAACAGACGCGAGTGCAGGTAGAAGATGTCACCGGGATAAGCCTCACGGCCGGAAGGACGCTTCAGCACGAGCGATACCTCACGGTATGCGACAGCCTGCTTAGACAGGTCATCGTAAACGATGAGGGCATCACGGCCAGTATCGCGGAAGAACTCGCCGATTGCTACACCTGCAAACGGCGCGAGGTAGCGCATCGAAGAGGAGTCGGAAGCGGAAGCGGCAACGACGACTGTATACTCCATTGCTCCGTGCTTCTCGAGCGTATGCACGAGAGCAGCAATAGAGGAGGCTTTCTGTCCTATAGCCACATAAATACAGTAGACAGGCTTGCCGTCGAGGTAGTTCTGACGCTGGTTGATGATAGTATCAACGGCGATGGCAGTCTTGCCGATCTGGCGGTCGCCGATGATAAGTTCGCGCTGGCCGCGGCCGATGGGGATCATCGAGTCAACGGCCTTAAGACCGGTCTGCAGCGGCTGGGTCACAGGCTGGCGGAAGATGACACCGGGAGCCTTGCGCTCCAACGGCAAGTTAATGCGGTCTCCGGATATCGGCCCTTTGCCGTCCACCGGCTCGCCGAGGATGTTGATGACACGTCCCAACAGGCCCTCGCCGACGGGGATAGATGCGATTTCACCCGTGCGACGCACCGACATATTTTCGGTGACAGAGTTAACGTTGTTGAGCAACACTACACCAACATTGCTTTCTTCCAGGTTGAGAGCGACGCCCTTGACACCATTCTCAAACTCTACAAGCTCATTTGCCCGGACATTGTCGAGGCCGTAAACGTGAGCCACACCATCGCCGACATCGAGGACAGTACCGACTTCGTCGAACTTTGCCTTGGAGCTGACGCTTTCGAGCTCTTGTTTCAGTATATCAGATATTTCGCTTGGGTTAAGCATCTTAGTTGCTGGATATTAAGGTATGACGTAATTGTTCGATTTCATTGCTAATGGAGGCATCGAGGCGGTTGTTGTCAACATCGATGACAAACCCGCCGATGATGTCAGCATCCACCCTGTGACGTATCTCCAGTTCGCGGCCGGGATAGGCCTTGCGCACCAGGGAATCAATTCGGTTACGCGCCTCCTCGCCGAGCTGCGAGGCAGTGACGATATCGACGCTTGAAATTTTGTTGACGCGGCGATATATCTTGCGGAACTCGAGAGCCATCTGGAAAGCGAACTCCTCCCGGTTGTGATTGAGAATAAGGTCAATGAACGACTTGTAGACCTCATCAGCCCCGTCGGCAGCGGCGATGAGCAAACGGCGCTTGTCATCGCGGCCGACAAATGGATTAGCCAAGACCTTGCTAAGGCTCGGGTTACTCTCAAAGGAGGCTATGACAGACTTCATCACGTCATAGACCTGCTTCGTCTTCTTCGTGTCCTCGGCATGCTTGAACAATGCCATGGCATATCTCTGTGGGATAAGACCGTCGTACATGAGGTTAGTTATTCTCGATTTCGTCTAACAATTTATTGACAAGCTCGCTCTGTGCCTCGTCAGACTTCATCTGGCGGCGCACCACCTTTTCAGCAATTTCAATAGCGAACTTGCTCACTTCGTTCTTGAACTGCAGTTCGGCTTCTTTGCGTGACTGGTCGATTGCCACCTTGGCGGCATCCATGACCTTCTGGGCTTCCTGCGAAGCCTCGTTGCGGGCATCCTCGATGATCTGAGTCTTCATCTTGGCTGCCTCACGCAAGATTTCCGCCTGCTGTTTCTGTGCCTCGCTGATGTATTTCTCAGCTTCAGCACGCGCATTGTCAAGCTGCTCCTTTGCCTCGCGAGCATATTCGACACCCTTGTCTATGGTGTCGGCGCGTGATTCCATTTGACTGATAATCACAGGCCAACCCCATTTCAAAAGGATCACGAACAGCACTACGAATGCAACGAACATCCATATTACCAATCCGCTGTCAGGCGTGAACAATTCCATTAATCCTGATGGTTTATGAGATTAGAGGAAGAGTGCCAGAGCAGAAACGATGACTGCGAAGAGGGCAACACCCTCGACGAGAGCCGCGATTACGATCATCGAGCTGCGGATGTCGCCGGCAGCCTCAGGCTGGCGTGCGATAGCCTCCATGGCAGATGAACCGATTTTGCCGATACCCAGACCGGCTCCGATTGCTGCAATACTTGCTCCGAGAGCTGCACCAAGTGCGGCAAGTGATTCCACCGCTAAAATCATTGATAACATAGTAATTCCTTGTTTTTGTGTTATTTGTTATTGATATTTTTCCTTGTGTTGGGTTATGCCTTTGCTATTGCGGCCTCCTGTGCTTCATGCTCATGCGGGTTCTCGTGTGACATACCTATGAACATGGTGGAGAGCATCGTGAATACATACGCCTGAATGAAGCTGACAAGAACGTCGAGCAACAGCATAAAGACAGTGAAGAGTATCGACACCACGAGCGAACCGCCGGTAGCGGCAGCCCCAAACGCGGTGAAGATGAATATCAGCGACACCAGTGTGATGACGATGATATGGCCGCCCATCATGTTTGCGAAAAGACGCACACAAAGCGCAGCGGGCTTGGTGAACACGCCAAACACCTCAATGAGCTGCATGATGGGTATGGGGAACTTGAGGAACATCGGCACATCTGGCCAAAAGATTTCCTTCCAGTAGTGCTTGCTGCCACGGATATTGGTGACAATGAACGTGAGCAGCGCAAGCACGAGGGTAACGGCAATATTGCCTGTCAGGTTTGCGCCGCCAGGGAAGATGACTATCAGCCCCAGAAGGTTCATTGTCAGGATGAAGAAGAAGCAAGTGAGGAGGAACGGGCCGAACCTCTTGGCCTTGCTGCCGAGCGTGCTTTTGATGACGCCGGTATAGACGAAATCGATGAGCATCTCCATGAAGCCCATGCCCTTGCGGGGGGCCTTGAAGCCCTTGCGGCGATAGTAGCGAGCAACTGAAATCACCCAGATTGACACGAAAATCACGGTCAGTATGAGGGCAAGGACATTCTTGGTAATGGAGATGTCGAAAGGTTTTGACTCGCGGTAATACTGTCCGTCGAAATAGACATATCCGTCCACGACAGCGTGCTCGCCCTCGCCGGCATCGCCGATTTCTGCAGCCTTGGCCTCAACGTCCGACTGCTCAGCAGCATCGAGAGGGAAGCACTGGACTACCTTGTTCTTGTTGCTGCTGGCATGGGCGATGACGAAATTGTATGTTTTGCCGTCGCGCTTCTCGGAGTACATCACCGGCACAACTTCCTCTTTCTCCTTGCCGTCCTCGCCGGCAACTGATTTCAGTTCGGTGAGGCGGGACGAAGAGAAGCAGAACCAGTTGCCGTCCTCGGTCCTGACAATTACGGGAAGCGGTATCCTGCTGGTGTGGCTGAAAGGCACTTCCCAGCCGTAGCCATCGCCGAGGTGGTGGAAAATGATCTCCTTGACGTTGACCTGGCCGCCCTCGCTGCCGCCGCTGGCGTATGCCGGGCATGACACGAGGAATGCGAGCATCAGGGAGAACAATATGGTTATTTTTCTTGACATCGTTTATGCTGTTAGAATATGCAGACGGAGATGATGTTATTGTCAACATCAGCCAGTCCCCCGGTAATCGCGTAGGCGTGTTCGTCGCCCTGCGGGGTGCGGTAGGCGACTTTGCCCTTCACGAGCACGGAAATGAGCGAGGCGTGGTTGTTTAGCACGGTGAACGAGCCGAGTTCCCCAGGAAGGGTAACGGCCTCCACCTCGCCGTGGAAGACTACCTCATGTGATGAAATGATCTCGAGTGTCATGGTCAGGACAATTGAAATGAAAATTACTTGACCTCCTCGAGCATCTTCTTGCCCTTGGCGATAGCCTCGTCGATTGTGCCGACGTTGAGGAACGCCTGTTCGGGATATTCGTCCATTTCGCCGCTGAGAATCATCTTGAAGCCACGTATGGTTTCCGAGAGGGGAACCATCACACCTGGAAGGCCGGTGAACTGCTCTGCCACGTGGAACGGCTGCGAGAGGTAACGCTGTGCACGGCGTGCACGCGCTACGACCAGCTTGTCCTCGTCGCTCAACTCGTCAACACCGAGGATAGCGATGATGTCCTGAAGCTCGTTGTACTTCTGGAGAAGCTGCTTGACCTGCTGTGCCACATTGTAGTGCTCCTCGCCGATGATGTTCGGGTCGAGGATACGTGACGTGGACTCGAGGGGGTCAACAGCGGGGTAAATACCGAGCTCGGCAATCTTACGGCTAAGCACGGTGGTCGCGTCGAGGAAGTTGAAGGTAGTCGCCGGAGCGGGGTCGGTCAAGTCGTCAGCAGGCACGTAGATAGCCTGGACTGAAGTGATGCTGCCCTGCTTGGTAGAGGTGATACGCTCCTGTAGGATACCCATTTCCGATGCCAAAGTAGGCTGATAGCCCACGGCTGAAGGCATACGACCGAGAAGTGCAGACACCTCTGAACCGGCCTGTGTGAAACGGAATATGTTGTCGATAAAGAGAAGGATCTCCTTGCCGCCGCCGTCCTGGTCACGGAACTGCTCTGCCACTGTCAGGCCGGAGAGCGCAACGCGGAGACGTGCGCCCGGCGGCTCGTTCATCTGGCCAAACACGAGCGTGGACTGCGACTCGTTGACCTGCTTCATGTCAACGTCATGCAGATTCCATTCGCCCTTTTCCATACCCTCCTTGAACTTGTCGCCATACTTGATGACACCGCTCTCAATCATCTCACGCAGCAGGTCGTTGCCCTCGCGGGTACGCTCTCCCACACCGGTGAACACCGAGAAACCGTTGTGCCCCTTAGCGATATTGTTGATGAGCTCCATGATGAGGACAGTCTTGCCCACACCGGCGCCGCCGAACAGACCGATCTTGCCGCCCT
>DHKE01000067.1:9994-10860 GCA_002404675.1 Porphyromonadaceae bacterium UBA4702 | reverse complement strand
AGGTCGATGACCTTGATGCCGGTAAAGAGGATTTCGGTAGAAATGGCCAGGTCGTCAAATGCGGGGGCTGGCTGGTGAATGGCACGCACCTGTGTATCCTGAAGATTTGCCAAGTGGTCAATAGGCTCGCCGACCACATTGAGGAGACGGCCTTTGACCTGTGAACCAGTCGGGACAGAAATTGGTCTGCCGAGGTTCTCGACTTTGACACCACGGCGTACACCGTCAGTACTGTCCATAGCGACACACCGCACTGTGTCCTCGCCGATGTGCTGCTCTACCTCCAGTATGAGGGCCTCGCCATTGTCGCGCTCGACCTTCAACGACGTGTAGATAGGGGGAATGGATTCTTTGCCACAGTCAAACGAGACGTCGATCACCGGGCCTATCACTTGAGTTACTGTTCCGAAATTAGCACTCATCTTGTTGTTTGATATTTTATAGGGGTATTGTTATTTACTTATGTGTGTTTAGAAGTGCCAGCCGAGAGCCACGAGGACTGCCATCACCACGAGGTTGACAAGCGAGATGGGCATGAGGTACTTCCATTCAAATGAGAGCATCTGGTCGATACGGATACGCGGGAAAGTCCACTTGAACCAGATGATGATGTACGAGATGAAGAACGCCTTGGCGAGGAACCACACGATGCCGGGGATATAGTCCATGGCATTGTTGAACGCCTCGAGGCCGGGGATGTGCAGAGGCATCCAGCCGCCGAGGAACATCAGCGTGGCTATGCCGGAGACGATGAACAGGTTCAGGTATTCAGCCAGGTAGAAGAAACCGAAGTGGATACCGGAATACTCTGTGTGATAACCGGCGGTAAGCTCGTGCTCTGCCTCGGGAAGGTCAAACGGGCCGCG
>DHKE01000067.1:0-9966 GCA_002404675.1 Porphyromonadaceae bacterium UBA4702 | reverse complement strand
AACGGGCCGCGGTTGGTCTCGGCAGTAGCGGCAATCAGGTAAACGATAAACGCTATGACTGCGGGGATGTGGCCACGGAATATGAACCAGGCTTTCTCCTGTCCGTCAACAAGATCGGTAATGTTCATTGTGCCGGCAAAAACGATGATAGAGAGCAGCGCAAGACCCATGGATAGCTCGTAGCTGACCATCTGCGCACCGCTTCGCATCGCGCCTATGAGCGAATACTTGTTGTTGGAAGACCATCCGGCCAGCAGTATACCGAGGATGCCGACCGACGAAACGGCAGACACGAAGAATATACCGATGTTATAGTCGATGATCTGCAAGCCCTTGCTCCAGGGGAGACACGCCAGCATCACTACTGAAGAGGTGATGATGATGTACGGAGCGAGCTTGAAGAGGAATTTATCTGTTCCCTTGAGGGGGATAAGCTCCTTTATGAGGATTTTGAACATGTCGGCAAACACCTGACATACACCCCACTTGCCTACACGCATCGGGCCAAGGCGGCACTGGAACCATGCGCAGAGCTTGCGCTCGTAGAGGATATAGAAGAGCGCGAGAAGGGCGTAAACCAAAAGGACAAGCACTCCTATCACGATACACTCAATGACGGTAGCGGCCCAGCCGGGCAGGAAACCCGTCAATAGATCATTGAACCAAGAGGTGACTACACCAAAATCAAACATGGGTTATATGAGTCTTATAAGGTGATGTAAAATGGGGATTATCTGTCGATGTCGGGGATGACGAAGTCGAGTATCGCCTCAATGGTGATGAGGTCGGCTATCATGTGTCCGCGTGTGCAGAGGTCTACGACACCTGTCAGGTTGAAGCATGGGCTCTGGAAGTGCACACGGTACGGTGTCTTGGCTCCGTCAGACTCGATGTACACACCGAATGTGCCACGGCTGGCCTCCACCTGCTGATACCAGTGGCCTACAGGCAGCTTGATGAGCTTGGGCACCTGTGCGCGTACCGGACCCTCGGGTATGTTGTCCACGAGCTGCTCGAGTATCTGGCATGACTGCTCAATCTCGCGCATACGCACCATGTAACGTGCGAACGAATCGCAGCCTTCCTCGAGGACTTCGTCAAACTTGACCTTGCCGTAAGCGGCATACGGGTGCTTGAGGCGGCAGTCGCAGCTGAAGCCCGAACCGCGTCCCGAAGGACCGGTAATGGCATAGTTGATTGCGTTGTCGCGTGACAGGATACCCACGCCCTTCATGCGGTTCTGGGCGATGATGTTGCCGGTGAACAGTCTGTGGTATTCTTTCAGACGCTCGGGCATGATAGCCAGCAGAGCCTTGACATCCTTGACGAAATCGGGGTGAACGTCAGCCATTACACCGCCGATGACATTGTAGTTCATCGACATGCGTGCGCCGCAAGTCTTGTCGAAGATGTCGAGTACCTGCTCGCGCTCGCGGAAACCGTAGAAGAACGCTGTGGTCGCGCCGAGGTCCATGCTGGCGCAGCCGAATGAGAGCAGGTGCGAAGAGATACGCATCAGCTCGTCCATCATCGTGCGTATGACCACTGCACGCTCGGGAACCTCGATGCCGAGAGCCTTCTCGATGCACATACAGAGGCAATGGCGGTTCATGTGAGCAGCCATATAGTCCATACGGTCTGTGAAGTGAAGCATCTGCGGATAGCCGAGCCCCTCGCAGAGCTTCTCGATGCCGCGGTGGATGTAGCCAGAAACTATGTCAACCTTCTTTATTATTTCGCCGTCGAGCGAGCAGCGGAAACGCATCACACCGTGGGTGGAGGGGTGCTGCGGTCCGACGTTGATAACATACTCGTCAGAGCCGAACACCTTGCGCTCCTCGCGGACTACAGAGCCGTCAGGCTGCTCTATGTATGCGCAAGTGTCGTCCTCGTTCTCCTCGTCGTTGAGACGTATGGGGTTGAGTTCGGGATTTGCGTCATAGTCCTTGCGGAGGGGGTAGCCGACCCAGTCGTTGCGCAGGAAGAAGCGGCGCATGTCCGGGTGGTTGATGAATTTTATGCCGTAGAAGTCATACACCTCGCGTTCCTGGAAGTTGGCGACAGCCCAGATGTCAGAGACTGAATGTACCATCGGGTCCTCGCGGTCGTCGGCAAGCACCTTGACAGTGAGCATCTGCCAGTCGCGAGTGGTTGAAGTGAGGTAGTATACGACACCGAAAGCGTCCTTCCAGTCCATGCCGACAACGGCGGAGAGGAGGTCAAACTTCAGCTCCTTGTCATCGCGCAGGGCGAGGGCGAGGGTGTGCCATGATTTATCGGGGACAGTCACCTCGAGCACCTCGCCGTCGGCGAAAGTGGCATCGGGGCAGATTTTACCGATTATGGATTGTATATCGCTCATGATGTGTGATAGATGACGTGGTTGATAAATCCTTGTAATATAGGGTTAGATTTGGCCTCTCTCCTCTGGATGCTCGCGGAAGAAGTCATCAATTTTCTCCTTGCGGTTCGCTCCGCCGAAAAATTTCTGCACCTTGATTTTGCGCTGCAGCTGCATCAGGCCGTAGAACATAGCCTCGGGACGCGGAGGGCAGCCTGGCATATAGACATCGACGGGGAGAATCTTGTCAACGCCGTCGAGTACGGCATACGAGCCTTTGAACGGGCCTCCGGAAACGGCGCAGCTGCCGGCAGCGATTACGTATTTGGGTTCGGCGAGCTGCTCATAGAGACGGCGCAAAACCGGAGCCATACGCTTCACGATAGTGCCCTGCACCATGATGAAGTCAGCCTGGCGCGGCGAGTTGCGGGCGACCTCGAAACCGAAGCGGGCCATGTCGTAACGAGCCGCGCCGAGGCACATGAACTCAATGGCGCAGCAGCTCGTGCCGAAGCAGAAGGGCCACAACGAGTTTGCCCGCCCCCAGTTGATGAGGCGGTCAAATGTACCTACCACTACGTTGGCTCCAGTGGCGTTCAGTTCCTCTACGAGCTTCGTGATATACTCGTTGTCCTTGAAGTCCTCAAAGGGGATGCTTTTAATCTTGGGATTTTTCATAACCATTTAAGCGCTCCTTTGCGCCATGCGTATGCTAAACCTAAAGCGAGAATGAAAAGGAAGACCCCGATGCACAACAGCCCCTGCATGCCCAAATTGCGTGTCACCACTGCCCAGGGATAGAGGAAAACTGTCTCGACATCGAAAATGAGGAAGAGGATAGCGAAAATATAGTATCCGGCCTTGAACTGAATCATGCTCTTGCCGCGTGTGGGTATACCGCACTCGTAAGGCTCGGACTTTTTCACTGAGAACGACCTCGGGGAAATCAGTTTGGCAATCAAAAGCGCGGCAAACACCAGAAAGATGCCCGTGATGGCAGCTGTAATGGCGAGCGCTCCGTTGCTTATTTCCAACAGTAGATTCATATAATCGTTTATATATTAGTTAGTTACAAAAACCCGCATCATCATCTGACGCGAATTTCCAGTTTTTATGCGTGCAAAGTTACCTAATTTTTGCAAATTCACAAAGCCCAACCGCGTATATAATTGCTAAAAAACTCCCCCATCTCGTCAGATGACAACGAGACGGGGAAGCCCGAGAAGCCAGATTGCAATATTAATTGCAATCTCACATGGGAAATGCAGACAATTTCCCTTTATTGAAGCAGAGAGGTGTCAATTAGATATTTGCCCTGAAACGATGCAGCATACGTGCCGCGTGCAGTGGGTATCGAGAACTCTACCTTGGCAGCAGTCAGGTCGTCACTTGTGCTGGTCATGCGGAATGTGGCGAAAGTGTAAGCCGGGTAGGGAGTGCCCTCTGCCATGGTGCAGGGAACGACATCGGTGCCTGCGATTTCATAGCCGAGGTTGGTAGGCCGCACCTTAAGCCCATCTATGCGCAGGTTCAGCTCGGGCGCAGCTGCCGCATCAGAGAACTTCGCGTTGTAGATGAACAGCGAGGCGGTCATCGCAGAGCCATCGATGATGAAGCGGTACATGGGCTTGTCTGTAGTGAACTTCTGGGTTTCGGCATCCCCCTCCTGGGATATTGTTGTAGTCGTGTAGCCGGTGTAAACGGCATCAGCAGGGAATGTGCGCACCATGTAGTGGCCGTATGTGTAATATGCCATCATTGCCATCGTGGTTTTGAACGCCGGGCTGCCATGGGGAGCTGTCACAGGAGGCGTGTTGAAGGCCTGGGTCAAGCGCACATCGAAGCCCTTGATTTCGCCGCCGTCGGTCGTCGGTGCAGTGAGCGCAGACATGTGGTACGCGAAATTGTCAAACTTGTATCGTGTGTCAGGGACACTGAATGAAATCTCCTCGTTGGCGACAGGCACATCCACGCCAGCAACGCCCATTTTCGTGTCGGTGTAGTCGATATGGATGCGGTACGTGGTTTCGGCTATTTTGCTGTTCTCCGCGCCGTTGACGTCCATGTCGGTCACGAGGTTCAGCATCTGCACGCCGAACGTCTGCTCCATGTTGTTGCCCTTGTCATTGTCGCACGAAGTGCCGGCGAGCAACGCCGCCACCGCAATTGAGGCAAGTACTGTTTTGTTCATGTCGTAAAAGTATTTTTGTTGTATTCTTGTTAGTTTCCATTCATCAGAACGAGAGGCGCAGCGTCGCGCCAAAGCGCAGCGGCCTCCCCCTCTGCACAAACTCATTGCCTATGGAGACGAAGTAAAACGTCGAGAAGCGCGTGTCAGTCAGGTTCTCGCCCCACAGTTGCAGTGAGGCGCATCCCCGGCGTAGAGTCACCGACGCGCCGAGCTGCGCATACAGCGGTTGGGAGAGGGTGTTTGCCTCATTCCAATATATATCGCCTGCTGCACGCACGTTCACATCTGCCGTAATGTCGTCAAGCAACGCGCCGCCGCAGTCGCGGCGGTAAACGGCCTGCGCAAAAACAGTGTTCTGCGGCGCATACGGCACGCGCTTGCCACGGTAGTCGGCGATGCCGTTGTTGAACTTGCGGAAACGGGCGTCGGTATATCCGTAGCCGAAGCAGAACGAGAACGGCCCTACCCTGTCAACAGACAGCTGCACTTCCGCGCCGAAGCTGCGCGTCCTGCCGGCGTTGGTCATCATGCGTCCTGTAGTGTTGCCGTTGGGGAACACCGTCAGCTGCTGGTCACGGCAGTCTATGTAGAACAGAGCCGCGTCGCCGCGCAGCCGTCCGTCTGCCGTCCGCAGGTGTGCGCCCACCTCGTAATTCCAGCTTTTCTCGGGGCGGTAGCCCACTACTTCGTCCACGTCATAAGTGGCATTGATGCCCATAAGCCCCATGAGGTCTTGCTGAAGGATGTCGCTGAACATCTGTGTGTTGAAGCCGCCGGCTTTGTACCCCTTCGACACCGTGGCGTATACATTATTGTCCGCAGAGCCGTCGAGTGAGTACATGACAGCAAATTTAGGCAGCAGCTCCACGAAACTGCGCGACAGACGCCCGTTCTCGTCGATGTTCACATCTATATGCGCATACGGCGCCGTGCTGCCGTCCTCGACAGTCTGCAACACGGTGTAGCCGCTGCGGCAGCCGCTGCGGTAGCGCATGCGCACATGCTCATAGTCCAGACGCAACCCGGCAGTAAACCGCCACCGGCCAACCGTGAAGTTGGATTCATGGTATGCTGCCGCGCCTGCTGTCGGTATCGTGAACGAGCTGTTGAGCGGAAACGAGCGCGTATCCCACGCTATAGGGTACTGCGGGTTGGCTGCGTTGCGGTATTTCTCTATCAGCTGGCTTATGCCGTAGTCAAGAAACGTTACCGGGGCATCCATGTCGAGATGCTTGTAAAAGCCGAACACGCCCACCGTCCAGCTGTAGAAGCCGGCATTGCCGCGTGCCACGACCTCCTCTGTCACTCCCGTTTCACGCTTCTTCTGCGTGAGCGTGAAATAGGACAGCGGCAGGAAATCCTGGTCAAGGGTCATGTTGTCGTCCAGGTACTGCACCGAGGTCATTGATGTCAGCGAAACGCCAGGGAGCAGCCAGCGCACAGTCAATCCGTCGCTGAGGCAGAAACGGCGGTAGAAGCACGTGTCATTGTACTCTATGCGACCTGTGCCGAGATATTCGTATGGATAGCCGCCCTGATGCAGGCCGCTCACAGCAAAAGTATTGGAGAGGCTCATGCTGTCCGAAGGCCGCCATTCGTATTTCAGCCGGGCGTTCCACAGACGCTCCCTGTCAGCCTTCTCTCCAGTGTACTCGTTGCGAAACCACCCGTCGCTGTATGAATAGCCGGCCGTAACGGAAATGCCCATGTCGTCGCCGATGCGGCCGTACCACCCGGCCGACACCTTGCCTGCAAAACCGTTGCCGACGGCAGCCGCCACGCGCACTCCCTGATACGCCAGCGGCGAGAGCGTGCTGATGTTTATCTGCCCTCCCATGGTGTTGCGGCCGTAAAGTGTGGACTGCGGGCCGCGAAGCATCTCGACACGCGAGATGTCGGCGATGTCAAGGTCGTATGCGTCCTTGCTGAGCACCGGCACGTTGTCGATGCTCAAGCCTACTGCCGGCTGGTCGATGCGTGCGCCCAGACCCCTCACATAAATTGATGATGTCATGCGCGAACCATAGTCGGGAATGAACAGGTTAGGCACAAGGTCAGAAATCCCCTTGACCGCCGCTACATTCAGCCGCTCTGTCTGCACCGCTGTCACCAGCGACGACGACATCGGCAGTGACTGCAAATCCTCTGACTGCTTTATCGCCGTGACTACCAACTCATTGAGTGCGACAGTATCGACAGCCGCCTCCTCACTGTATGAGACGAGGCTGCAAAACAGGGAAAGCAAAGCGGCTATGATGCGGTGCTTAAATTTCATACCGTAAAATTACGCAAACACGCCGGTTGCGGCAATACCCAAAAACGATGAAATATAGCCCTGTGCGGCTCTGTCAATGGAACAAGCGAGAGAGGATGCGGCGGAAGTCCAGCCACCGCTCACGCCGGTCAACGCTGTCTGTCAGTTCGGCGGCGTTTACATCGACGCCGGCACTGCGCCAGAAAGGATCGGCGAGTTCACGCTGCAAGAAGAATTGAGCAGCCTCCGGCGTCCAGCCGCCGTCGATGATGAGGCTGCGGACATAGCGTCTCAGGCGTGCCTCCAGTTCATTGCGGCAGCAATCCTTGTCCTGGCCGCACAGCACCTTGTGAGTATATGCCGTTTTGGCCTCAGCAAGGGCTGAGCAGTCGCAACGGCCGATGCTATCGCCCGAGTTGTAGTTCAGGCCTGCGTAAGACAGGAAGACCATGCTCGCTGCATGGCGCATATACTGCACATTGACCATTTCGGCGGCACTCGCATCGCCGGGGTAATCCACTGAAAGAGCCTCTGCAAGCACCTCGCGGCGGTATATCTTGTCATTCAGCGATGAGGTTATGAGGCTGCCATCGCCGATGAAGCGGGCGTATTTTCGCAACCGGCCGCCATCGATGAGCGCGTCGCTGTCTATCTCGTCAGGCACGCTGTTGCCGTTTTTCACAGGAGTACCCTTAAACCTCCCCACAGAACGCATCTCCGCGAGGTCTGCCCCGGTGCGCTGCATGCACTCCACAAGTCTGGCGGCGGCATCCGGCTCAAGCCATTGCCCAGGGTCGGCAAAGATGACGTATGTGCCTGACGCTTCAGCCACGGCACTGCGCAGCTGTTCCCAGCGCGGGGTCTGCGGCGCCCCCGCGATAAACTTCACCGCAATGCTCCCCTCTTCCTTGGGCAACTTGCGGCGCAACGCCTCGGCATAGCCAAAGAAGCTGCAGTCTGCCACCACAAGCCCGGCATCGGCAAATGTCTGCGCAGCCAGCGCGTTGACACAGCGGCGCGACAACGTGTCGTTGGCGCCTATTGCAAGTATCAGGGAGAGCACTGGTGTCATGGCGAGAGCGTTATGGTCATTGCAGCCGCACCACGCGCACGCCGGGGCAGCCGCGTTTGCGGTATTTCAGGTAGTCGTAGAGCGTGGACTTGTCAAACGTCACCTTACCCTCGCTCGACGAGGCATGGACGATGTAGACACGCCCGTCCTCGATGCGCAGCAGGGCAACGTGGTCAGAGTCGAGGCCGTCACGCGGCGACAGGAAGCTGACCATGTCGCCGTCGCGCAGCAGTGCCACTATACCCTTGTTTTTGGTCATCTCCTTGGTAATGTACGGCAGTCGCATCGAGCGCAGCCCCATCTCGATGTCCTGGCAGCGGTTGTAGACGCTGTCGTCGGCAAGCGCGGGGTACAAGCCACGGTTATGCGTCATGAAATACAGGCTTCGGGTGAGGGCGCGTGCGTCCGGCAGTGCCGGGGTCACATCCGTGATGTTGCCACGGTAGACATTGTCGTTCATCCACTCGGTGGTGTAATGCAGCCGCGTGTCATACCCCCCGGCAGTGCCGTGGCGGTAGCGCAGCGACTCGATGTTACGGGCAAACTCGCGCCACGACCGGCCGCCGCTGCGCACTGTCAGGGCGAGCGCGTAGCAATTCTCGACAAATGTCACGCAGTCCAACCCGTCAACGTCAATCACCACTTTCTCCTCGGCGCCCTCGAGAGAGCCCGCCACATACGGACGACCCTCCAGCAGACGCGCTGCGGCAAGCACAAGGCTGCCGACCGGCTCGTCGCGGCGGGACATCAGCACATCGAGCATCTCCCCCACCTCGATCGTGTCGCGGTCGCAGTGGAAACGGTATTTGCCGGCAGCCTGCCCAGCAGCGTCACTGCAGACGGCAGCACAGACTGCTGTGAAGACAATGCAAAGTATGCGCAGCGTGCTGTTCATGCCCGCTTACTTCTCCTTGGCCGGTTCTGCAGCTGCAGCCTCGTCAGCTGCACCCACGGCCTTTGCCTCGTGCAGCGGCACTGTCTCGTCCTTTGACGGGTGCTTCTTCATCTTGACACGCATGGTGTCGAAGCCCTGGCCGTACACGCCGTTTACGTTGCACTGCGTGATGAAGGCATGGTCGTCTATGCTCTTGACGATACGGAATATCGTCACCGACTCAATCTTGCGGCACCACACCATCAGCACCTTGACCTCCTTCTTGGTATACCACCCCATGCCGTCCATTACTGTCACGCCTCGGTGCGCCTCGCGGTTGATGCGGTCTGCTATCTCCTTCCACTTGTTGGAGAATATGACAAACTGCGTGGCCTGTCGGTTGGTATTGATGATCATGTCGGTCACGAAAGCGATTATGTATGTCACGGCAAGGCCGTAGATGATGAGCGGTATGCGGTATTCCATGCGCTCGGCGAGGGTGTGGCCGTAAGGCAGGAATATCGAACAGGCGACGATGGTCATGTCCGTGAACATCATTGTGCGTCCGATGCTGACATTGCTGACCTTGCTGACCATGGCAGCGACGATGTCCGTGCCGCCCGACGAGCCGTTGTGTATGAATATCAGCCCTATGCCCATACCGCAAAGTATCGCGCCCAATATCGCGCTCATGGTCGTATCCTCCATTATAGGATGTGTCAGCAGCTTGGCTGAAATGGTCTCTGCGATACCTATGAACAGAGATGCGAATGTCGCGCCGAAGATAGTCCGCAGCACAAATGTCCGCCCCACTATCCGGAACGCAAAGGCCAGCAGCAGCAGGTTGGCGGCATACTGCGTGACTGCCACTGGTATCAGGCCGCCGGTAGCCAGCTTGACAAGAGAGCCGAGACCGGCAAGGCCGCCGATGACAATCTCGTGCGGGAGGATGAAGAATGTGAAGCCGACGGCATACAGTGCCAGCCCGAAGAGGATGACGATATAGTCCTTGGCGCTGTTCATCATGCTGTTGTACTTGATCTTTGCCATATAAATCAGCGTGTTAGGTCGCGGCATCACCGCGAGGTAATATTATGCCGCAAAAGTACATAAAAATCGTGACATTACAGCGTCCCTCCTCTCAAGAATTTTCATCGCGCCGTTTTGCCATTAGGAAAAGCAGTCTGTTGTCCCCGATATACTCCCGGCACAGTAGGGACACGGCGTGCCTGAA
>DHKE01000030.1:80683-83886 GCA_002404675.1 Porphyromonadaceae bacterium UBA4702 | reverse complement strand
ATGCTCTATTCAGTTGAGCTAGCGGACCCAATTGGGGTGCAATCCGTCTCCGTTTTGCGAGTGCAAAGTTAGCAACAATCTGCGGACTGACCAAATTTTCGGCGGAAAAATTGCGGTAAAAATTTGCCGTAATTCCGCGATGCAGCGTAATGCTGTCAGAACGTGTATGTTACGGAGGCAGAGCCGCAGATGCCTGGTATCGGCGGTGTGACCTTTGTTATCTTTACGCTGCCTGATTTGATTTGAGGGAAGCCGTTGCGCAGGGCATCGGCTATGCGTATGGCGGCGTGTTCGAGCGTGCGCGATGGTGTCTGCATCTGCTCAGCGGCGACGGCGTAGATGTCTGCGTATGATATTGTGCCGTCGAGCTGGTCATGGCGCATCTCTTCTGTCGCGTCAATGTCGAGGGACACGTCGGCAATGAATTCGTTGCCGACTGTCCGCTCCTGTTCCATTACGCCGTGGTGTGCGTAAATGCGCAGATGTTCGAGGGCGATTGTTATGCGTCCTTTCATGCGTTATTTCACAGGAATCTTGTCGATGCGGCGTTGGTGGCGGCCTCCCTCAAATTGGGTGTTGAGGTATTCATCGACGATTTTCTTTGCTTCCTCCACGGTGATGAACCGGGCCGGCAGCACAAGCACGTTGGCGTTGTTGTGAGCTTTGGCAAGGGCCGCGATTTCAGGTTGCCAGCAGAGAGCGGCGCGTATGCCCTGATGCTTGTTTAGGGTCATTTGCATGCCGTTGCCAGTGCCGCACATGCAGATGCCGAAATCACATTCCCCCTTTTCAATGGCGATTGCCGCCGGGTGCGCATAGTCCGGGTAGTCGCATGATGCGGTGCTGTCAGTGCCGAAGTCGGTGTATGAATACCCCTTTTCGGACACGTATTTTTCCAATTCCTGTTTCAGTTCATACCCCGCGTGGTCGGAGGCGAATGCTATTCTGCTCATCTTTGGGTGTTTTTGTTTTTCGCGAAATTACTAATTTTGACCGAGACTTTCCGCCCTCGATAGCGGAAAAATGAGTAACTTTGCGCTTCATTTGCTCGCTGAAAATGATATGCGTCTGTAATTCAAGTGTTTGTGATTGAGTCGTGGGTCACGGATGCGGCAAATGGAGAATAGTGGAACTTGTGCAACATTATTATCTTTTGATACCATGAATATAGTTTCGAGAATACCGTTCCGCCCCAAGCTGTTCACGTCGCTGCGCGGCTATAATGCCACACAGTTCAAGGATGACGCGATAGCCGGCATCGTGGTGGGGATAGTGGCATTGCCGCTTGCCGTGGCATTCGGCATCGCATCTGGCGTAACGCCGACTGTCGGGCTGATAACTGCTGTCATCGGCGGCTTCCTTGTCTCCGCATTTGGCGGCTGCTCGGTTCAGATAGGCGGGCCGACCGGCGCGTTCATAGTCATAATATACGGCATCATTCAGCAGTTCGGGCTTATGGGACTTGCGATTGCCACAGTCCTTGCTGGGCTTATACTGGTTGGGCTAGGGCTGTTCAGGCTTGGCACGGTCATAAAGTTCATTCCGTACCCGATTGTCATAGGGTTTACGTCTGGCATTGCCGTGACCATATTCTCAACGCAGATAACCGACTTCTTCGGTCTGCAGACGGGCGAGCTGCCGTCGGACTTCATCTCCAAGTGGGGAGTATACCTGTCGCATTTCGGCACGATGCACCTGCCTACTCTCATCGTGGGACTGGTGTCGCTTGCCATAATCATAGCCGCGCCCTACATCAGCAAACGCCTCCCCGGCGCTTTGGTCGCTATTATTGTTGTGACGGTAGCGGTATGGCTGCTGCGGGAGTTTGCCGGTCTTGATGGTGTGGAAACTATCGGCGACCGGTTCCACAACCTTTCCGGGGCGATCCCTGCGCCCCATGCCATAGAAATCAACATGGCTACAATCAACGCGCTGTTGCCGTCGGCGTTTACCATTGCGATGCTTGGCGCGATAGAGTCGCTGCTTTCGGCTACGGTGGCAGACGGCGCGACAGGGTCAAACACTGACTGCAATACAGAGCTGATAGGGCAGGGTGTGGCTAATGTGGTAGTGCCGTTCTTTGGCGGAATACCCGTGACCGGCGCGATAGCTCGCACGATGACCAATATCACCAACGGCGGCCGCACCCCTGTCGCCGGCGTAGTCCATGCGGTAGTGCTGTTGCTGATATTCCTGTTCCTGATGCCGCTCATCAACCTGGTGCCTATGGCGTGCCTCGCCGGCGTGCTGATAATGGTGTCATACAACATGAGCGGCTGGCGCACGGTCAAGGCGATACTGAAGACCCCGAAGTCGGACGTTACGGTGATGATAGTGACGTTCCTGCTGACAGTAGTTTTCGACCTGACCATTGCAATAGAACTGGGACTGCTGCTGGCGATACTGCTGTTCTTGCGTCGTGTCATGGAGAACACTGCCATACACCGCTTCGGTGAGCAGATAGACATCGCCGACGGGCAGGAGACGACGCAGCATGAGATACTAAACCTCGAACAGGGAGTAGAGGTGTATGAGATCGACGGGCCGTTCTTCTTTGGCGTGGCTACGAAGTTTGACGAGATGATGCGGTCTATGGGCGACAAGCCGCTTGTGCGCATATTGCGTATGCGCAAAGTGCCGTTCATCGACTCCACTGCCATCCATAACCTTGAGATACTCATCAAGTCGTCACAGCGCGAGGGCATCCATGTCGTATTGTCGGGCGTGCGCCACAATGTCCACTTGTCGCTTGAAAAATCGGGCATCGAGGAGCTTGTGGGCAAGGACCACATCTGTGACCACATTACGAAGGCCGTTGTTGTCGCCAACAACCTCGCTGCAGACATCCGCTTTGCCCGCCAGTGAATGGGGGACATGGTGGAGGTGTTTCAAAATGCGCATACTGCGTATGATTGGGGCGGCAAGGTAGGGACACGGCGTGCCGTGTCCGCCATCAAGTCGCTGCAAATCAAATAATTGTGCGTGTTGCCCTTCGGACACGGCACGCCGTGTCCCTACTTGGCTGCGCCTATTTTGACACATCCTCCTACATTGCCAGCTGGCAATGCCGTTGGTGAAACAATTGAGTTAGAGACAAAGAAAAAATCGCATGAAAATCGGCTATATGTTGCTGAATTTCATGCGGTTAAGTTCTGTGGAGCATACGAGACTCGAACTCGTCACCTCTTGACTGCCAGTCAAAC
>DHKE01000030.1:53624-80651 GCA_002404675.1 Porphyromonadaceae bacterium UBA4702 | reverse complement strand
CTAGCCAGATGAGCTAATGCCCCTAATTGCGATGCAAAGTTAGTCTATTTCTCGCTAATATGCAATAGACAGTCTATAGAATATCGAAATATTTTTCTATGCGGTTGAAAGGCAGTGCCTTATGCTCCTTCTTTTTTCAGTCAAAACCCTCGAGATGCGAGCGGCTTCTCGAGGGTTTTGTATTCAGGTAGGGTCAGTCGGCGATGCCGAGCTGTTGTGTGAGTATTTCAAATGCCTTTGCCAGTCCGTCGGCATCCTTGCCTCCAGCCTGTGCGAAGAATGGCTGCCCGCCGCCGCCGCCTTTGATGCTCTTTGCCGCCTCGCGTACTGCCTTGGAGGCGTTCAGCCCGTCAGCCACAAGGTCATCGGTGAGTGCCACGGTGAGCAGCGGTCTTTTATCGAATACCGTTGCTGCCACGAATACGAGAGGTGTCACTTCACTCTTGCGCAGGGCGAAAGCAACATTCTTGACCACTTCAGGCATGGCGAGGCCTCGCAACTGTGCGACGTTGATGCCGTTTACTTGCTTGACTTCGCTGAGGATTTGCTTGGTCATGGCGGCAACTCGCTGGTTGAAGAAGTCTTCCACCTTGTGGCGCAGGTCGTTGTTCTCGCTAATGGCTTTAGCCACAGCCGCCTTGATGTCGGCTGCGTTGCCGAACATGGCAGAGATGTCGCGGACAGAATCCTGCATACGGTCGAGCATGTTTTCAACCCCAGTTCCGGAAACGGCCTCGATGCGGCGCACGCCGGCAGCTATTGAGCTTTCTGACAGGACGCGCACCATGCCGATGTTGCCGGTGTTGGGAACGTGTGTGCCGCCGCACAGCTCTATTGAGTCGCCGTAGCGGATTACACGGACGCGGTCGCCGTATTTTTCGCCGAACAGAGCCATAGCGCCGAGGGCTTTTGCGTCGGCAATTGGCACGTCGCGGTGTTCGTCGAGGGGGATAGCCTGACGTATGCGGCTGTTGACGATGTGTTCCACCTTGCGTATCTCTTCGGGTGTCACTTTCTGGAAGTGCGAGAAGTCGAAGCGAAGCACGTCGGGCGCGACATACGAGCCTTTCTGCTCGACATGGTTGCCGAGCACTTCGCGCAGTGCCTGGTGGAGCAGGTGTGTCGCCGTATGGTTGGCGGCGATGTTGTCGCGGCGTTCACGGTCGATGGCGGCAGTGAACTCGCCGGTGGGGTCTGCCGGAAGTTCATTGGCGATATGAACGCCGATGTTGTTCTCGCGCTTCGTGTCGATTATCTTGATGCGCTTGCCGTCAGCGTCCTCGAGGTATCCGGTGTCGCCGACCTGACCGCCCATTTCGGCGTAGAACGGGGTGTCGGAGAGGATAATCTGAAAGAACTCCTTCTTTTTCTGCGCCACCTTGCGGTAGCGGAGTATCCGGGTCTTGCACTCGTATGTATCGTAGCCTACGAAATTCTGTTCGCCCTCTGCCAATGTCACCCAGTCGCCAGTCTGCTGCGAGGAGGCGTTGCGGGCGCGGTCGCGCTGGTTCTTCATTTCTGCGTCGAAGCCGGCAGCGTCGAGTGTCATGCCGTGTTCACGCAGTATAAGTTCGGTCAGGTCGCGTGGGAACCCGTATGTGTCGTATAGGACGAAAGCGTCTTGTCCGCTGATTTGTGTCTTGCCCTCCGACTGTGCTTTCTGCATCAGGGTGTCGAGCATGCCGATGCCCTTGTCGAGAGTGCGGAGGAAAGAGTCCTCCTCCTCCTTTATAACTTTCTTGATGAGGGTTTCCTGTGCTTTCAGCTCGGGATATGCCTCGCCCATCTGTTCAACGAGCGTATCTACGAGCCGGCAGAGAAATGCCTCGCGGCAGCCGAGGAACGTATATGCGTAGCGGACTGCGCGGCGCAGGATGCGTCGGATGACATATCCGGCCTTGGCGTTGGAGGGGAGCTGCGAATCGGCTATCGAGAATGCGATGGTGCGCACATGGTCGGCGATGACGCGCATAGCGACATCCACTTTCTCGTCCATGCCGTACTTCTTGCCCGAAAGTGACGAAATCTTGTCAATCAGCGGCGTGAACACATCGGTGTCGTAGTTTGACTTCTTGCCTTGCAGAGCCATGCACAGGCGCTCAAAGCCCATGCCCGTGTCGATGACCTTCTGCGGCAGCGGGTGCAGCGAGGAGTCGGCATGACGCTCATACTGCATGAACACGAGATTCCATATCTCGATTACCAGTGGGTTGTCCTTGTTGACGAGTGCCGCGCCGTCCACGGCGGCACGCTCCTCGTCGCTGCGCAGGTCGATGTGGATTTCGCTGCACGGCCCACACGGCCCGGTATCGCCCATTTCCCAGAAATTGTCATGCCGGTTGCCGTTGATGATGTGCGAAGCGGGGAGGTGCTTGCTCCATATCTCTGCTGCCTCGTTGTCGCGACCGAGGTTTTCGGGTGCGTAACCCTCGAAAACGGTAGCGTACAGACGGTTGGGGTCGAGGTGAAGCACGTCTACCAGATATTCCCACGCCCAATCTATTGCCTCTTTCTTGAAATAGTCGCCGAAAGACCAGTTGCCCAGCATCTCGAACATCGTGTGGTGGTATGTGTCGTGTCCTACCTCCTCGAGGTCGTTGTGCTTGCCTGAGACACGCAGGCACTTCTGTGAGTCGCAAACGCGCTTGAACTCCGCAGGGCGGTTGCCGAGTATTATGTCCTTGAACTGGTTCATGCCAGCGTTGGTAAACATCAGTGTAGGGTCGTCCTTTATCACCATCGGAGCTGATGGCACGACATGGTGTCCTTTCTGGCGGAAAAACTCCTTGAAGGACTCGCGTATCTCTTTGGCTGTCTGCATATTGTATTATGTATGAAGATTGCACTCTGTCCCGAATGGACGAGGGTATGCCGTTTCGGGCATACTTGCCGCATCGGGCAGACGGTTATATCAGATTGCAAAATTAGAATTTTTCTCGTAATTTTGCAAGACCATTTGGCTCTGTCCGCCGTGTTTCGACAGACAGTTCCGAGCGGACGCAAACCTCTATGGGCAAGATATATTACAGGTATAATCCGGACACAGACAACTATGAGCGTGTCTATCCATCGCTGCTGACACGCATGGCGGCGTGGGGTCGCATCCTGTTGTTGTCTTGCGCCATAGGCACAGTCTTGTTTCTTGTGGCGTTCTATGGTTTTGCCTCGCCGACAGAGGAGCAGCTCAAGGAGGACAATTCGGCACTGCGCAAGCAGCTGGAAAACCTGGACGGGAGGCTCCAGTATGCGCTGAAGGTGATGGACGACATCCGCAACCGCGACGACAACTTTTATAGGGTAATGATGCAGATAGAGCCTGTCAGCCAGGGGCAGCGGTATGCCGGCCTTGAGAATGACATGCGCTACCGCGATCTCGCCAAACTGCCGGACGGCAAGATGCTCACCGAGCTGGCTCGCAGCATAGATATTCTGGAGCGGGGCCTGTATGCCCAGTCTGTTTCTTTTGACAAGCTGCGGACAGCTCTAGAAACCCAAAGCGAGAAGATTGCACATATACCGTCGATACTTCCTATAAATGTTGCCGACTATACTATAGCCTCTGGCTATGGCAACCGCATTGACCCGATATACGGTACGCCCAATTTTCACGCCGGGCTTGATTTCCCGGCTAACATCGGCGATGCAGTTTTCGCGACGGCAGAGGGGGAGGTTGTCTTTGCCGGGTGGAAAGGAGGCTACGGCAACTGCATAGACATTTCGCACGGCTACAATTACTTGACACGCTACGGTCATCTCAGCAAGCTGAACGTGCGTCAGGGGCAACATGTGCGGCGCGGCGACAAGATAGGGGAGATCGGCTCTACCGGCAAGTCAACAGGCCCGCATCTGCACTATGAAGTGCGCTACAAGGACGAGCCGCAGAACCCCGTGAACTATTATTTTATGGACTTGTCGCCTGAGCAGTATTCAGAAATGATACGCCAGGCAGAACAGGCGGGCCATGTTATGGACTGACGTATGGAAGCTCTCGACAAGGATTATTACAAGATAAAAGATGTGGCAGAGCTGATAGGCGTGCCGCAGTCCACGCTGCGCTATTGGGAGAAGGAGTTCCCCGAGTGCTCGCCGCGCCGCAGTGCAACCAACATACGCTATTATACACCGGCAGACATAGAGACGTTTCGCATCATACATTTTCTCCTGAAGGTCAGGGGGCTGAAGCTCGATGCCGCAAAGGAGCAGCTGCGTGTGAACCGTCATAATGTTTCGCGCCGCATGGAGGTGATAGACCGCCTCGGACAGGTGCGTGAGGAGCTGGTCAACCTGAGAAAAGCACTTAACATCAGAAAATGAACGATATACACAAGAAATACCTGACAGATATGCGTGTTGTGGATGTCCGGACTAACGGGTCTGGATATTCCGAACTTCTGTTGACTCCTGTCAATGGCCTGTTGCCTGAGATTTTGCCCGGCCAGTTTGTCAATGTCCGTGTCACGACATCGCAGAGGGCGTATTTGCGTCGCCCGATTTCTGTCAACGACGTGAATGTGGAGGACAATACGCTGCGCCTCCTTGTGAAGGATGCTGGCGAGGCAACGCACATCATCTGTAACAGCCGTATCGGCGATGTGTATGACATCCTGCTGCCACTCGGCAAGCCATTCACCATTGTACCGGGGGCAAGATACTTGCTCGTCGGCGGAGGTGTCGGCACTGCCCCGATGCTCTATCTGGGCAAGAAGCTGAAAGAGGCTGGCATGACCCCGACATTCCTGCTCGGCGCAAGGACTTCTGCCGAACTGATGCAGCTGGACCGCTTCCGCCGTTACGGCGAGGTCTTCGTATGCACGGAGGACGGCAGCCTCGGCACGAAAGGTTTCGTAACCGCGCATGAAGTGCTGCAATCCGAGTTTGACCGCTGTTGCGTGTGCGGTCCGATGCCGATGATGAAGGCTGTGGCAGCGGCAGCGAAGTCGCGTGGCGTAGAGTGTGAGGTGAGTCTGGAAAACAAGATGGCGTGCGGACTCGGCGCGTGCCTGTGCTGCGTGGAGGACACTGTGCGCGGCAATGAATGTACCTGCACCGCCGGTCCGGTGTTCAACATAAATGATTTGAAATGGCAGATTTAAGCATAGATTTGGGACGCGGGCTGAAACTCCGCAACCCGGTGATGACAGCCTCCGGCACATTCGGTTACGGCGAGGAGTATGAATCGCTTACCGACATCAATTCACTCGGCGGCATCATCGTCAAAGGCACTACGCTCAACCACCGCGAGGGCAATCCCTATCCGCGTATGGCAGAAACGCCGTCCGGGATGCTCAATGCCGTGGGGCTTCAGAACAAGGGCGTGGACTATTTCATAAACGAGATTTACCCGCGCATACGCCATTATGACACCAACATAATAGTCAATGTAAGCGGCGCGGCTGTGCCTGACTACGTTGAGGTGGCTCGCCGGCTGTTGCCCTTGGAGGGCATACCGGCTGTCGAGGTCAACATATCCTGTCCCAATGTGAAGCAGGGGGGCATGGCATTCGGCACCACCTGCGAGGGCGCAGCTCAGGTGACTGCGGCTGTCCGCGAGGTATGGGACAGGCACTTGATGGTTAAGCTGTCGCCAAACGTGACCGACATAGCGTCTATTGCGAAGGCGGTAGAGGATGCCGGCGCTGACTCGGTGTCGCTGGTGAACACATTCCTGGGCATGGCCGTTGATGTTGAACGCCGCCGCCCGGTATTGAGCACCGTCACCGGCGGCCTGTCGGGACCGTGCATACGCCCGATTGCGGTGCGCATGGTCTGGCAGGTGAGCAATGCTGTAAGCATTCCAGTGGTGGGGCTGGGCGGCATAGCCTGCGGGCGCGATGCCATGGAGTTCATACTCGCCGGGGCAAGCGCAGTCGAGATTGGCACAGCCAATTTCGTCGAGCCTGACGTCACGGAGAGGACAGTGCGCTGGATTGATGACTATTGCCGTCGCCATGACATCAGCGCCTTGCGTGAGCTGATAGGCGCAGTGAGCAGATAGTCAGAGGTTTGAATTGTAGTAATGGGGATTGCTGGTCACGTTTTCGCCTGCAAATGGCGGTAGCCGGTACTGAGTGCCGCTCGTCGGCAGTTCGATTTCCGCTATTACAAGCCCCTCGTGATGGCCTGCAAACTCGTCCACTTCCCAGGTGAAGCCCTCATAGGGGACTATGTACCGTGTCTTGGTGATGATATTTCCGCTGCACAGCGCGAGCATCTCACGCGCATCGTCTGCAGGTATCGGGTATTCGTATTCCAGACGTGTGTCGCCGGCTGTCTTCCCCTTGACGGTGATGAAAGCGCGGTCGCCGAATATGCGCACGCGCACCACGCAGCTTGCGGCCCGGGAGAGGTAGCCTTGGCGTATTTCGACTTTGTCTGTCGCCATTTCGCGGTATGAGGCATCGACTACGAGGTATTTGTGTTCGATTTCCAGTGCCATATAATAAACCTTAAATCAACGTGTGGCTATGACAAACGGCATCAGATGATGCGTTAACCATAATAGTGCGTGACAAACCATGTTTGGACACGTACACAGTACAAAGTTAGCAAGTATTGCCAATATGAGCAAGCGCGGACATATAGAACGGATATTGCGAGGGAGGGTATTGTTCCTCCTTGCCCTGCTCGTGTTGCCGCTGCTTGTTTATGCCTTGCCTCAGTCGCGTCATGGAAGGCCGGCGAGCGCTTCGGTTTTCGATTTGTCCGGGTGTATCCGTGATTCCCTTTCACGCAGCCCGATGACATACGTCAACGTGACTCTCGCCAGCGGCAAGGACGCAGTCATCACTGACAAGAAGGGGCGTTTTCGGTTGAAGTCTGTGGAAATGGGCGATACCCTTGTCATATCGTCGCTCGGCTACGAGAAGCGCGTCATTCCGGTCGCGAAGTACATGATCGACAGCCGTGACTACATACTGATGCAGAACAGCGAGACGG
This sequence comes from Porphyromonadaceae bacterium UBA4702, assembly GCA_002404675.1. GTDB lineage: Bacteria > Bacteroidota > Bacteroidia > Bacteroidales > Muribaculaceae > Lepagella. The sequence continues at coordinate 73,715 of DHKE01000030.1, read as the reverse complement.
AACTCGAGGAGGTGATTGTGACAAACAAGCGTCCGAAATATTCCAAGAAGAACAACCCTGCCGTTGACTTGATGCAGCGCATACGCAAGTCGTATCCTCAGCACAACCCATTCGACCAGCCGTATTACAGCTACAACAAATATGAGAAGACGGTGCTGTCGCTCAACGATTTCCACAAGGAGGATGCCGGGTGGCTGTCGAAGCGGCTCGACCCGATAGACGATTTCATAGACACGGCACACATCACAGGCCGCCCGGTGCTGAACATAAGCGTGCGTGAGAAAAACTCTACACGGCTTCACTCGTGTTCCCCCTCGCGTGACAAGACGCTTGTCCGCGGGTTTCGCAGCGTGGGCATTGACGACCAGCTCAATCAGGAGAATATCCAGATAATGCTCGACGACGTCCTGCGTGAAGTTGACATATTCGGCAACGACATCACATTGATGCAGAACCGTTTTGTCAGTCCGCTGGCGGCTATCGGCGCTGATTATTACAAGTATTTCATGGGCGATACGGTGACTGTCGGGGGGAAGCGCATTGCAGAGCTTATATTTGTGCCGCACAATCCCGAGTCGTTCAGCTTCAACGGCTCGCTGTATGTAGACATCGACAGCCCGGATGCATTTGTGACTATGGTGACGATGCGCATACCCAAGGCATTGAACATCAACTTCGTGCGAAATATTTTTGTTGAGCAGCATTTCGAGCGAGATTCTCTCGGCAACCGGATGAAGACAGCGGAGGATATGTCTGTCGAGTTGCAGCTCATCTCCGGTGTGCAAGGCTTTTATGCCAACAAGCACACGGACTTTTCGGGCTACACTTACGAGCATACGCCGGATTTCGACACATCCGGCCGCGAGGCCGGCGCGACGGTGTACATGGACGGATATGACCGGCGGCCGGCGGAATATTGGCTCTCGGCGCGTCCAGTTGCCATTTCCGGCAAGGAGCAGTCCGTTGACAACCTTTCTGACAGGCTCAACTCAAACCGCTTCCTTTACTGGCTGCGGAAGGGGATAAACGTGCTTGTAACCGGGTACATACCAACGGGCAACCCAAGCAAGTTTGACATCGGTCCGGTCAATACCATGATAAGCGCGAACTCTATAGAAGGGGCGCGATTTCGTCTCGGCGGCATGACCAAGGCCGCGCTGTCGCCGCACCTGTTCGCACGTGCATACGGCGCATACGGTACTAAGGACCACAAATGGAAATACCACGGCGAGCTGGAGTATTCGTTCCGCCGCTGCAAACAGCACTCCCGCGAGTTCCCTATGCACTCCATACGCCTCGAACACACATACGACCTGAACATGATAGGGCAGCACTACCTGTTCACCAATGCCGACAACGTGTTCCTGTCGCTGAAGCGCAAGGAGAACAACCTTGGCACATACCGCTCACTGTCGCGACTGTCATACATCTATGAACACGCGAGCGGACTGACCATATCGGCAGGTGCTAAAATGTCCCGCGAGTGGGCCACGCCGTGGCTGCCGTTTACTGACGGTGGCGGTATCTCGCACCGCCATTTCAACCAGTCCTCGTTCTTCCTTGACATACAGTACGCTCCCGGAGCGACATTCATACAAACCGCCTCAATGCGGTTGCCTGTCAATATGGACACGTGGATATTCCGCCTGTCGCACGAATACGGGCCGAAAGGGATGCTTGGAGCGGACTTCACTACCAACAAGACTGAGTTCTCGGTTCAGAAACGCTTCTGGTTCTCCGCTTTCGGCTATTGCGACGTGATTGCCAAGGGTGGCAAGATATGGAGCAAGGTGCAATATCCTGCGCTGACGTGGCCCAACGCCAACCTGTCGTACACGGTGCAGCCCGAAAGTTACTCGCTTATGAACCCGATGGAGTTTGCCATGGACACATACGCGGCATGGGACGTGACTTACTGGATGAACGGCATGATATTCAACCGCATACCGCTGCTGAAGGAACTGAAACTGCGCGAGGTGGTCAATTTCAAAGGGTTGTGGGGGCATCTGTCGCACCGCAATGACCCTGCCGCAGACCCCTCTCTGTTCCGCTTCCCCGAAGATTCAAAAGCCCGCGCCATGTCAGGCACTCCCTATATGGAAATCAGTGCCGGGCTTGACAACATATTCTCGATACTTCGTGTGGACTATGTTTGGCGGCTAAGTTATCGAGGCACACCTGGCGCTCCCGATTCAGGTGTCCGCATAGCCCTCCATTTCAGCTTCTGACTTCTGCGGGTGTTACCCTTGGCTTGAGGTAATTCCGAGTGCTGCGAGCATGGTCTGCGCCTTGCGGCATGTCTCCTCCCATTCGGCTTCGGGGTCGCTGAGCGAGGTTATGCCGCCGCCTGTGTAGATGTACGCTTTGCCGTCGGCCAGCTGGGCGCACCGCAGACACACGTTGAAGCGGAACTCGGTTGCACTCTCGATATAGCCGAAGTATCCGCCATAGCATGAGCGGTCGTGTTTCTCGAGGCGTTTGATGAGCGAGATGCTCGCATCCCTTGGATAGCCGCCAAGGGCGGGTGTGGGGGACAGGTCAGCGAGCAGCCGTTGCAGACAGCCTTTGTCCCAATGCGGGGGCAGGTCTGCCGTTATGTGTGTGCAGCGGTGCTCAACGCTTCCGGCGCGGAGTGTCTGAGGCTTGGTTGTGACGGGAGCAAGGCCGTGCTGGCGAAACGTATCGCAAATTGTGTCGGTCACAATCTGTTGCTCCACAATGTTTTTGTCGTCCCATCCCCATTCCTCTGTTGTCCCGGCAGGGCGTGTGCCTGCTAGCGACATGGTATGGAGAGTGCCGTTGTGAGCCTCGAGCAGCAACTCAGGGCTTGCGCCTACCCATGCGCCTGTCGCCGGTGTGTCGAAGCTGAATATGCACGCATCAGGGTACAGCCTGTCGAGGTTGCGGAACAGTTCTTCTGCACTCAACTCTGTCTGATGTATTGACACGCGGCTTATAACGGTCTTGCCGCGAGTGTCGTTTTCGCGGTGGTATAAGCCGGCAAGTGCCACGTTGCGCAGGTGTCGCTTGCGCGTGGTCGCTGCTTCGGGCAATGATTTGTGACCCTCAACGTCCATTAGCTGGCTGAACCCCGCAGCGGTATCGCCTGTCGGTATGGTTATGACTTGGTGTTCTCCTGTGTCAAACGGTGAAATGACAAACCCTGGTATTTGAAGTCCATTGCAGATGCCGGCTGATGAGCCGTTCTGTCGTGTGCCGTCGGGCAAGCGCAGCTGCCACTTGCATTTATATGTTTCGGTGCTCACTGTGGTCAGTCAGTTGCTGATGATGATATCTGTCGTCCGTACAGCTCAAATTCCGCAGCGTCAGTCACTTCTACCTCTATGTAATCGCCAGGCTTTGCATCTGTGCGGTCTGCTATCAGCTCCGGGTCAACCTCCGGGCTGTCCCACTGCGTTCGGCATATAGCCGAACCGTCTTCATTGACGGTATCGACAACGACAGTAAGCCGTTTGCCGATCATTTCTTGTTGCAGTTCAAGGGAAATCTCCTGCTGTAGCTGCATCAGCGTGTCGAGGCGTTGCTGTTTGGTTTCCTCTGGAACATCGTCGATGAGGTGCAGGGCGGCGTAAGTGCCTTCCTCCTCGCTGTATGCAAATGCGCCCATGCGTTCAAACCGCACTGTGCGCACGAAATCGAGCAGTTCCTGAAAGTCCTCGTCAGTCTCACCCGGGAAGCCAACCATGAGTGTAGTCCGCAATTTCAGGTCAGGAACTTCGCGGCGCATGCGGTCGATTAGCCGCAAAGTCTCTTTCTTGCTGATGTGTCGGCGCATGGCAGTGAGCATCTTGTCGGAGATATGCTGCAGGGCGATGTCCATGTAGGAGCATACGTTGTCGCGGCGGCGCATCACCTCGAGTACATCGTAGGGGAAGTCAGAGGGATAGGCATAGTGCAGACGTATGCGGCGTACACCCGGTATGTCGGCTATGCGGTCTACGAGCTGGGCAAGGCGGTGTCCTCCGTACAGGTCGATGCCGTATGACGAGAGGTCTTGCGCTATCACGTTCAGCTCTGAAACGCCTGTCTTCACCAGATCTCGCACTTCCTCCTCGATTTCCTCCATGGGACGGGAGGTATGACGCCCGGTGATAAGGGGGATTGCGCAGAATGCGCAGAAGCGGTTGCACCCCTCGGATATTTTCAGATATGCCGTATGCGGCAGGGTGGTAACGGTGCGCTGCCATTCCTTGACTGCCGTTTTCGCGGGGACGACATCCGGCAGCGAGGTGACGAAGGCATTCCAGTCAAATTTGCCGTACCACAGGTCAACCTCGGGTATTGCCTCTTTCAGCTCGTCCATATACCGCTGCGACAGGCATCCCATGACGGCGATTTTGCCTATGTCGCCGCTTTCCTTCATTTGGGCGAGCTGAAGCAGCATATTGACGGACTCCTCCTTGGCATCGCCAATGAACCCGCAGGTGTTGACGACTACATATTCCCCGGCCGGGGTCTCCGGGTCGTGGCTCATCGTGTACCCTTTGGCGGCAAGGCGGCACAGCAGCCTTTCCGAGTCAATCAGGTTTTTGGAGCAGCCCAGGGAGATTATGTCTATCCTGTTGTGAATGAACGGCATTTCGGGTGAAGTGTGGGTCTATTTTTCGATAGCGGACTGGAACAGCGAGCGCACATACTCTGTGGGGCGGAATATCTGCAGGTCGCCAATCTGCTCGCCGATGCCGATATATTTTACGGGTATCTTGAACTGGTCGCAGATGCCGATTATCGCGCCGCCCTTGGCAGTGCCGTCGAGCTTGGTGACAGCCATGCAGTTCACGTCGGTAGCAGCTATGAACTGGCGAGCCTGTTCTATGGCGTTCTGTCCGGTAGAAGCATCGAGCACCAGCAGTATCTCCTGCGGGGCCTCTGGCACGACACGCTGCATCACGCGCTTGATTTTGGACAGCTCGTTCATCAGTCCCGCCTTGTTGTGCAGACGGCCGGCGGTGTCAATGATTACCACGTCTGCGCCGCGAGCCTTTGCCGACTCGAGAGTGTCAAAAGCCACGGCAGCCGGGTCGCTGCCCATCTGCTGTTTAACCACTGGCACACCCACGCGCTCTCCCCAGATGGAGAGCTGCTCAATGGCAGCAGCGCGGTATGTGTCGGCCGCGCCGAGCACCACCTTGTTGCCGGCTTGCTTGTACATGTGCGCCAGCTTGCCTATGGTGGTGGTCTTGCCTACGCCGTTCACGCCGACTACGAGTATGACGTAGGGCGTGCCTTTCGACTTGTCAACGGCAAAATCATTGTCGCGCTCGTCGTCTGCCACGGTGTTTTCGCCGATCATGTCGCATATTTCGGAGCATAGGATGCCTGCCAGTTCCTCGGTGTTGACGTACTTGTCTTTTGCAACACGCTCCTTGAGCCTGTCGATGATTTTGACTGTAGTGTCAACGCCCACATCGCTTGTGACGAACGCCTCTTCGAGATCATCGAGGAAGTCATCGTCAACAGTTTTTTTGCCGACGATGGCGCGGGTGATTTTCTCCCACATCCCTTGCTTGGTCTTTTGCAGACCGGTGTCGAGCTTTTCCTTCTTCTCTCGACTGAACAGTTTCTTCAGAAAACCCATCTGGTAGTAAATTTTGCGCGAAGTTAATCAAAAATACCGTGTCTGTCAACTCACTGATGCTCTTTTGTCTCGATGACAGCTTCTTGCGGAGGCACAGAATCTGGAATTTCGGTGTTGTCGCGTTTCTTCCTGCGGCGCAGAAACGAGAACGGGTTGTCGAAATCCTTGCGGTATATTATGCCTATGCCCTGGGTGGTCAGGGCTGACTTGAGGTAGTAATTCTGGTCGTTGTAATGGTTGTATGCCTTCAGCCGCAGGTTGCCGCTGCGGTTGAGGAGGTACTCGATGTCGAAGTCGCCGACAAACGTGGTGTTGGAAGTCGCCTTGTCGCGGTATCCGAAATTGCCGTTGAGCAGCAGCCGGTTGTTGAGCAGCCGAGAGGAGAGCGCCACGTCAACTTCGGTGTCGGAGAAATCCCCCTTGTCCGAGCGCAGCGACGGCGAAATGGTGAGTTTGTCGGTGAGCTGTGCGAGCATATTGGAAATCTGCGAAGATACCGTGGCTGAGGCTACCGACGTGAGCTCGCCACGGTTGCCGCTTGTCGCCATGTATTCAGGCGTGTAGAAGCGGTTGAGGGCTAGCAGGTAGATGATTTGCCGGCTCATCATGTCCTCGGTGGAGATGATGCTCTTCACCTTGCGGGCCACGTCCTGTGTGAGCGTGGGCAGCTCGATGTCAAATGTAATCTCGGGGGCTTCGAGGTCGCCCTTCACTGCCAGCACCGCGTCTACCGGCACATTGGTGCGGTTCAGGTCGCGGTCGGTGGTGAAGCTCTTGTCGAGGTCGGCAAGGTTGGTGTTGACGCGGTAAATGGCGTTGATGTCGAGCATTGCCTTGAACGGGTCGCCGTTAAACGAGATGTTGCTCCCCGGGCGTATGGTGAAGTCCTTGAGGATAAGGTCTTGCAGCGTGAAGTTGTACATGCCGTCTGAGAGGGTGTATTTGCCGTACATGGTCATCTCGTCGCTGTCTGATGAATAGCCTATCTGCATCGCTCCCGAGCCGTGGGCGCGTATCTTGTCGCCGCCTATCGGGTCCATGACGAGTATCATCTCGGCTTGCGGCGTGACAGTGGCGCGTATGTCGAGCGCGAACACGGAGGGTCGGCTCTGCTGTTGTTCCTCTTGTTTCTTGCGGAAACGCTTTACGAAGTCCGGCTCGGTGTCTGACGCAGCCTTTTCTTCCTCCTCCTTGCGCCTCTTCTCCTCGGCTCTGCGGTCTGTGAAGGTGAGGAAATTGTAGTCGGCAGCTGCCTCTGAATCGTTCAGGACAAACGTGAATACGGATTTCGGGGCTACTGCCATGTCTACCATTATGCCGACATAGCCGGGATAGCCGGTTATAGTGCCGCCGCCGTTGCCGTAAATTTTGCCGTACCAGTCCGGGTTGATTTTCGCGTCCGTGTTGTAGCACAGCAGGTTGTGTGCATCATCCACCCGGAAGTCAAACGCCGGGTTGTGAAAATAGTCGTGCGTCAGTGTGCCGCTGAACACGCCGGAGTTGCCGTATTGGTCATATATGCGGAACGAGGGTACGCGGATGTGTCCAGGGTCGATGATTACTGAGTCTGAGCCGGAATAATACACATTCGTATAGTCTACCTTCATGGTGAGCGTGTCGGCAAACACCCGTCCGGTCATGTCGATGTCCTTGAACGAGCCGAACAGTTTCACCTTGCCAGACGCGCGGCCTGTTATTTCGGAGGTGAAAGCCGACATAAACGGCTGTAGGAACTTGATGTTCACCTTGTTGGTGTTCATGTCAAACGACAGCGAGTCGCGTTTCACCCATACTCCGCCGTCTATGAGCGCGCTCCGGTGTCCCTCGTCGGAGATGTCAGCGCCTATTGCCACTTTCATCTCCTGCGGGTCCCAGCGGCCTGACAGCTCCGCGTCGCCGAGCCGTCCGCCGTTGTAAGTCAGGTTTGTGACTTTCAGTCCTTCGGTATGCGCGTCCATGGCTTTCAGGTCAAAGAGGGAGCGCGCCACTGCTTTGCCGGTAGCGCGTCCGCCGAAGGTGACATAGTTGATGTTGAGCGTCTCAAACAGGTAGTCGAGGTCGATGTCGCTTAGGTCAATTGTCAGCGTGTCGTCCGGGTCTTTCGAGGCATAGCCGTGTATGTTGACAAACTGGTCCTGATGCCATACGCTCACATTCTCGACGGAGAGCCGTCCGCTGTCAAAGCTCACGTTGCCGTCGCCGATGTGCCATACGGCATCTGCCACGTAGAACTTTGACGGGAGGACATGCATGCCGAAGCTGCGGCTGTTGTCATTGCCTTTGGCCACGGACAGTTCCATTGCCACGTCGCCGGTGTACTTCTTGGGGCGGTTCAAGTTCCAGTTCACGTTGGCTCGCAGCTTGTCGCCGTTGCCGAAGGCTGACAGCCCTACATTGACATCGGTGTCGTTCTTGCCGGGCAGGATTGTGCCTAAGTCGAGCACCGATGTGCGGTTCATCCCGTCAAGGCGTGCTTGCAGGTATGTGCCGCGTATCAGCTTGTTTGTCCCTTGTTGCAGATATGGTATGTCAACATTGACGGACGCGGTTTCGGTGTCGCCGTCAACAGCCCCGGTAATGCGTATGTCTGTCAGCAGCCGCACCGGCAGGTTGAAATACTCGGTCAGCGTGTTGTCGTTGTTGACAGTTATGTCGAAATCAAGAGTCTGGCCGTTGCCGCTGCAGGCCTTGTCATATCCGGGCATCAATGACGGGAGTGCGTGGGCTGCAATGGCGGTCATGGTCTGCGGCAGCCTTGCTATGTCAAAATTGCCTGTGACAGAGCCGTCGATGAAATCGCTGTGCAGTGTCACGGTGCGAGCAGCATCCTTTTCTGCTGAAATGTGTATATTGCCGATATGCAGCGGATTGCGTCCTTGAGTGTGTATGCTGAAGTCTGACAGTGTCAGGTCGCCTGTCGCGGTGTTCGGGTCAAGGCCGTTGACGTGAGCCTCGATGTTGCCGCTGAACGACCGTGAGGCGAGAGCCTTGGCGGCGGTGAACCGCGAAGGGGAAAAGCGGCCTATCTGCACGTTGGCGTCGATGACTGATGCTTTGCCGTTGATTATGGCCTTGCCGTCAGCTTGCAGCGCTAGGTCGCTGTCATCGGCGGTGACCTTGCCGCTTATCTGCTTGCCCTCTTTGGTTACATTGGCAAGTATGTTGTTGAAATTATGGCCGTTGAAGAATATGTTCCGCAGGTCAACATCTGCCGTGCCGTTAACATCGCCGTTGCCGATAGTGACATCTGCATCTGCATTGATTGCGATGTTCCCCAGTTTGGGGTTGTCAAGGAGTGTTCCGAGGTTGAAGCCTGGGGTGGCGGCGTGTCCAGATATAGCGAACAGCCCTTTTCTCGAAAAGTCTGCAATTATGTCAGCTTCAACACCTCCGATGCTCGTGCCGACAGTGGCATCTGCGTCTGCACGCAGGTTTTGCATTGAGCCGCGCAGCGACACCGTGCAGTCGCCCAGCCGAGTTATCATCGCCCGTGTCCTTTCCGGCATCGACGGTATTAGGGACAATATCCGTGTGATGCCCTCGCGGGTGATTTCTGCGGCAAATTGGTTGACCGTCAGCTGTATGTCGTCGATTGACGAGAAGTCGCTCACACGCGCTTTTGCAAGCAGCGAGATGCTCTTGTCGGCAGTGCGCAGGTCGAGGTGGTCTATGCTGACGCCCTGTGTGTCGCCGTCGGCTTTCAGGTTCAGCGTTATGGGACTGCTGAAATCGGCAAGCGCAGGGAGAAACGCGCTGAAGTCGGAGGGCGTGATGCGCGTATTGTCGAGGGCGATGTTGTGGTGCGTGCGTTTCAGCGCCGGGACAATGTCGCTATAGCCATTGTATGACAGGTGTATTTCGCCCGGGTCAATGCGAGTGCCGGGCAGCTGTATGGTCAGCCCCACGACATCGAGTTTGTTGGGTGTGATGTGGGCGAGGCAGGCTATCTTGTCTATCGTCAACCCTGACTTCTCGCGCAGGGCGAGCTGGCGCAGATCTATCGAGAAATCATCGTTTTTGAGCCGTGGCAGTGTCACGTCCATGCGCAGGTTCTCGATTTTCAGGTGGTTGAAGTCGATGCGTCCGTCGGCAAGGTGCGGTTGCCACAGACGGTCAACGGTTATGTCGGCGCGGCGTATGACCACGTTGCGCAGCTTGATGTCAAACTGTGTCGGCGGCTTGTTCGGGTCTTTGGGCTTGAAAGCGTCGATGATGAACTGTATGTTCCACGGTCCGTTTTCCTCCTTCTGCGAGAGTGCGCCGTCGAGGCCGATGATTTCCGCGTAGTTGAAGCAAATCCTGTGGTCAAAGATGAGTTTGCCCAAGTCGATTCCCGCGCCAAGCCGTTTCACGAAAAGGCATTTCCCTCCGTCGGGCGCCGGGACGTTCACGTCAGTCAGCCGGACTTCGCCCCCGGGGGAGAGGCATACAGAGCCGATGCAGACTTCTGTCCCGAGCAGTTTCGACAACTCGCTTTGAGCGACTTCACGTATCTGATTCTGAACCGGAGGCAACGAAATCGCCACATACAAAAGTACATACAGCCCCACCAGTGTCAGTATGGTGGCGAAAAGTATGCTGCGTATGACGCGGTACAGTTTGTTCAGACTTTTCATATAAGCGTATATCGTGCAAAGTTACAAATTTCCGCGCACCTCCGCAAACGGTTTTTTATTGCAGATATGCGTGTTTGTCAGATGTATATTGGAATATTTTTACTACTTTTGTGGCTGGTTTTCGGGGGATTTTCTCCTCCGGCGGTTATATACAATGAAATTGTCTCTTACAAACACGATAACGGCTCTTGCGGTGCTATTCATCGCAGTGCTTGCCGCGCCTGTGTCCGCATTTGCCGACACAGGCGGCTCCGGCCGGGGAGAGGGTTTGAATGTGGTCTTGCTCGGCGACTCCAACACGTGGATAGGCGGTGACGACTGCTCGAAGCCGAAGGGCTGGCCCAAATGGTTTGCCGAAAAGTTCAGGCCGGCTTCTTGCCGCAGCTATGCCCGCAGTGGCGCGACATGGACCAACACCGCGTCTACACTTCTTGACATCACGGATTATTCAGAAGTTCTCGGTGACAACAACGTGATTTACAATCAGGTAATGCGTCTTGTAGATGCTGTAGACAGCGGCTCTCAGGTTGTGCCTGACATAATAATACTGTATGCCGGCACCAATGATGCGTGGTTTCAGAGTCGCCGTCCCGGCGTGTTTTCCGAAATGCCGCAGGACGCATTTGCCGATACGTCAGGGTTCATTACAAGCCGCAAGCCGTCAGAAGTCCTTTCGCTTGCTGCCTCTGTGCGGTATGACTGCGAGCTGCTGATGCAGCGGTTTCCTGAGGCGCAGATTGTGCTGGTGACGCCGGCGCAAGCCACTGTCTGCGGATATGACGAGATACGCAAGGTCTCGGACATCATAGCCGAGTGCGGATGCCGTATGTCACTGCCTGTTATCTCGCTTGACAAGTGCGGCGGCACATACCGGGCTGCTGAGAATGTGAAGCGCACAAACACCTACGACGGCGCACACACCTCCGAGCAAGGCGCGCGCCGCCATGGATATTTCATAGCTTCCCAACTGACAGCGGTACTCCAATACTGATATAATTATTCATCACATACATACTGGTTTACAATGGTATTTTCTGATTTGTTTTTCCTGTTCGTGTTTATCCCGGCATTCGTGGCATGCTATCTCATAGCCGGCGGTATCGACAGGCTTTGCCGCCGCAAGGCGAGCGGCGGGGACGGCGAAGTGTACTACGATGATGTATGCAAGCATCGCCGTTCCAGTCATTTGGCCAAGAACATTGTGCTGATAGCCTTTTCGCTCATCTTTTACGCTTGGGGCGAGCCTGTCTATGTCTTCCTGATGCTCGCCAGCGTGTTGCTCAACTACTGCGTGGGTCGCGGCATCGGGCATTGTGACGGCAAGGGACGGCGCCTGTGGCTTGTCCTCGGCGTGGTGGCCAACCTCTCGGTACTCGGAACGTTCAAGTACCTGAATTTCTTTTCTCAGATATTGCGTGACATGGGGCTGGATGTCGCCGACCCCCACATTGCCCTCCCGATAGGCATCAGCTTCTATATATTCCAGTCAATATCCTATCTTGTGGACGTGTACAGGCGCGAGTCCCCTGTACAGAAGAGCTTCTTCGGGCTGCTGCTGTATATATCCATGTTCCCGCAGCTTATTGCCGGCCCGATAGTGCGTTACAATACTGTGGCAGACGAGATTGACAACCGCCGCGTAAGTGCAGCGGACATTGCAGACGGCGTTTTCCGCTTCATGATTGGCCTTGGCAAGAAGGTCATACTTGCCAACCAACTCGGCGAGGTGGCAACGCAGCTTATCGGCGGCGATATGCAGCAGACCACAGTTGCCGGTGCGTGGATAGGCATAGGCGCGTTCATGCTGCAGATTTACTTCGACTTCTCCGGATATTCCGACATGGCCATAGGCATCGGGCGTTGTCTCGGCTTCCATTTCTGCGAAAACTTTGACCACCCGTATTGCTCTCGCACTATCACCGAGTTCTGGAGGCGTTGGCATATTTCGCTGGGAAGTTTTTTCCGCGACTATGTCTACATACCGCTCGGCGGCAACCGCCGTCATCAGCTGGTCAACATCATGGTCGTGTGGATGCTCACCGGCATGTGGCACGGCGCAAGCTGGAACTTCATACTCTGGGGTCTGTATTTCGGCGTGATACTGCTGATTGAGAAGCATACGATACTTCGGATACAGAAGCACATACCCTCGTCGCTGTTGATAGTCTACAGCCTTGCCGTGGTGCTTGTGGGGTGGGGGATATTCTACTTTGACGACTTCGGGCGGCTGTCATATTTCTTCACTCTCGCTTTTGGCGGCTCGTCTGCCGAGGTCTATACGTTTGCCGACGGAGTTGTCCTGCTCGACAGGTTCTGGCTGCTTGTGGCGGCTGTATTGTTATGCATGCCTGTCCGTCAGATGCTTTCCCGCCTGTCCGACAAGCTGCTTGGTGAGCGGACCGCTGCCGGGCAGACGGTTGCGCTCGTTGCACGGATGGCCACTTCGTGTGTGATACTGCTTGTCAGCGTTGCCCTGCTAGTGGGTGCGACCAACAATGCCTTTCTGTACACTCGCTTTTAATCCAGACTCAAATGAAATACAACAGCATATATATCAGCTTCATGGCATTGGTGTTTGCCGGGTTCACGGTCCTCTTCACGTCGTTTCCGCGCAGCACTGTCTCCGAGCTTGAACGCCGTGAACTTGCCTCATTCCCCGAATACACGCCCGAGCGGCTTGCTTCCGGAGAGTTTACCAAGGGCATTTCAACGTGGTTCAGCGACAGCGAGCCGTATCGCGATGTGTTCATGACCGCAAGCATGGAAATCAAGGGACTGGAGGGTTTGCACATCTCGGGCGAGAACCAAATCACGATACACGCGGATGCCGGCGGTGCAGATGCTGCTCCGCAAGAGCCGGTGGACGACGGACATATCGACCAGTTCAAAGTTACTGATGGTGCAGATGAAAAAGCCAAGATTGCATCACGTGGCATCATCGTTGTCGGGTCCGCGCCAAATGCCCGCGCATTGATGATATACGGCGGCGGTGCCAAGAGCGGTGTGCAATATGCCGAGGCTGCCAACAAGTACAAGGAAACTTTTGGCGACGCGGTCAACGTGTACTGTATGGTGATACCCAACTCTACGGAGTATTATCTTCCAGACCAGGTGAAGGACAAGTCAAACTCGATGCTTGCCACTGTGGTCAATGTGCATGAGCATCTTGCCGCTGGCGTGAAGCCTGTGGATGTATATACCATTCTGGGCAAGCACGCCAACGAGCCTATATTTTTGCGCACCGACCACCATTGGGCTCCGCTCGGCGCATATTACGCCGCGCAGAAGTTTGCCGAGGTGGCGAAAGTGCCGTTCCGCGACTTGTCGCACTATGACAAGCATGTCATACACGACTATGTCGGCACTATGTACGCCTATTCCAAGGACATTGCCATCAAAAAGTCTCCAGAGGATTTTGTCTATTACACGCCCAAAGGCATCGGGTACACCACCACATACATAGACTACAAGGTTGACAAGCATTTCAATGTCACCCATGAAGGGAAGCCTGTGCAGGGAGAGTTCTTCTACAAGTTCAAGGACGGCAGCAGTGCTGCATACCAGACATTCATGGGCGACGACAAGCGGCTGACAAAGGTCGTTACTGACACCAAGAACCACCGCAAGCTGCTCATACTCAAGGACAGTTTCGGCAATGCCTTGCCCGGTTACCTGTTCTATTCGTTTGAGGAGATACACGTCGTTGACGGCCGCTACTTCAACAAGAACATGAAAAAATATGTTGCCGACAACGGGATAACAGACATCCTCTTTGCCAACAACATATTCCGTGTCGCTATGCCCTCAGTGGGGCGTGGCTATGTCAAGTTCCTCACCCAGTAAGGAAGAGGAACGGCCTGTGCATTATGTTTATAAGGCACGCAGTCCCGAAATTGCTTCTTCTGGGTTTGCCGCGCCGAACACGTAGCTGCCGGCAACAAGCATATCCGCGCCGGCCTCTGCAAGCGTTGCGCCTGTCTTTAGGTTTACGCCGCCGTCCACTTCGATTATTGCACTGGAGCCGGTGCTGTCTATCAGCTGGCGCAGCTGGCGCACTTTCTCCACACTGTGCGGTATGAACGGCTGTCCTCCGAAGCCCGGGTTGACAGACATTATCAGTACGAGTTCAACATCGCGTATGATGTCGGCGAGCATTGACACCGGAGTGGCAGGGCAGATTGTGACGCCGGCTTTCATGCCGGCGTTGTGTATGCGCTGTATGGTGCTGTGCAGGTGGCGGCACGCTTCGAGGTGCACGTTCATGATTTCCGCGCCCAGGTCGCGTACCTGCTCTATCCACTTGTCCGGCTCTACTATCATCAGATGCACGTCAAGCGGCTTTGTACATACCTTGGAAACGGCCTTCATGACTGGAAAGCCGAAGGAGATGTTAGGCACAAATACGCCGTCCATCACGTCGAGGTGAAGCATGTCCGCCTCCGAGCGGTTTATCATCCCTATGTCAGGCATCAGGTTGGCGAAATCTGCCGACAGCAGTGAAGGGGAAACTTTCATGGTATTATTCAGTCTTGTTGTGTAGTTGTGTTCTTCTTTGCGGCAGTCGCTTTCTTGTGTGACAGCACCTTGTAGACTATGTATATGACACACAGCACGGCGAGCGCATATCCGCCCCATGTCAGGTACTTGTTGTACTCCTCAACCTTGGCGAACAGGTCGTCGTAGCTCACGCTCTGTGCCAGCATGTAGCCTAGCAGTGCCAGTATGCAGTTCCATGCCAACGCGCCGAGGGTGGTGAATATGGCAAACTTGCCCACATTCATGCGTGCCAGGCCTGCGGGGATTGATATGAGTTGGCGTATGGCTGGTATAAGTCTCCCTATGAGCGTTGACACCGCGCCGTGGCGGTCGAAATACGCCTCGGCTTTCGTTACTTTCGCCTCGTCTATCATGCAGATATGCCCTATGTGGCTGTTGGCAAATCGGTATACCACTGGGCGGCCTATCCACAGTGCCAGATAATAGTTGATGAACGCTCCGCAGAGTGCGCCGAGGGTGGCAAACACTACTACCATATATACGTTCATGTCTGCTCCCGCGCCCATATTTGTGCACGCCAGATATGCTGCCGGCGGAACTACAACTTCCGAGGGAAAGGGTATGAATGAACTCTCGATGGTCATGAACACGAACACGAATATGTAGCTCGCGTTGTCTACAAACCACTGGAAAAATGAACTCGCGTCGAAGCCTATGGCGAGTGTTATCATGTCAAGCATTGTCTTGTCGTTTGCGGCTTGTGCCGGTTATGTTGTTTATATTATTCCGGTTTCTGTAAGGAGGCAGCGGTAGAACTCCGCCTTTTTCTCCACGCTCATCGGATACGCCCGTGAGGTGGACGGCATGCGCCAGTGCATCACAGGGCTGTCAACGCCCTTGAAATGCACGAGTATCTTCTCCCCGGTGCGAGGTACGGCTGTGCCGGTGGATGTCGCCACCACCGATGCCGCCTTCTCGCCTGTTGTCGCTATTGCTGTGCATTTAGGCAGCGCGGCAAGCACTTCCGTGAAGTCTGTCGGCTGCACGATGTTCAGGTACTTGTCAGAGGCGTTGCCGCGTGTGCGGTGTACGCGGCGTGCCGTGTCGGTCAGCGCGATGTGCCGTTCTGTCAGCATCTCCTTGATTGCTTCGAGGCGGAACGTCTTGTGGTCGGCATCCACATAAAACTCCTTGTCGCCATGGAGTATGTATCCGAAAATCCGCCACATGTCGTTAATGAAGTTCGGGTAATAGAAGTCCATGGCCCATTTGTCGCGTGGCGGCGGAAACGTGCCGCACATAAGCAGTGTCGCGTCCTCAGGATACCACGGCTCTAACGGGTGCATCTCTGTCTGTATCTCACCCATTCCTGCGCTGGTTTATGGCTTCGGCAAGCGTGCCTGCAAACGCCTCAACGTCCGCGTCCATTGCGCTGCTGTACGCCTGTTTCATGGCGAGTGTCGCTGCCGGGTCGCAGCCCATGCGCGTGAACGCATCTGTCAGTTTGCCCAACGCGCTGTTTGCCCATGTGTAGCTGCCGAACACCCCGACTGTCTTCTCCTTGATTTCGCGGATTTCCAGAGCCTTGACCAGTGCGTCAACCGGAGGGAACACGTCGCCTGAATATGTGGGACTGCCTACAATGACTGTGTCTTTGCATACACAATCCGTTATCATGTCGCTCAGTTCCGCTGTAGCAGCGTTGTGAACGCGGATATTCTTAAGCCCACGGCGTGACAGAGCCGTGCAGATGCGGTCTACGAGTTCCGAGGTGTTGCCGTACATGGTGCTGAAAACGAGCGTGATGCCCTCGTCTGACTGCCAGCGGCTCATGCGGTCGTATACATCCAGCACTTCAGCTATGCGGCTGTGCCATACTGGCCCGTGAGTCGAGCATACATATTTGATAGCCAGACCGCTTGCCTTTTTCATCGCAGCCTGTACGAACTTGCCGTATTTCGCCACTATGTTGGCGTAGTAGCGGCGCATCTCGCTGAAATACGCTTTCATGTCCGCAGCGTCGATGCCGTCGTCGATGATGTTGCCGTTCAGCGCGCCGTAACAGCCGAATGCGTCGCCCGAGAAAAGCGCCTGCTCCTCCTCGCAGTATGTCACCATTGTTTCCGGCCAGTGTACCATCGGCGCTGTGACGAAACGCAGCGTGAGGCCGCCGAGGTCGATAGCGTCACTGTCCTTGATGACGAGCAGACGGCTCTCGTCGATGTGGTAGAACCCCTTGATTTGCTCTGCGCTTATCTTGTTGCAGATTATCTGCATCTGCGGATATATCTCCGCCAGTACCGGTATCGACCCCGAGTGGTCTGGCTCTGTATGGTTGACCACCAGGAAATCCAGACAGCCGCCCGGGACGGCTGCCGACACGTGTTCCGTCAGGCTACGGCACTCTTTTATGTCAACCGTGTCGATGAGGGCGCACTTGGATTTACCCTTGACGAT
This sequence comes from Porphyromonadaceae bacterium UBA4702, assembly GCA_002404675.1. GTDB lineage: Bacteria > Bacteroidota > Bacteroidia > Bacteroidales > Muribaculaceae > Lepagella. Next base: position 56,546 of record DHKE01000030.1, on the reverse strand, counting down.
ATATGAATTGTACGAAATGCCGTAGGGGAGAGGCCACATGGCCTCAAACCGTGCCGTGGTGCGGTCGTTGACCCCGGCATACAAGATATTGTCAGTTATTTTCTCGATATTCATATTGATCTGTCGTTACTGTCGTGTATATGCGAGCCTGATGCGCATGCAGCAGGTTTGTACCTCACATAAACTTTCCCCAAAGGTACAAAAAATATCCGTCACCGCCGCTACTTTCCGCATTTTTCTGCTGCGCGCATTTGTGAATGGCGTTGACGTTTATGGTCTTAGCGTTGAAGTATATTTTCTGCCCATTCTGGTATTTTGTCGGTATATAATTTCCCAAGTTGACCGTCTCTGAATCGAAACAGAGGTTTGGCATTGGTGTTTTCTTCGGAATTGTCATAGACGTATAGCCTGTCCACTTCTCGCGCAATCTCGGCGCAGTTGGCAATGGACTTTACGTATCGGGATATGATTTTGGGAATTGGCACATCATGTCCGCCTTTCATGACCCGCTTTGCAATACGAGCGGCATTAATCGCAGGATTGGTTGTTGAGATGAAGAATACCCTGACGAAATAACCCACAGCTTTTGCTCTGCGTATGAAGTCGATTTTATCAGATGCCGACATAACTGTTTCAAAAATAAGGCTTTGCCGATTATGTAGACATTCTTCTCGCCATTCTTGGCAGTAAATGGCGGCTTGGCGGACAGCTTCAGGAGAGTTCCAGTCTCCAAATCGTTTTTGGGCGATGTTGTCGGGGTTGACATACACAGCATCTTCGAGCCATTCACTTTCGAGAACTTCTGTCGTAATGGTTGTTTTGCCCGAACCGTTTGGTCCGGCGATTACTATAAGAAGAGGTTGATGTCCGTCTTTTCTCATGTGTGAGTGTGGGTTTGGGTTGTGTGTCTGCTGCGTCTTTTGGCCTCATCGCATTGTTTTTTCAGGTAGTCAAAAAACTGCCTTTCAGCTGCAGCATTGCTTTTTCGCACCTTTTCCGCAGCACTTTCCATGAGTTGTTCCAGCATCTCGTCTGTCGGCTCATCAGTTGTTTCGAAGCGGTATTGCTTTTGTTGAGGGTTGGTTGTTTCCATAACAATGTTATTTGTTGAGAGTAACAAGTTCGCTATTCGCACTCCAAAGGTACAAAAAATATCTGTCATCGCCGCCCCTCTCCGCATTTTTTCGTGCATACCTCGCTGGCAGAAAGCACCGGAAAACAGGCGCGTTTGTCAGTATTGTCATGTTTTTGCCGTCCTGTGTCAGAATATGTGGCGGTGATTGCAAGGTGTTGATTGTTACGCTGTTGTGAAATTTCTGCGATTAGACGAAATGTTAAAAGGGTGATTTAGCACGTGATTTGTTAAATCCCTGAGCGGATTTGAAATCCAAACTGGCAACGGCGAGGGTGAAAGTCCGGAAACAAACAGAATAATAACTACATAACACATACAATCATGGGAAAGATAATTGGTATTGACTTGGGAACGACCAACTCCTGCGTAGCAGTATTGGAGGGAAAAGATCCCGTAGTGATTCCGAACAACGAGGGTCGCAACACGACTCCTTCAGTTGTGGCATTCGTAGACGGCGGTGAGCGCAAAGTCGGTGACCCTGCCAAGCGACAGGCCATCACCAACCCGACCCGCACAGTGTATTCCATAAAGCGTTTTATGGGGGAGAAATGTGACAAGGTAGCAGACGAAATCAAGCGCGTGCCTTACAAGGTAATCGACCAGAACAATATGCCCAAGGTGGACATCGACGGACGTTTGTACACGCCGCAGGAAATATCCGCCATGGTGCTCCAGAAGATGAAGAAGACTGCCGAGGACTACCTCGGTCAGGAAGTGACTGAAGCTGTCATCACAGTCCCTGCATACTTCGACGACTCACAGCGTCAGGCAACAAAGGAGGCTGGTGAAATCGCAGGTCTGAAAGTGCGCCGTATTGTCAATGAGCCGACGGCCGCCGCGTTGGCTTACGGCCTTGACAAATCCGGCAAGGATCAGAAGATTGCGGTCTTTGACCTCGGCGGCGGTACATTCGATATTTCTATCCTTGAACTCGGCGACGGCGTGTTTGAGGTTAAATCGACCAACGGCGACACTCACCTTGGCGGTGATGACTTCGACCATGTCATTATAGACTGGCTCGCCGATGAGTTCCGCAACGACGAGGGTGTTGACCTGCGTCAGGACCCGATGGCAATGCAGCGTCTGAAAGATGCCGCAGAGAAGGCCAAAATTGAATTGTCAAGCTCTACTTCGACCGAAATCAACCTGCCGTACATTACGGCAACGGCTGCTGGTCCGAAGCACTTGGTAAAGACTCTGACTCGCGCAAAGTTTGAGCAGCTGTCTGAGCGTCTGATTGATGCAGTCAAGGCTCCGTGTGTCAAGGCTTTGCAGGATGCGGGCCTCTCTTCGAGCGACATCGACGAGGTTGTCCTCGTAGGCGGTTCTACTCGTATCCCCGCTATCCAGCAGAAGGTCAAGGAGATTTTCGGCAAAGAGCCTAACAAGGGTGTCAACCCCGACGAGGTTGTCGCTATCGGCGCAGCTATTCAGGGCGGTGTCCTCAGCGGCGATGTCAAGGATGTGCTTCTGCTCGACGTAGTGCCTCTGTCTATCGGTATCGAGACTCTCGGCGGCGTGATGACGAAACTGATCGAAGCCAACTCGACAATTCCTATCCGCAAGAGCGAAGTGTTCTCCACCGCAGCTGACAACCAGCCCGAAGTGCAGATCCGCGTATTGCAGGGCGAGCGTCCTATGGCAGCCGACGACAAGCTGCTCGGCGAGTTCAACCTGTCAGGCATCGCTCCCGCACCGCGTGGCGTGCCGCAGATTGAGGTGACATTCGAGGTCGATGCAAACGGCATCCTCAATGTGTCTGCCAAGGACAAGGCTACCGGCAAGGA
>DHKE01000030.1:9050-53578 GCA_002404675.1 Porphyromonadaceae bacterium UBA4702 | reverse complement strand
CGCATCGAGGCTTCGAGCGGTCTGAGCGACAGTGAGATTGAGCGTATGCGTGCCGAGGCAAAGGCCAACGAGGACGCTGACCGCAAGGTCAAGGAGCGTGTTGACAAGCTCAACCATGCAGACTCCGTAATCTTCCAGACCGAGAAGCAGCTGAAGGAACTCGGCGACAAGATTCCGGCAGACAAGAAGCCTGCAATCGAGAACGCCCTCAACCACCTGAAAGAGGTTCACAAGAACCAGCAGGTAGACGAGATTGACAACGCAGTCAAGGCCGTTCAGGACGCATTCCAGGCAGCAGCGCAAGACATCTACAATGCCCAGCAGGCATCTGACGCTCCTCATGCAAATCCTGGCGCCAACGCAGCCGGCGGCGGCAACGATGACCAGAACATCTCTGACGTAGACTTTGAAGAAGTGAAATAACCACATAGCAACATGCGAACAGAAGGAGTGGAAGCCATTTCAGCTTCCACTCCTTTTCTTGTTTTTAGATATAATTGCCATGTGTGTCAAAATCCGCTGAGTTGTTATGATTGCGCTATTTACAGGCTGTGGTAGTTGTTGCGAGTGTCGGGGATAATTGCTAACTTTGCAATCAGGTAAAGAATCTACATAGAGAAGGTAACTATGAAAAAGAGTGCATTGCAGAAAATCAGGGCAAACTATATCCCCAAGTTGCCCAAAGCTCTCCAAGGGCCGGTGAGGATATGCGTTGGCAAAAACACGGAGTCCGTTGGCAATCAGGAGGAAATCAAGAAGCTGTTTCCCAATACATACGGCATGCCTGTCGTGGAGTTTGTCCATGACGATAACCCGAAGCGGCTGGAAGAGCCTTTCAATGTGGGCATCATCCTTTCGGGCGGTCAAGCTCCTGGCGGTCATAACGTTGTGAGCGGAATTTTCGACGGCATCAAGTCTCTCAACCCGGAGTGCCGCCTCTACGGTTTTCTCATGGGTCCTGCTGGTTTCATCAACCATCAGTATATGGAGCTGACTGCCGGCTACATAAAGGAATACCGCAACACTGGCGGTTTCGACATCATCGGTTCGGGACGTACCAAGCTCGAGACCCCGGATCAGTTTGACCGTGGCCTGGAAATCCTCGAAGAGCTGAACATTCAGGCGTTGGTCATCATCGGCGGCGATGACTCGAATACCAATGCTGCTGTGCTGGCTGAATACTACAAGGCCAAGGGTGTTGACATTCAGGTTATCGGCGTGCCTAAGACCATTGACGGCGACCTGAAGAACGAGTGGATTGAGGCCTCTTTCGGCTTCGACACTGCTTGCAAGGTATACAGCGAGGTGATCGGCAACATACAGCGTGACTGCAACTCTGCCAAGAAATACTACCACTTCATCAAGCTGATGGGTCGCTCGGCATCGCACATCGCGCTGGAGTGCGCGTTGCAGACGCAGCCTAACGTGTGCCTGATTTCGGAGGAGATTCAGGCCAAGCGCATGACCCTCGACAACATAGTCAGCTATCTGTGCTATGTCATCTCGGAGCGAGCCAAACTCGGCTGGAACTTCGGCACTGTTCTCATTCCCGAGGGCCTCATCGAGTTCATACCGTCGATGAAGAGGCTGATAAGCGAGCTGAACGATGTGTTGGAGGAGAATGCGGGGGAACTGGAGGGCCTCGAGGAACTCGACAAGCTTAACGCTATCCACGCTCACCTTTCGCCTGTCAATGCAGAATTGTACAAGTCGCTGCCAAAGAACATCGCGCTTCAGCTCAGCCTCGACCGTGACCAGCACGGCAATGTGCAGGTATCGCTCATTGAGACTGAGAGCCTGATTTCGGAGATGGTTGCCAAGCGTCTCGAGGAGATGGCTGAGACCGGGGAGTATGTTGGCAAGTTTGCCACGCAGCACCACTTCTTCGGTTACGAAGGCCGCTGCGCAGACCCGTCCAACTTTGACGCTGACTACACATACGCTCTTGGCTACAATGCGGCAATGCTCATCAATGCTGGTTTGACCGGCTATATGTCGTCTATCCGCAACCTGACCGATACTGACCACGAGAACTGGATGCCGGGAGGTGTGCCTATCACCATGATGATGAATATGGAGCGCCGCAAGGGCCAGGACAAGCCGGTCATCAAGAAGGCGTTGGTCAACCTGAACGGAGGACCTTACCTGAAATACGCCTCGATGCGCGAGACGCTGGCTCTCAACACCTTGTACCAGTATCCCGGTCCTATCCAGTATTTCGGGCCATCCGAGATATGCGACTGTCCGCCGATGACGTTGCTGCTCGAACACGCCGAGCCTGTCGCCATAGTCGAATAATCAGTTAGACGAGCATAACGCCGACTATATACAGTCAGTGCCTCGGTTGGGAGGCGCTGACTATTTTAGTTCATTGGTGTTGTCGTCGCGTTTTTCCCGGCGGTCTTGCAGATTCTGCTTCTTGCGCAGGAAGACGGCGAGGGCGACGATTACCGCGAGTTCGACAGCTATCGAGCCGAAATATCGCAGCCAGTCCCCTTGCACGGTGAGGGTGTCGCGCCCTATGTATGCCATGACAATTATATAGAATAGCAGCAGCGTGGGCAGCCAGATGTATTTTGTCTTTCTGAAGTTCATTGTTGCTGTGTGTTGTCGGCAGTTTCCGCAGTTCCCTCTGGGGTGTCCGGGAGTATGTACTGCGACTCGCGCGGCTTGAAGATGCGGTTGCCAATGGCATTGTATATCTGTATGCAGGCGTATGCGTCGAGAGCCGCGTATGCCTGCTGGTGATCTGTGAGGGTCGGCGCTTCCCAGTTAGAGAGCCGCTGGTTTTTGGAGATGCGCTGCCCGAAGACAATGGCATATATGCGTGACAGGGAGTTGTCGATGATGCCTGACTGCTTGACGTATGTCTGGAGGTCAACAAATCCCTTTGGGTTGAACTTGCGTATTTTGGAAAGGTTGGTAAAGTCGTCGTGCAGCGAGAGGCCGACTTTGATTTTCACGGGGTCTTCGAACAGTTCCACGATTTCGTCGCAGAAGCCGCACTTGTTTATGCGGAATAGGAAACATTCGTTTTTGCCGCAAAGCTGTATCAGCGACACCTTGTATGACACTCCCTTTTTGAACGATGGCCGGGTCTCTGTGTCGAAGCCGATAATCTTCGCCTTCCGCAGGGTCTCAATAGCGGCAGGCACATCCTCCGCCTTTTCGATAACCGTGATTTTGCGCGTGTATTCGGCAGCGGGAAGTGTGGCGAGCTGCTGTTTAGAAATGCTTATCTTGAGAGAGTCGAGTATAGACCTCATGAGTGTAGGGTTGAATAGGTGGTTGTGTTATGGTGTGTCGCGGTCAGTCCATTACGATGTAATGCGCAGCCGGGTGGTGACGGTATACGTAGTTGCGCAGGTATTTGCGCGTTTCGTCGCTGATGATTTTGTCGGTGTCGAAATAGGTGTTGTATACCACGGCCCAAAGGTCTGCGCCGCCGCGCTCGAGTGCTTGAAGCGTCAGCAATGCGTGGTTGATTGAGCCGAGCTGTCCGTTTACGACTACCGCAGTCGGCAAATTGTGCTGGACTATGTAGTCGAGTGTCATGAAGTCCTCTTTGAGCGGCACCATAAGTCCGCCGGCACCCTCTACGAGTACGCAGTCGTATTCGCTGGCGAGCCGTTCTGTGCAGTGGGCTGCCACGTCATAGTCCAATTCTACGCCGTCGATGTGTGCCGCGAGGTGAGGCGAGGCAGGGTAGGAGAGTATGATCGGGTCGGTGGTGTGGTCGAGGTCTCGCGGCTGCAAGGGCATTCCCATGATGCGGCGATGCGCCTCTATGTCCTCGCTGCGGTCGCGGCAGCCGGTCTGTATGAGCTTTTGGGTTATGACCTTTCTGCCGGCCTGTGCCATGCGCTTTGCCAGCCAGCCTGTGGCGTATGTCTTGCCCACGTCCGTCCCTGTGCCGGTGACGAAAATGACGCTGGGCGCGTCAGCAAATATCTCGTCCATGATGATAGTCGATTTGTCGTATGATGTAGGAGAGGGGTTTTGGCACACTATAATAGCTATGGTCGCCTCGGGGACGCCATAGCTATTACAGTCTGAGAGTCGTCTGATTACCAGGCGAACATCGGGTATGCGTTCATCAGTTCGTTGACCTGTGCGCGAACTTCTGCGATTACGTTCTCGTCGTCAGCGTTGGAGAGCACGCGGTCGATGAAGTCTGCGATAGTCTCCATGAGTTCCTCCTTGGCGCCGCGAGTAGTGATAGCGGCAGTGCCGAAGCGGAGGCCAGAAGTCAGGAACGGGCTGCGTGTGTCGTAGGGCACCATGTTCTTGTTGGCAGTGATGTCTGCCTCTACAAGCACGCGCTCTGCCTTCTTGCCGCTCATTTCGGGGAACTTGGGACGCAGGTCTACGAGCATGCAGTGGTTGTCTGTGCCGTCAGAGATGATCTTGTAGCCGCGAGCGATTAGAGCAGCTGCGAGAGCAGAAGCGTTTTTCTTCACCTGCTCGGCGTATGCACGCCATTCGGGCTGGAGGCACTCGCCAAAGGCGACAGCTTTGGCAGCGATGACGTGTTCGAGCGGGCCGCCCTGTACGCCGGGGAATACAGCAGAGTCGAGCAGAGCAGACATCTTCTTGATTTCGCCCTTCGGAGTCTTCTTGCCCCAAGGGTTGTCGAAGTCCTTGCCCATGAGGATCATGCCGCCACGCGGGCCACGAAGGGTCTTGTGTGTGGTGGTAGTGACGATGTGTGCGTGCTTAACCGGGTTCTCGAGCAGTCCGGCTGCGATGAGACCTGCGGGGTGTGCCATGTCAACCATGAAGATTGCACCGATCTCATCGGCGAGTTTACGGATGCGTGCGTAGTCCCATTCGCGGCTGTATGCGCTTGCTCCGGCGATGATGAGTTTCGGACGCTGGGCGCGAGCCTTCTCCTCCATCTCCTCATAGTTCACACGGCCAGTCTCGGCATGAACAGTGTAGCTGATGGGGTTGAACATCAGACCTGAAAAGTTGACAGGGCTTCCGTGGCTGAGGTGTCCGCCGTGGCTGAGGTCCATGCCCATGAAAGTGTCGCCGGCCTGCAGGCAAGCCATGAACACAGCCATGTTGGCCTGTGCGCCGCTGTGGGGCTGTACGTTTACCCATTCTGCATCGAACAGTTTCTTCGCGCGTTCACGGGCAAGGTTTTCAACCTCGTCCACCACCTGGCAGCCGCCGTAGTAGCGGTGAGCGGGATAGCCCTCAGCATACTTGTTGGTCAGGCATGACCCCATGGCCTTCATCACCTCGTCGCTGACGAAGTTTTCGCTTGCTATCAACTCGACGCCGCGACGCTGGCGCAGGTGTTCGCGGTCGATCATGTCAAAGATTTGATTGTCTCTCTGCATATTTGTTCTATATTTTTGCTTGTTTGATTATACTTTATATTCGCCATTGCGCAGTGTCACACCTTTGTAGGGACGCCGCCGCGCAATCTGCTGCAAAGGTAGCAAGAGGACAGCGAATAACCAAATTTTCAGGGGGTATTAACCTCCGAAATTGTCGTAATGTATGCTCGACGGCTCAACGCCGAGGTCGTAGAGCATCTTGTTCACTGCGTTGCTCATTGGGGCTGGCCCGCACATGTAGTATTCGATGTCTTCGGGAGCCGGGTGGTCTTTCAGATACTTCTCATACATCACCTGATGCACAAAACCGGGGGTGTACTCCACGCCGGCGGCATCTGCAGCCGGGTCGGGACGGTCGAGCGCGAGGTAGAACTTGAAATTGGGGAATTCCTTTTCGAGCTCAAGGAAATCTTTTAGGTAGAACACTTCATTCAGTGCGCGAGCTCCGTAGAAGAATGACATTTTGCGGTCTGTGACGTGCAAAGTGCGTGTCATGTACATGATTTGTGAGCGGAGTGGAGCCATGCCGGCACCGCCGCCTACCCATATCATTTCCGCTTTGGAGTCGAAAATCGGGTGGAAGTCGCCGTAAGGGCCGCTCATCAGCACCTTGTCGCCCGGCTTGAGGGTGAAAATGTATGACGATGCGATGCCCGGCGAAACTGGCATGAACCCGGTCTTGGGTTTGGGCTGGAACGGCGGTGTGGCGATGCGGACTGTCAGCATGATGCGGTCGCCCTCTGCCGGGTAGTTGGCCATGGAATAAGCCCTGACGGTTTCCTCTGTGTTGCGGCACTTGAGCGTGAACAGCCCGAACTTCTCCCATGCCGGGAGGTACTCGTTGCCAATGAGGCTCTTGTCGATGTCCTTGTCATAGTCCATCTCGTATTCCGGTATGCGAATCTGCGCATACGAGCCGGGGATGAAGTTCATGTGTTCTCCCTCGGGGAGCTTGACGATGAACTCTTTGATGAACGTCGCTACATTGCGGTTGGAGATTACCTCACATTCCCATTCCTTGACGTCGAGAGCCGACTCGTCTAGGTGGATGCTCATGTCCCCCTTGACCTTGACTTGGCAGCCGAGGCGCCAATGCTCTTTGGCCTGACGGCGCGAGAAGTGCACGGCTTCGGTCGGGAGCATTTCGCCGCCACCCTCAGTCACCTGTACTTTGCACTGTCCGCAGCTGCCTTTTCCGCCGCATGCCGACGAGAGGTGGACTCCGGCGTCGGCAAGCGATGCCAGCAGCGATTTGCCGGCGGCAGTGCGCACGGTCTTCTTGCCCGAATTGATGTCTATTGTTACTTCGCCGGATGACACGAGCCATTTCTTGGCCAATAGCAGTATCAGTACCAGCACAAGGGTGATGACAAGGAAAATAGCCGAGGCAGCAGCCACGGAATGCCATGCTATTGAGGTGAGTGTTGACATATCGTATTGTTGGATAGAGGAGCGTTATAGTTTGATGCCGAGGAAGCTCATGAAGGCTATGCCCATGAGGCCCGTGATGATGAAAGTGATGCCTATGCCGCGCAGTGGCTTGGGGATGTTGCTGTAAGCGAGTCGCTCGCGTATTGCTGCAAGGCATGTTATAGCGAGCAGCCATCCTATGCCGGAGCCTGCGCCGTACACCGTTGCTGTCCATGCGTCGGAGAAATCACGCTGCTGCATGAAGAGTACCGCGCCGAGGATAGCGCAGTTTACGGCTATCAGCGGCAGGAAGATGCCGAGCGAATTGTACAGCGAGGGGGAATATTTCTCGATGACCATTTCGAGTATCTGCACCAGTGCCGCGATGACGGCGATGAACATTATAAGCCCGAGGAAACTGAGGTCGGTCGAGGCGTAATCGCTGCCTAGCCAAGCCAATGCGCCAGGCTGCAGCACATACTCGTTGATGCACCAGCACAGCGGCAATGCTATTATGAGGACGAAGCTGACGGCGATGCCGAGGCCGAAAGCCGTCTTGACGTTTTTCGATACTGCCAGGAATGAACACATGCCCAGGAAGTACGCGAATATCATGTTGTCGATGAATATCGACTTGATGAACAGATTCAGATTTTCCATATTGTTCCTTAGTATCCTTAGTAATGTGTTCCGTTGTCACTTTTCCTGCAAATCCTTGTTGCGAGAGCGGTGCGCCCAGATGATGCACGCGAGAGTGATCAGCGCCATGGGCGGCAGTATCATCATGCCGTTGTTCTGGTAGCCGGCGTCATACAATGCCTGCGGTATCACCTGATAGCCCATAAGCGTGCCGCTGCCGAGCAGTTCGCGGAAGAAGGCGACGATTATCAGTATTATGCCGTATCCCAGTCCGTTGCCTATGCCGTCGAGAAACGACGGCCAGGGGCGGTGGCTCATGGCGAAGGCTTCGAGGCGGCCCATCAGGATGCAGTTGGTGATTATCAATCCGATGAACACCGACAGCTGCTTGCTCACGTCGTAGTTCCATGCCTTCAGCACCTGGTCAACGACCACCACGAGGGCCGCCACCACTACGAGCTGGACTATGATGCGAATGGAGGAGGGTATGGTGTTGCGCATGAAGGAAATGATGACATTTGCCAGCGCGAGCACAGCGACTACGGAAATGGTCATCACGATGGCCGGTTCGAGTTTGGCAGTCACGGCAAGTGCCGAGCAGATGCCGAGCACCTGGACTATCACCGGGTTGTCCTTTGACAACGGGTTGACGAGTGGAAATAACTTCTTTGATATAGCCATGGTCAGTTGTTCTGTCGGTTTTCTTGGATTTTGATCAGGAATGAGGAGTAGGGCTGGATGGAGGAGCGCAGCATCTTCTGCACGCCTTGGCTGGTGATGGTGCCTCCGCTGATGCCGTTCACATAGTCGCCCTCATGGGGCTTCTGTCCTGCCTTGACCACGGCAATTGACTCGAACACGCCGTCAACGAACACGTTCTTGCCCTTGAACTGGTCGGCAAACTCGGGTTTCTCAATTTCCGCGCCCAGGCCAGGAGTCTCGCCTTGGTGAGAGAAATATGCGCCGTAGATGGTGTCGCCGTTGTCGTCAAAAGCAACGTAGCCCCATATAGGTCCCCACAGTCCTGCGCCGTAGCAAGGGAGTATGTATTTTGTGCCGTCGCCAGTATGGGCCACGAATACGGGCAGCATACGCTCATTGTCGGGTTTCTTCACTTCGTCAGCCACATTTATGTCGAAGGCCTCTTGCGAAGTCTCGACTTTGTCGCCACGGTAGTTGACGATGTAGCTGTCGGTGATTGTCTTTTCGTACAGAGCCGGTATTTCGGCGTTGTTTTGGGGAGTGACGTGTACGGCGGCGAGGATTTGCCGCTTCGTGTCGTTGGCGATGTTGTCGAGCTGTTCCGGGCGCAGTACCTGGTAGACCATCGACAGCACGATGCCTACCACCAGCACGATGACGGCCGAGTATATTATCGTGTAGGTGTTGCCTTGTCTGTTAATCTTCATGGTTTCTGGGTATTAGCGGGTTTTACAGCGCGGCGCATACGGCGGCGTATGTTGACCGACACGACGCAGTAGTCTATCAGCGACGCGAAGCAGTTCATCAGCAGCACAGCGAGCATCGCCCCTTCGGGGTAGCCGGTGTTGTAGCAGCGTATCACTATTGCCATCACGCCTATGAGGAAACCGTATATGTATTTGCCGGTATTGGTGCGGCATGCTGTCACGGGGTCTGTCGCCATGAACACTATCGCAAACGCGAAGCCTCCGAGGCATACCTGCTCCAGCGGCGAGAGCAATGTCGCCGGGTAGAGCGGCGAGGCGAATGTGTTGGCAACGAAGCCCATTGCCAGTCCGCCAGCGAGGGCTGAGAGCATGATGCGCCAGCTTGCCATGCCGGTGGCGAGGAGTATGACTGCGCCTATGAGTATGCATAGCGTAGAGGTCTCGCCCCATGAACCCGGAATGAAACCGAAGAACATGTCGGAGAGCGATACGGGGTCTCCCACTATATTGGTGATTGCGGCGTGCGGGTCTGCGGCCGAGGCTATCTGCCCGAGCGGCGTTGCGCCGGAGAAGCCGTCTACGGGAGCTGCGCCTCCAAGCGACACGAAAACCTGGTCTCCGCTCATCTTGGTGGGATAGGCGAAGAACAGGAATGCTCGTGCCACAAGTGCGACGTTCAGGAAGTTGTAGCCCGTTCCGCCGAACACTTCCTTGGCGAATATCACGGCGAAGGCTACTGCTATGGCGAGCATCCACCAGGGGGTGTCAACCGGGCATATCATCGGTATCAGTATGCCTGACACCAGAAAGCCCTCCTGGATTTCGTGGTGGCGTATCTGCGCGACGATAAACTCGATGCCGAGGCCGACGACGTATGCTGTAACAATGTTGGGCAATGCGGCCCACAGTCCGTACAGGAACATCTGCAGCAACCCCATGTCGGTGCCGGTGGCGAGCGAGTGCTGGTAGCCTATGTTCCACATGCCGAACAGGACGCACGGCATGAGCGCAAGGATGACGGTGGTCATGGTGCGCTTCGTGTCGTTGGCGTCGTGGATTTGCACGCCGCTCGAGGAGGTCTCGTTGGGCGTGTACAGGAATGTATAGAAGCCGTCAAACACGGAATGGAATTTCTCGAACTTTCCTCCCTTGTCAAACTGCGGCTTTATCTTGTCTAATTGGCGTTTTAGTCCTTTCACTGTTGGTGTAGTTTATCTTTTTGTCAATGAGGTATGAGACTTGCGGTACACGTCATTCCATTTCTTGCCGCAGGTAGTCGAGGCCCTCACGGACTATCTTCTGCAACGGGATTTTTGAGGTGTCAACAAACTCTGGGAGCGCGAAATCCTCGGGAGCGACTTCGTAGATGCCGAGCTGCTCCATTTTGTCGATGTCGCGTGCAATAATGGCTTTCAGCAGGTATTCCGGGTATATGTCAAAGGGGAATACCTTGTCGTATTCGCCGCTGAGTATCATGGCGCGATGCCCCCCCCTGACGCGAGCGTCAAAGTTAAACAGACGGTGTCCCTTCAGGAAAAATGATGGGAATGTGCGCTTTACGCTGTATACGCGGGGGCTCATCGAAGCCCATCCCATGAACTCGTCGGCAGTGTCGCCCTCCGCTATGATGGTGACTTGGCGGTAGGGAAAACGCAGGTAGCCGTCGCCAGCCACATGGATGCCAGTCAGCACGTTGCCGGAGATGATGCGTTCATTCTTTCCTCCGACTATGTTGTCCTTGACCAGGTCTTTGATTGCCACGCCGACGGTCGTGCGTATGGTTTTAGGGTGCTTTGCCTCCGGGCCGGTTATTCCCACTTCGCAGCGGGTGTCGAGTTCCCCATGCAGCGACAGATGCCCGATGCGGGCGGCTGTGCGGGCATCGAGCGCCAGCACGGTCTCGCCCTTGTTGACAGGGCGTATCTGCGCTATCTGCACTCCGACATTGCCGGCAGGGTGCGGCCCTTGGTATTCGACGACCTCGGCGTGTGACGAGGTAATGCCCGCTCCGAAGGCCGTGCCCAGATATACCTTTCCCTCTGTGAGCATGGCGAGGATGCGAAGTCCCTCCTCCATGTCCTTGTACATGTCGGGCGTGACTATTTCTGGAGCAAGCGGCGTGCTGTCAAATGCGGTGACAAAGACATCGCGGAACTGCGCGTCAGCAGCAGGTATGATGTCATACGGACGTTGGCGCAGCATCGCCCATAGTCCGCATCGTTGCAGCGTGTCGCGAACTTGCTCTGGAGAGGAGAAGTCTGGCTTCAAGTCGGCTTTGCCGTCGCTTTCGCGCACAAGCGTTACCGCCTCGATTTTGCGGCGTTCTCCACGTTTTATACCAGTGATTTTGCCGGCCACCGGAGAGACGAGGCTTATCGGGCTTCCGCCCTTGTCCTCCATAATTTTGCTTCCGACTTGCACTTCATCGCCTGCAGAAACAACAACCCTCCATTTTATGCCCAGAAAATCGTCCGGGACGAGGGCGAAATCAATAGCTGACACATTATCGGATACGTCATTGGAGAGCCTGCCTGCCAACGGAATATCCAGTCCCTTCTTAATTCTTATAGTCTCGGCCATAAGCGGTGTTTTAATTGTAGACCGTGCGTTCTCACGCACCTATATTCATAACACAAAGTTACGAATAATTCCTCGTTTCTCAAAGTGCCTGTGCCCGAGAACACGGGTTATTTGAAATGAAAAAATCGGGCGTGCCATTGCGGCACGCCCGACAGTGTATGTCATTTGCCGGCTGAAATCACTTCACGCCGAGAGCTTTCTGTATTTCAGCGTAGTCGCTGGCGTTCTTTTCCTGGTCTATGAGAGAGAGGGCTTTCTCATAGTCTGCTTTGCCTGCGGTAGCCTTGTCCGCCTCTGGTGCTAGGTATGCCTTGGCATCGCCAAGCACCTTGTAGGGACGGTAGTTGTCCGGGTCGGCGACGGCGGCTTTCTCTGCATATACGATTGAGTTGCGTACATACTCTTCGGCCTTGGCTTTCTGGGTCTCGTCTTTGTTCAGATCGCCTGCATAATAGCAGAGCAGGGCAGTCTGGATGAGGTCGGTGTAAGAGGCCTTGTCGGTTTTGCTGATGTACAGCATGTATGCGTCTGCAGCTTCGTCGAACTTGTTCTGCTCAAGGGGTATTTTTGCCAACCGTCGGTAGAAATCCGCATTTTCGGGGAACTCGATGATGGCCTCCTTAAGCACCTTGGTAGCCTCGTCATATCGTTTTGCAAAGCGCAGCTCTGATGAAATCAGGTTGTAGTCCACTATGGCTATAGCGTTGTTTTTGGGGTCTGCCATGTGTCTGCGGTATACTTCTTCAGCGAGTCCGAGCAGTTGGTCTTTCATGGGATCCAACTGGGCGGCATTCATGAGCTGGAAGCGGCGCGCCGTGAAGTTGTCTGGGTTTTCAGCGAGCAGCTTTGAGGAGTATTCATAGCCTTCCTGATACTTGCCACCGTGGAAGAGAAGCAGCAGGTAGCGGTTTTCGTCGCTCTTGAAGTGGCTGGGGTTGTTGATGTATTTGCTGTATTGCTCGGCTGCGCTCTTGTAGTCCTCCTTGTTGTAGTACGCCTCTGCGAGTTCGCGCTGGCCGAGAGCCGAGTTCGGGTTGTTCTCGAGCAGCTTCTTGAGCATGCTGATAGCGAAATCAGGGTTGAACTTGGTGTACAGCTTGGCGTATTTCACATACGCATCGGCAGCCTTCGGGTTGTATGTAGTCGCCATCTCATATTTTGAGGCTGCGCTGTTGCGGTCGTCATGGTCGTAAGCCACATCGCCCTCATAGATGAAAATCTCCGGCTCGTACATATTGCGTCGGCGTGCGTTCTTGAGTGCGTTGGCTATCTGCTTTTCGTAGATAGTTGCGCCTTCCGATGAGCTTTCATAGTATGCGCGTGCTATTGCCACCCATACAGCAGCGTCCTTCTTGTTCAGCTTCTCGGCTTTCTTGAAGTTGTTTTCGGCCTCCTTGACATTGCCGTTCTTCAGCTCGAGCGACCCCAGACCGATGTAGTTGTAGGCATAGTCGGGGTTGATGGACACGCCCTGTTCAAAGTATTTCTTTGCCCCGGCGAGGTCTTGCTGTCTGATTGAGAGCAGGCCGAGGTAGTAGTTGGCTACGGCTTTGTCCGTGCCGGGGTTGTTGTAGTTGCGTTCCAGCAGCTCCAGTGCGTTGTTGAACTGGTCTGCCTTGTAATATTCGACACCCTCTTGGTGCGTCTGAGCGAAAACACCCAGAGATGCACCTGCCATGAAGAGTGAGAAGACAAATTTGAGTTTCATATCCTGTGAGTTTTGTTTATTTCCTTATCTGATAACGCAGCCCACCCTCCACATATTACGCTAATTGATTGTTTGGAGCGTGTTTGTGTGATTGCTTTCGTTCTGCGTTTCCTGTTTGCTATATAGATGCGGTTTTGTGTAAATGGTTTACTGCGTACTGCGGTTTGGTGTCGCGGAAAACACTGTGTGCAGTCTCGCCTTATCTTTCAATGAGGTTTATTATGCGTTGTCCCATGTTGTAGGGCAGTATGCCTGTACGCAGCATTATCTTCTGCCCCACGGGTCCTGTCATGAATGAGAAGAAGCTGTGCATGACGGTTGAGTTGGGAGCTGTGGAGATCATGTACACTTTGCGGAACAACGGATATTCGCCAGAGGCTATGTATGCCTGATAGGGCTTGTAGCTGACTGTGCTGAAATCGTTGTCCTCGCAGGGGTTGCTTACCTTGATGATGTTCACCTCGCTGGTGAGTTCGGTCGCGATGGTGTCGCCCTGCACGGAGTAGTCTGCCATGCGCTTGTCCATGGGGACTTTGCGGGCTGCAGAGAGGTCTTCGCCGAGCCAGCTGACGGATATGACGCCGATAGCGTCCTTGTCCTTCTTTATATAGTCGAACACGTCAGCATTGGTCTTTGCTGCTGTGGCGTATGCATGGTCGGAGATGTTTTGCCCTTTTGGAAGGAACTTGTCGCGCAGGTAGCTGACTGTGGACGAGCCGTTGTTGTCAAACACAAGCTTTATGCGAGTGGTGTCGTTGCCGAGGACTTCGCTCCAGCGCGTTATTTCGCCATTGAGTATTCTGCTGATTTCCTGTGTGGACAGTTCCTTTACAGGGTTGTCCTTGTTGGTGATGAGGGCGACTGCATCGACGGCGATGCACTTCTGCCGCACTATGTGCTTGTACTTGTCCTTGATGTATTTGATCTGGTCTTTTGTCAGTTCTTTGGTGACGATGATTGACTGCGTGTTGTCGGACAACAGCGTGTCAATAGCCTCAGTTTCGCTGACATAGCGTGGTATTATGGATGCTTTGGGGTATGAATACTCAAACACCTCGATTTCCTCGTCGAGGATGGCCTTGAAGCCGTCGTCGCAGAAAACCGTCCCTGCTCCAGCGGCATACTCGCCGCGCTTGGTCTGCTGGCATGACACTGCCGCCAGAGCAATGGCTGCTAACAGCGAGGCAAACGCACATATTGATTTTCTCATTGCTATTTCAGAAGTTTGGATTTTATGTCAGTTGCGGCCTTTCATAAGCCGGTAGCCTCGGTATATGCCATAAACTATCAGGACACAGCCTACTACGTATTTCACGGTTGTGTTTGTTCCGAATACATCGACCTTGTCCATTGCTATGAGCACTCCCATGCCAAGGTATATCAGCACCATGAATATCGCGAACCATAGGCGTATGCCCTTGGGCGAGGAGTGAAGGTTCTTCTCTAAATCCTGCATAAATGATACGTTTGTCCTATCTTACGTTCAACAATCTGGCAGTGGTTTGGTTCACTGCAAATTGCACTGCAAAAATAGCAAAATCCGCTGACAGAGGCAATATCTGCGTTTGCCGCAATGGTTAATCTATGATAAACGTGGTGTAACGGCCGCAATGTCAGAGGGTTTACATACTGAAGCATTCCGCAGACAAGGTAGGGAGTGTGTCAAAATGCGCAGACTGCGTATGATTGGGGCGGCAAGGTAGGGACACGGCGTGCCGTGTCCGAAGTGTGGCAAGTATGTATGTTGTTGATTTGCAATGACTTGGTTGCGGACACGGCACGCCGTGTCCCTACGTTGGCTGCGCAATCGGTTGAAGTCAAATCAGGGCGTTCATCAGCGCATATAGCGAGAGTCCCGAGGCGGAACGTATGCCGAGTTTCTGTGAGATGTTTTTCCTGTGGGTCAGAACGGTGTTGACTGATATGTTAAGCCTGTCGGCAATTTCCTTGTTGGTCTTGCCGCGGGCGATTTCGCGTATTACGTCGGTCTCGCGTTGCGAGAGGACGCTTTTGCCTGCGGTGCGCGGGCAATCGCTTTCAGGGATTACATCTGCAATCTTCCGCAACGTGGCTTCCGGTGCGTCATCGATGCTGATATGTGCAATTGAGGAGATGCCTTCGTTGTAAGGGCGGCAGGTGAGCAGCACGACATTGCCCTTTCTCGGCAGGAAGAAGTTCAGGTTTGCCACAAACGTCTCCATGCTGACGATGTATATGTCATGCCGTTCCGTATCACTCACGAATGATGCGAATGAGTCATAGACGGCGCAATGCGCCTCGGCGGTTTCGTTCAGCCAGACTTGGAATGCGCCGCCAAGCGTGGGCGGCAGTCCACACAGTGCTATGTGCCTATGGCGCAGGCGTTTCATCTGTCGCTGCTTGCGTGCATCTTGACCAGAGGCTGCAGTATGCGCTCTCGTATGCGGTTGTTCTGCTTGATGTCACGGCTGAGGGTGAACACTGCGCTCACTACGGCGTGGCAGAGGTTCTGGTCGTATGCCCCCTCGAGGTGGATGATGAAGAAGCTGAGCAGGTCTCCGATTTTATCTTCTATCTGATGCCCGTCATAGCATTGTACATTGCTGTACCTGCCGACGACTTCATTTGCCGGGATCCTCTGGTTGTACAGGTCTTCGAGAAAGGGGAACAGCATCTCATGGTCACGGTGTATGTTGTCAAGCAGTTCGCTCTTCATTTGCAGGAAAAACTTGCGCAACAGCGATAGCTCATAGCTCAGTGCTTGGCTGCTCGTGACGAGCGAGTTGAAGTGACGGTCGATGTTGGGCAGCTGGAAATGCTCGTAATACGAGTCCGTCTGGGCTAGATAGTCTGCTATCAGTTTCAGGTTGACCGACTGCAGGGTATTCTCTGGGAAATAGTCCTCGTTGAGGTACGTATTTATGATTGATATGAAGAACACCGGGTCGATGCCGTGCTTGACGCAAATCTCGTCCACTGTGGCATCCCCCACGCCGAGGTAAATGCCGAAGCGGTTTATAACGGTCAGCGTGGAGGGCTCGTGGAACAGTATGTCGCACAGTTTGTTGTCTCTGTCGAATAACGGCATGGGAAAGAGGCGTGAGTGTTATTTTGAAATTCTGATGTAGTGTCGTTGTGTGATGACCATATCCATGGGTACATCATGGGGTTCAGCTGGTATTTCCTCGAAGAGCTGGAAGTCATAGCCTACGCCGATTTTAGTGGCACGAGTGGTCTGCAGCAGCCTGTCGTAGAAGCCCTTGCCGCGACCGAGCCGGTTGCCGTTGCGGTCGAATGCGACTGCCGGGACGATAATCAGCTCAATTTCAGCCGGGTCGGTGAGGTCGTCACCAGTCGGCTCTTCGATTTGGAAAGAGCCGAGCTCAAGGCGAGACTGGTCGTATGGGAGTATGTCGAGGTTCACGCCGTTCACACGGGGAAGGAAGAATTTCTTGCGGCTGCCCCACTTTTTGAGGAACGCGATGGTCTGGAGTTCATCTGGGAGAGAGTGGTACATGAGTATCTTGTCGGCGAGGAGGAACGCGGCTGTCTTCTCCAGCTGCTCGAAAACTTCTTCTGCGGCAGAGTTCTTGTCCTCGTCAGACAGCATTGTGCGCAGAGCCTTGATTTTGCGTCTTATGTCCGATTTTTCCATTGTTGTGTACTGTTTGTTGCCCCAATCAAAATTGAGCTTAGGGCAGAGGTTGTGCTATTTGGTTATCTGTACGGGAGACTTGCCGGTGTTCAAAAGCTGTATAGCCTTGAGTATAACGGGGTCGCCCTGGTTCAATATTTCATAGAACTGCCTGTAGCCGAGGGCGTCTCGAGCTATGACGGCTTTCAGCTGTTGCAGCAACAGTCGGCGTGACTGGTTGATGTAGTACCAGCGTGCCGGCTCACCCTTGGCAGCGGCAAAATCCACAAAGTTGCTGAGCAGCATGTCATCGCCCGGGATGACTTTCAACAGCTGGTCCGTGGTGCTGATGTTGCTGAGCAATGAACGGTAGCGGTCGGTCAAGTCAAACGAGAATTTCTGAACCAGTCCCTGGTTCATCACATTGATGTAGTAGGTGGTGTATCCGGTTGTGTCTTGCGGCACAAATACATCAGGCATTATGCCTCCGCCCCCATATACTGTGCGGCCGGCACTCGTGTGGTAAACCTTAGATTTGTCAAGCTTTATGCTGTCTGCGCTGTAGAACTCGCCGTGGTTGTAACGCTCTATTATGTCGAGTTCATATTTGCCGTCCTTGCCGCGCTTGTACTCCTTCTGTATCGAGCGTCCGGATGGTGTATAGTAACGAGCCACAGTGAGGCGTATGGCAGAGCTGTCTGGGAATACTATCTGGTTTTGTACAAGCCCCTTGCCGAATGTTCGGCGGCCGACGATCAGTCCCCGGTCATTGTCCTGTATGGCACCGGCGAATATCTCGGAAGCCGATGCCGACCCTTCATCTGTCAGCACTACGATCTCGTTATTCTGGAAGCTGCCGTTGCCGTCGCTCAAAGCAACAGTTTCGTTGGCCTTGTTGCGCCCTTTGGTGTAGACTATCATCTTGTCTGCCGGCAGGAACTCATTGACCATCAAGATGGCTTGTTCCATTATGCCGCCGCTGTTGCCGCGCAGGTCGATGACAAATTTCGATGCGCCGGATGCCTGAAGGTTGCCAAGAGCTGTGATGAAGTCGTCGGCCGTTGTCTTGGCAAACTGATTGACCTTGACATATCCGATATTCGTGTCGAGCATATATGCCGCGTCGATGCTGTTGATGGGGATGTCTGCTCGTATCACATCATACTTGACAAGTTTGTTGACACCTTTGCGCTTGATATCGATGACGACTTTCGAGCCGTTCTCTCCGCGCAGCGTCTTGAATACGAGGTCATTGGTGACTTTGTTGCCGGTCATCGCAACGCCGTTGGCCTTCACTATGCGGTCGCCGGCGAGTATGCCGACTTTTTCAGCCGGGCCTCCGGGGATTACCTCAACCACGGTAACTGTGTCGTTCAGTATTTGGAAGGAGATGCCGACACCGCTGAACGAACCCTCGAGGTCGTCATTGGCTGCATGAAACTCGCTTTTGGGTATATAGACCGAGTGTGGGTCGAGTGTTGCCAGTATTTCGGGCAGGGCGAGCTCTGCAAGGCTGTCCATGTCGATTTCATCAACATACTCGTTCTGTATCAGCTCGAGGACAGCGTTCAGTTTCTCGTCAGTATTCCCTTGTTTAGGGCTGCTGATGTATTTGCCGGTGAAAATGCCGACTGCCACGCCTATGGCAAGCACCACAGGGATGACAGCATAAATCAATCGCTTGTTATTGTTCATCTTCAGTTATGACAATTCTGTGTTCTCTGTTTCCGGAAGCCACACTGTTTCCACGCCTGCGGCTTCGAGCAGGTCGAGGCCGTCGCGCAGCCGGTACATTTCCCTGAATACCACGCGCCTGATGCCCGCCTGGATTATCAGCTTGCTGCACTCCAGGCATGGGCTTGTGGTCACGTAGAGCGTGCTGCCGCTGCTGGAGTTGTTGCTTTGCGCGACTTTGGTTATGGCATTGGCTTCGGCGTGCAGCACATGGCGGAACGTGTCGCCGTTGCTGTCTTCGCATACATTGGGAAAGCCTGACGGCGTGCCGTTGTAGCCGTCGGATATTATCATCTTGTCCTTGACTATCAGAGCCCCCACTTTGCGGCGGGTGCAGTATGAATTGCCGGCCCTAATGGATGCCATATCCAGATAGCGGCGGTCAAGAACAGTCTGTTTGTCTGTATTGTCCATGGAAATGGGTTGTTGTATGTCAGTGTCCCATAAGGAATTTTTCGGCATCGAGAGCAGCACGGCAACCGGTGCCGGCTGCCGAAATGGCTTGACGGTATACCGGGTCGGCTACATCGCCGGCGGCGAACACGCCCGGAGCGCTGGTGCGGGTGCTTGCTCCGTCCACCTTGATGTATCCCTGCTCGTCGAGTTCGAGCTGGCCTCGGAATATCTCGGTGTTGGGCTTATGGCCTATGGCGAGGAAGAAGCCGTCGATGGCTATGTCGAAATGCTCCTCATTCTCCATGCCGCGATTGCGCACCAAGCGTGCTCCCTCCACGCCGTCATCGCCGAACAGCCCCTCGGTATTGCAGTTGAAGAGTATCTCGATATTCTCGCACTCCTCGACACGGCGTGTCATTACCTTTGATGCCCGCAGGTAGCCCTTGCGCACTATCATGTACACCTTCTTGGCGAGAGTGGCCAGATAGAGAGCCTCCTCACAGGCCGTGTCGCCGCCTCCTACAACGGCCACTGTCCGCTTGCGGTAGAAAAAACCGTCGCACGTGGCGCACGCGCTTACGCCCATGCCTCGATATTTCTCCTCATCGTCAAGTCCGAGGTAGCGGGCAGATGCGCCGGTGCTGATGATGACGGTTTCTGCCTCTATGACATTGCCGTGGTCATCGACGCAGCGGAACGGCCGTTGGCTGAAATCGACTTCGGCAATGGCGTCCTCGCGTATTTCAGTGCCGAAGCGGAGAGCCTGACGGCGTATCTGCTCCATCATCTCCTGCCCCGTCACCCCTTCGGGATAGCCCGGGAAGTTTTCGATTTCTGTGGTCTGTGTCAGCTGTCCGCCGGGCTGCATGCCCTCGTACAGGATAGGGGAGAGGTTGGCTCGCGACGCATAGATTCCGGCAGTGTAACCGGCCGGCCCCGAGCCTATGATCAGTACCTTGGTTCTTTCGGTGTTCATCGTGTCTGTATATGTTAGCGCAAGTCCACGATCTTGGCTTTAGAATACTTGGACTTGGGATATTCAAACAATGAGGAGGAGAGTTTTGTTCCCGCCGCGAGTTTCGACACTGTCACGTTGGTCACCCCCCCCTTGCCGGTAATGACGAGGGCTGTCGGCACCATGCGTTTGCTGTCGAGTGTCAACACGACTTTCTTGATGCTGTTCTTGCTGCTCTTGGCTATCAGCACGAGAACAGTCTTGCCTGCCGGCTGGCTTTTGGCATACTGGGCATTGAAAGACCCTGCCATAGAGGATATTATGGAAAAGGGGTTGTTTTCAGCCACTTCCTGCTGTGAGGGAGTGACAATGGTTGTTTCGTTTGTGCGAGGGTTGTACGTCCACATATCCTTGCCGTTGTACCATGCGCTTGCGCCGCTGGTTATCACGGCGTATTTGCCGTGGCTGTAATAGAAATTGCCCGAGGTGTTGCCCATGGCCCCCTTGACACTGAATGTCGCGGAGATTGTCGATGCGTTGCGGAATGATTTTGACACACGGTTCATCAGCTGTGTCGCCGTTTCTGCACTGTAAGCGACGGTTGCTGTGAGCAATAGGATGATTGTCAGCACATATCGTGCGATTGTTTTCTGTTTCATCTGGTTCATGATATTTTGTTGTTTTGGGAATGTCACAATGTTGAGAGCAGTTCTTCGAGCGAGCCTCCGTCCATAAGGACAGACCGCGGCTTGCCGCCCTGTGCCGGTCCGACCACGCCGACTTTCTCCAATTGGTCCATAATACGTCCGGCTCGGTTGTAGCCGATGCCGTACCGGCGTTGCAGTGATGATGTGGATGCCTGGTTTGAGGAAACGACCAGCCGCGCCACCTCTTCAAACAGGGGGTCGCGTTCAGACAGGCTCCCGTGTCCTCCGCCGTTGTCCTCGTCATTGCCGCCGACGCGCGGTTCAGGCAGTATGTATGCTCCCTGTGCGTATGCCTGGTCTGCGATGTACTGGCAGATGCGTTCCACTTCGGGAGTGTCAACGAATGCGCACTGCACGCGCACCATCTCGCTGCTGTTGCTGATGAGCATGTCTCCTCGGCCTATGAGCTGCTGTGCGCCGGTAGTGTCGAGGATAGTCTTGCTGTCGATGCCCGAACTGACCTTGAATGCAATGCGTGCCGGGAAGTTGCTCTTGATGATGCCGGTAATGACATTTGTCGAGGGCCGTTGCGTGGCTATGATGACGTGCATGCCTACTGCGCGGGCTTTTTGCGCCAGACGGGCTATGGGCATCTCGACTTCCTTGCCAGACTGCATGATGAGGTCGCTGAACTCATCGACAATGATGACTATGTAGGGGAGGAACTTGTGCCCGTTGCTCGGATTGAGCTTGTGGTCAAGGAATTTCTTGTTGTATTCCTCGATGTTGCGCACGCTTGCCTGTTTGAGCAGCTGGTAACGGTCATCCATTTCCACGCACAGCGAGCTGAGTGTCGCGGCGACACGGCTCACGTCGGTGATGATAGCGTCTTCCTCGTCGGGCAGCTTGGCCAGATAGTGCTTCTCGATTTTGGCGTACAGGCTGAACTCGACCATTTTGGGGTCAACCATCACAAATTTGAGCTCGTCAGGCCGTCGGCAGTAGAGCAGCGACGTGATTATCGCGTTCAGTCCGACAGACTTGCCCTGTCCAGTAGCGCCTGCGACAAGCAGATGCGGCATCTTGGCGAGGTCGGCTATGTATACTTCGCCTCCAATGGTAGAGCCGAGAGCGATAGGCAGCTTGTATCGCGAGTTGCGGAACGCAGGCGACTTGATGACGGTGCGCATCGAGACCGTCTGCGGGTTCTTGTTTGCCACCTCGATGCCGACAGTGCCTTTGCCCGGTATGGGGGCGATAATGCGCACGCCGACAGCAGCAAGGCTGAGGGCTATGTCATCGACAAGGCTGCGTATCTTGGCAATCTTGACACCAGTGTCAGGTACTATCTCGTACAGGGTGACAGTCGGCCCGACTGTCGCCTCGATGCTGACGATCGGTATGCCGAAGTCGGCGAGCGTCTTGCGTATTTTCTCCTTGTTCTCAAGCTGTTCGTCATGGTCTATTTCGACTATCTGCCCATGGTCGTCGAGAAGGTCATACGGAGGGAAATTGTAGGGGAAATGCTCGTGGCCCGGTTCGGTCTGTTCCGGGGCATCAGCATCCACCTCGCTTATGTGGTTCTGGTTGACGACCATAGTGCCGAGAGGGTCGCTCTCGTTGTCCATGTCGGTATTGTCGGTGTCAACAGCTGTGTTATCCGCATCGTCCTCGAGGACGTATGTGTCGCTGTCGTCGCTGTCGTCGCTGTCGTCGATTTCGCCGTACAACCCGCTGTCGTCTGTGTCGGTGATGCCGCTGTTTTCACCGTCAAAAGTCACATGGGTGTCTTCTTCAGCTGCATCTTCCTGCGGCATTTCGTGTTCACCGGCCAGAGCCGCGTCTTCGTCCTCTTTCAACTCCAGCTCTCGGATGAGGCGCATTTTCTCCTCATCCGCCTCGCGCTGCGCCTTGTATTCCTCGCGGCGTTTTCTGGCGGCTTTGATCATTTTCCTGAAGAAACGGATTATGTCTGCAAGGCAGAGTATCACGAATATTGCCACTGACATTATGAACAGCAGCCATACCCCAACTTCACCGAAGAAACCGAAGATGAATTCCGTGACCTGACGGCCGTGCAGCCCGCCCCAGTTTACAGCAGAGTTGGTATAAACTGTGGAGATGCCGACTATCAATGAAATGGCAATCAGAGCCACGAGGCATTTGATGGTGAAATTCACTGTCTTGAACTTCGTGTCGGGTATGAACAGCTTGACGGCCATGGCAAACATCCACAGTATGATGACTGCCGACCCGATTCCGAAAGTGTCGTTGATAAGGAACTGCGCCAGCCGTGCGCCGCCTTCCCCCCCCTGGTTTGCTACTCCGGAAGCAGCTCCTATGGCCAGACTGTTCACCTTGGACTGGTCAGCGGTGCAGTTGGAGAGGTATGAGATGAAGGCAATGAACATGTAGACCGCAGCAATGGCGAGGATTACGCCTGTCGTCAGCCGCAGAGTGCGGTTTGTTGCTAACTTGCGGTATGTCTCTGCGCGGAACACTGCGGACAGTCCCTGTATGTCCTGGACGACTGACGGTGATGAGTTCTCCTTCTTTGCAGCTCGCTGCGACGGCTTGCGGGCGCGTTGGGTTTTGCCGGCCTTTTGGGCGGCTGCATTATGAGGGTCAAGCGAGATGACGGAGTTGTCTACCTCGCTCGTAACGTCTTCGATTTGTGGAGTATAATCGTTATATCGTCCCATCTGCGAATTACTATTCAGTCAGTGTAAGTACAGGACTGCAAAGTTAACCAATTTCGGGGGCATTTACAATTACCTGTCAGTAATTTTTTGTCGGATTTTTCGGCTACACAAAATGGCCGTGGCAAAGGATGAACTTCCTTTGCCACGGCAGGATTTCGGTTATGACAATTTGCTTATTTCTTGATGCCGTCGCGTTTCAGAAGCGCGTCAATTGTCGGCTTTTTGCCACGGAATTCGATGTAGAGTTCCATAGGGTCGGCAGAGCCGCCTGTTGACATCATTTTCAGGTATTTGTTTGCGGTCTTCTTGTCGAAGATGCCGTTCTCGAGGAATGCCGAGAAGGCGTCAGCGTCAAGCACTTCAGCCCACTTGTAGCCGTAGTAGCCGGCTGCATAGCCTCCGGAGAAGATGTGCCCGAATGAGGGAGAAATGAGGCATCCTTTCACAGCATCGAAGATTTTGACCGGTTCGAGTGCGGCAGCCTCAAATTCTTCGAGGTCGGCAGATGCACGGAGCGGCTCTGTGAGCGTATGGTATGCCATGTCGAGCAGTCCGAAGTTGAGCTGGCGCACGCACGAATAGGCTGCGCCGAACTGCTGCGACTTGATGAATTTCTCAATGAGTTCCTGCGGCATCTTCTTGCCGGTCTTGTAGTGTTTGGCGAAGCTGTCGAGAAACTTTTTCTGCGGCAGGTAGTTCTCGTTGAACTGCGAGAACAGCTCCACGAAGTCGTGGAATACGCTTGTGCCGGACATGGTGCTGTACTTGGACTGCGCCGAGAGGCCCTGAAGGGCGTGTCCGAACTCGTGCAGGAATGTAGACACCTCGTAGGGGGTGAGCAGTACGGCCTCGTTGCCTACGGGCTTCGAGAAGTTGCAGACTACGGAAATCAGCGGCAGTGTGCGCACTCCGTTGTCATCCTTGCTCTCGGGACGGAACTCGGTCATCCATGCGCCCGGCGCCTTGCCGGGACGGTAGAAGAAGTCGGTGTAGAGTATGCCAAGTATCTTGCCGTCAGCTGAATATACGTTGTATGCGCGTACATCTGCGTGGTATCCCGGGATTTTCTTGTTTTCCTTGAACTTGAACCCGTACAGCTTGGTTGCGAGGCCGAACACACCATCGATAGTGTTGTTCATCTCGAAATACGGCTTCATGTCCTCGTCGTTGAATGCGTAGTTGGCATTCTTCAGTTTGTCAGACCAGTAGCTGTAGTCCCAAGCCTCGAGCTTGAAGTCCGGGCCTTCGGTCTTCTGTGCAAACGCCTCGATTTCCTTCACCTCCTGGCGCATGGCGGGCATGTATGCGTCCTTCAGCTGGTTGAGCAGGTCGTATACGGCTGCCGGTGTTGCTGCCATGGTGCCTTGAAGCTGGTATTCGGCGAAATTCTTCTTGCCGAACAGCTGGCCTATTTCCATGCGGATGTTGGTGATGTCTTTCAGTATCTGCTCGTTGTCAAACTCTCCGCCGCAGTTGCGCGAATTGTACATCTTGTACATCTGGAAACGCAGGTCGCGGTTCTTGTTGTACTTCATGAACGGGGAATAGGAGGGAGCGAAGACTGTGAACAGGTACAGAGAGCCGTCGTCTGTCTTGCCTTCAGCCTCAAGCACTTCCTTGGCCTCGTGGCGAGCAGCGTCGATGATGGACTGTGGCATGCCCTCAAGCTGGTCAAGCGTGAGCCACATGCGGCGTTCCGGGTCTTTCATGCCGTTTGTCACATTCTGCGCGAAACGGATGTTGAGGTTGGAGAGTTCGGCTGTCAGCTTGCGGTACTTCTCGCGAGCCTCTGCGCTGAGATTTGCGCCAGACTCTTCGAAGCTCTTGTATGTCAGCTCTATGAGGCGCTGGTCCTCGGGAGTGAGGTCGGTGCGTGAAGCACGGTTGTTGTAGACCTCTTTCACGCGCTGCCACAGCTTCTCGTTGAGCATGATGTCTGTGGAGTGGCGAGTCAGCTCGGGAGTCAGTTCGGAGGTGATGCGCATCAGGACGGTGTCGCCTGTAGCATGTTCCACATTGCTGAGGGCAAGTTGTGCTATTGTCAGCGTGCTGCCGCTGCGGTCGAGAGCCACGATAGTGTTCTCAAAGGTCGGGGATTCGGGGTTGGAGGTGATAGCGTCAATCTCCTGGATGTGTTGTTTGATGCCCTCGCGCACCGCGTTTTCGTAGTCAGAGGGCTGCAGGCGGTCAAACGGCACAACGCCGTATGGCAGCTGCGACGGCTCGAGCAGCGGATTGGCTGCCCGTGCCGGGATCTGCGTAGATGCACCCATAATGGTAAGTGCTGATAATGAGGTTAATAAGAATTTTTTCATTCTGTGATAGTAATGATTAGATGTGTCGTCAATATTTGGACAGCCGCGCTATATGAACGGCCTCCGCGTCAACAGCCTTTGCCGTCGATGCTGCACGATGCCCCCGGCTCGGACTCGTTGTTTGCCGGTTTGACGCCGGCAGTTTCGGGGTCGAGAGTCACTGTGCCGTCTTCGAGGACAAAGCACGGTATGCCGACAGAGCCGCTGCGCTTTGCTTCGGCAAAAGCTGGGTCGGTGTCCCGCAGATGCAGAAACTGTTTCAGCGCGTGTACGTCTGCACCAATGTCGATTATCTCATATTTGCTGTTGCCGCTGACCGCACGTTTTGCGGAGATGCAGTCGGGGCAGCTGTCCATTGAGTATATGCGTATCATAATTATATATGTCTGTTTTGGGAGGCTGATGATGTCAGTCGGCACGGCGGTAGTCGCGCCATTTCTCGATGAGCATGGTCATGTCGTCGGGTATGGGTGCGGAGAAGTCCATCTGCTCTCCGGAATGGGGGTGCGTGAAACCGAGAGTCCGTGCGTGCAGCGCCTGGCGAGGGCAGATGCAGAAGCAGTTTTCGATAAATTGCCGGTATTTGGCGAAGGTCGTGCCGCGCAATATCTTGTCGCCGCCGTACCGCGCGTCGTTGAACAGCGGATGCCCGATATGCTTCATGTGTACGCGGATCTGGTGCGTTCGTCCCGTCTCAAGCACGCATTTCACCACTGACACATATCCGAATGTCTCGATGACCTTGTAATGCGTCACGGCGTGCTTGCCTATCGCAGGGTCTTCAAATACCTGCATTTGAAGACGGTCGTGCGGATTGCGGGCTATGTTGCCGACTATCGTCCCTTCCGGCTCGGGAAAGTCGCCCCATACTACTGCTACATATTCGCGGCGGGTGGTCTTGTTGAAGAACTGTGTTCCGAGGTGCGTCTTTGCCTCAGGGGTCTTGGCTATAACGAGCAGTCCGGACGTGTCCTTGTCAATGCGGTGCACCAGTCCGAGGCGCGGGTCGTCAACATCGTAGTCTGGATTGTCGCGGAAATGCCAGGCAAGGGCGTTGACCAGCGTGCCGTGATAGTTGCCGTGGCCCGGGTGTACCACCAGCCCTGCCGGTTTGTTGACCACCAGCACCCACTTGTCCTCATAGACTATGTCGAGGGGGATGTTCTCAGGTATGATTTCGAGTTCGTACCGAGGACGGTCCATTACGATGCTCACCACATCGTCGGGCTTGACCTTGTAGCTTGACTTGACAGCTTTGCCGTTGACTATTATGCAGTTGGCATCTGCGGCTTGCTGGATGCGGTTGCGGGAAGTCTTTTGCATCCGCGTGACCAGAAACTTGTCAACGCGCAACAACTGCTGCCCCTTGTCTGCGACAAACCGGAAATGCTCAAACATCTCCCGACCCTCGGCATCGACAAACAATGCCTCGTCCGCAACATTGTCCTCGTCATCAGGCAATGCGGCTATGGGAGCTGTTTCGGGAGCGGCATTTAGGCTTATATCCTGATATTCTTCGCTGGATGTAGTCATTCAACAAACTCGTATTCAGGTTCTTCGTCTTGTTCCTCCTGGTTCTGGTTTTCAGAGGGAGCGGGGTAGGCTGGGGTGTTCGCTTCTTCGGGCGACATATAGCCCTCCTCGCCGTTCTCGAGGTTGTAATAATATGTTTGTCCGGAGCGGGACAGCTCCTCGTTCTGAAGCGAATCACGCAGCTCGCGCAGCCGTCCGTCGTATACCTCGATGATGATACGCGAGTTGACAGGCACTTTGTCTCCTTTCTTGACGGTACGCCCGTTGGACAGCACCTTGACTATGCGGTCTGTCTCGCCGAGCACCTTGATAATCTGAATGTTCTTGAACCCGAGTTCTTCGAGGCGTGAGATGCCTTGCCGCAGCGAGGCTCCTTTCAGCGCATCCTCGTTGTGGTTCGGGCCGCCGTCTATTTCCACCTGCTTGGGGTTGACGGCGTTGATGTACAGGAATATCTTGCGTCCCGGCTTGACCACCGATTTGGCTTTCGGGAACTGTTCGATTACGTACCCTGGTTTGATGTCCTCTCGGTACAGCGAGTCGCGGATGTCTATCTTGAACCCGGCGGCGTGCAGCTTCTTGATAGCCTCGGTGTAGGACATGTTCTCAACGTTAGGCACTATGTCTTTCTGCCCGTGTTTGGTGAACAGGGCAATGGATATGTACGAAATCCATAATCCAATCGCAGCCACAACAACGATGATGATGAGGTTGAGGATAATGGAATTGCCAGCCAAGGAGCGTTTCTCCTTGCGTGGCTCTTCGGGTGTGTTATAGTCGTTCAAAGCGGTTTGGTTCTTGTTTGAGATGTAAAGTTAGTGAAAATATCGCGATGATAAGGCATTTCGTGCGGAAAAACTTCGCAACCGTCTCTCCGTGGTAAATTACCTCCTAATATTGGTTAAAACAAAGGGTGGTGGTGGCGATAGATTGGCGAAATATGAGTAACTTTGCATTTCAAAGTGTAGATATATCCGATGCGAAAATATTTGTGTCTCATAATTCTTGCGTGCCTCTTGGCAGGATGCGGCGAATACAACAAGGTCTTCAAGAGTTCAGACCCCAAAGTTAAGTTCGAGTATGCCAAGCGGGCTTTCGACGAGAAGAAATATAATCAGGCATATACGCTGCTTGAACAGGTCATCACGCCGTTGCGCGGCGGGCCTGACGGCGAGGAGGCTCTGTACCTGCTCGGCCTGTCGTATTATGAGGACAAGGACTACCTCAATTCCGGAGTGTATTTCAAGACATACTACAACCGCTACCCTCGAGGCAAGTATGCTGAGCTGGCACGCTTCTACAGCGGCTATGGGTATTATCTCGATTCCCCGGACCCGCAGCTCGACCAGTCCATTACCATAAAGGCCATTGAGGAGCTTCAAGGCTTTCTGGACTTTTACCCTAAGAGCGACCGTGTGACTATGGCGCAGAACGCCATATTCGAGCTGCAGGACAAGTTGACTTTGAAGGAGTTGCAGAATGCGCAGCTATACTACAATCTCGGCAATTTCCTCGGCAACAACTATGCAGCTGCGGTGATTGTGGCTGAGAACGCGCTGAAGCAGTATCCGTATTCCAAGTACCGCGAGGAGTTTGAAATGATAATTCTCAAGTCAAAGTACCAGCAGGCTCGCCAGAGTGTCGATGAAAAGCGGCGCGAACGCTATCAGGATGTTGTAGATGAGTACTATTCGTTCATCAACAATTTCCCCGACTCAAAATACAAGAGCGAGGCGGACGCGATGTTCAAAGTGGCGCGGACGCACACTGAGAACTAACCATTCAATAGGAAACAAAGACTCATAACATATTCAGTAAGATGGATTACAAGAAAACAAATGCTCCCACCAACACTGTCACCCGTGACATGATTGCGATGGCTGACCAGACAGGCAATGTCTACGAAACTGTTTGCATCATCGGCAAACGGGCCAACCAGATTGCCGTGGAGATGAAAAAGGGACTTGAAAAGAAACTTGCGGAGTTTGCTACTACCGATAATCTTGAGGAGACGGCTGAAAACCATGAGCAGATAGAAATATCCCGCTTTTATGAGCGGCTTCCCAAACCAACGCTGATAGCTACTCAGGAGTATCTCGAGCACAAGCTCTATTTCACCAATCCCTTGAAGGAGAAAGATAAACTCGCTGATTGACAAAATCAATCAGCACTGCATAAACAACAATGGTCTGGATGAAGAGTCCCTCTTTTTCCAGACCGTTCTGATTATATTGACAGGCACAACGGTGACACTCCATATTTTCAATCCGGAAACAGATTTTGCCCTCGCACACGGCAAGCGGCAGTACACCGCTCCTCAGGCTGTGAGAATACTGCGGCAATCGTTGGCGGCGTTGCCGGCTATATGGGCTGAACCGGGTGACTGCATATTGCTGCTTGACGAGTTTGTCGATACGCCATATTCACGTATTGCAGTCGAGTGCGGCGTTGACATTGTATCAGCAGTCTCGATTAAGTCCATGGCGATTGACAGCGTCATTCCCTGGGGCTGGAATTTCGACATCGCGGCACGGCTGGAGAGGCTTGGAGTAGACACGGCTTTGGTGCCAGATGCTCCAGCTTTGTCCAAGTTGCGCGAGTTGGCTCACCGGCGCACGACCATTGGCTTTCACCAATTCATCAACGCACAGATCGGTTATGGGTGTGTGGACGATGTGCCTGCGGAATTGCGCGACATTGAGGCGGTCGAGGCGTGGCTTGACCAAACGCCAGACAGCTATCTGAAAGCTCCGTGGAGCAGCAGCGGCAGGGGAGTGCTTCACACGCCTACGATGTCACGCTCTGCGGTTTTGTCATGGGCAAAAGGGATAATCCGCTCGCAGGGGAGTGTAATGGCGGAGGTCGCATCGACTAAGTCAATAGACTTTGCCTCTGAATGGGTTTGCTCCGGAGGCACGGCGGCGTATTCGGGATTGTCTGTTTTCAACACGGACATCCGTGGAGGATACTGCGGAAATATGGTGGCCTCGGACGAGACGCTGAAAAGTGAGATCAGCAAGCACACCAATATGCTTGATGATGTGATAGAAGTGCAGCGTCAGGCTATTGACAAGTTCATAGCGCCTTATTATAACGGATGTCTGGGCATCGATATGCTTTGCGATGTGGCTGGAAGGATAAATGCGTGTGTGGAGGTCAACATGCGTCACACCATGGGTTTTGCCGCCATGAGCCTTTATCGGTTGACCGGGCGTGAAATGATATTCAATCCGTTGACGTTCAAAGGTCTGTAAACCGTTATGCGAATATGTGGCGGAACAGTTCCTCGACTTTGCCGACTTCGATGATGTTGATTTTTGCACGCCTCTTGCTGCCTCCCTTGAAATTGCTTTTCGGGATATATATGGTCTCAAACCCGAGTTTGGCAGCTTCCTCCACTCGTTGTTCAATTCGTGTCACTGTACGTATTTCGCCCGACAGACCCACTTCTCCGACAAGTGTAATCCCTTGCGGCAGCGCAATGTCGAAATTTGAGGACATGATTGCCGCTACTACTGCAAGGTCAAGAGCCGGGTCAACTACCTTTATGCCGCCGGCGATGTTCAGGAACACGTCTTTCTGGCCAAGGCGGAATTTAGCGCGTTTTTCGAGGACAGCAAGCAGCATATTTAGTCGCCGCTGGTCATAGCCTGTTACGGAGCGTTGCGGCGTGCCGTATGCCGCCGTTGAAACGAGGGCTTGTGTCTCGATGAGGAACGGGCGCACGCCCTCTATAGTCACGCCGATGGCGATGCCGGACATGTTTTCGTCCCGGTTCTCTGACAGCAGCATCTCTGATGGGTTGACCACTTCTCGCAGCCCCTTGTCCACCATTTCGTAGATGCCGATTTCGGAAGTTGAGCCGAAGCGGTTCTTGATGGCGCGGAGTATGCGGAACAGGTATTGGCGGTCGCCCTCAAACTGAAGTACCGTGTCAACGATGTGTTCGAGCACCTTCGGGCCGGCTATTGACCCCTCCTTGTTGATATGTCCGACGAGCAGCACCGGCACCCCCGAGGTCTTGGCGTAGCGCAGCAATGCGGCGGCACATTCGCGGACCTGACTCACGCTGCCGGCTGCTGATTCAATTGATGACGAGGCAATAGTCTGTATCGAGTCAACGACCACAAGCCCCGGTTTCAGGTTCTCAATCTGCGTGAAAATGTTCTCGAGTGAAGTCTCGCACAATATATATGTGTTGTCAGAGATTTTGCCGAGCCGGTCGGCACGCAGTTTCAGCTGGCTTGCGCTTTCCTCGCCCGATATGTACAGTACAGTGCGGCCGCGTATCGACAGGATGTTTTGCAGCAGCAATGTCGATTTGCCGATTCCCGGTTCGCCGCCGATGAGGGTTATGCTCCCTGCCACCAGCCCCCCGCCGAGGACGCGGTTCAGTTCGCCGGACGGCATCTTGACGCGCATCTCCTCGACAGGTTCTATCTGTGACAGCGGGACTGGTTTGCCCGATGACGGCAACAGTGTCCCCGGGGCGTTGCTCTGTTGAGCCGTGGAGACTTTCTCCTCGACAAACGTGTTCCACTCGCCGCAGCCGGGACATTTCCCCAGCCATTTAGGTGATTCATGACCGCATGAGGAACAGAAGAAAACGGATTTAAACTTTGCCTTTGCCATAATCAGAATGTATTGCGGTGCGTCGGCGGAACTCTGCCACAACAAGGGCCGTGGCAATCCCGACATTGAGCGACTCTGCATGCGGCCCGTTGCCGTATGGGGGCAGCAGCAAGCGGTGTGTCACCTTGCGGCGCACCGCGTCGCTGAGACCGTTGCCCTCATTGCCCATTACTATGAAACCGCATTCTGACAGCTCTTGCCCGTATATGTTGTTGCCGTCGAGCAACGTGCCGTATACCGGCAGCGAAGGATTTGCGGCAAACAGAGTGGGCAAGTCTGTGTATGTCACTTTCACACGCGACATCGATCCCATGGTCGCTTGCACTGTCTTGCTGTTGTATAGATCCACGGTGTCATGCGACGCAAAGACGGTGTCAATGCCGTACCAGTCTGCGGTGCGGATTATTGTGCCGAGGTTGCCCGGGTCTTGCACGCCGTCAATCGCAAGGTACAGTCCTCGCGGCAGGGGCGATGATGTTTGCGGCGAGGACGGCATCTTCATTACGGCGATCACTTCCGGTGCTGTGGCGAGTGATGACAGCCGTTGCATTTTCTTGCTGTCGGCTACGAGTATCTGCCCAAGATTGTTGGCAAGGTAAGTGTGAGTGTCGAGCCACTGTCGGGTAGCGATGAGGGCTTCCGGCTCGTATGCCCCAGCCAGTTCGCGGATGCATTTCTCCCCTTCAACTAAAAAAAGCCGCTCCGCATCGCGGCGTTTCTTGTGTCGCAATGCGGCATACCTGCCCAACCGTGTTTTCGACAGTTCTTCTGCCATTCCGTAGATGTTGATAATGAAAGAGTTCGACATTATGTATTGTCGAAACTCTTTCATCAGTATGGTGCTTATGAGGTTATTTTGCCTTGGCAGCAATCTTGCCCCATGTGTCGCGCAGCCCGATGGTCTTGTTGAACACAAGGTGGCCGTCAGTGCTGTCCGGGTCAACCGTGTAGTAGCCGAGACGCTGGAACTGGTAGTGGTCTTCCACTTTGGCGCGTTCCGCGAGCCAAGGCTCAACATATACTGTGTCAAGCACTTTGAGCGAGTCGGGGTTGAGCAGGTCTTTCAGCTCACCCTCGGCTGCCGACGGGTTCTCGACGGCGAACAGACGGTCATACTCGCGTACCTCTACGCGCACGGCAGTCGGCGCGGACACCCAGTGGAGAGTGCCTTTCACCTTGCGGTCGGCTCCGGGCAGTCCGCTGCGTGTATCGAAGTCCACAGTTGCGTATATCTCCTCAATTTCGCCGGCATCGTCCTTCTTCACGCCAGTGCACTTGATGATGTATGCACCCTTGAGGCGCACCTCCTTGTCAGGCGAAAGTCGGAAGAACTTTTTGGGCGGATTTTCCATGAAGTCCTCACGCTCTATCCAGAGTTCGCGTGAGAAGGGCATATCGTGCGTACCCTCCGCCGGGTTCTCCGGATTGCTGTCCATCGACATCGTTTCGGTCTTCCCCTCGGGATAGTTGGTGAGTATCAGCTTCACCGGGTTCTTGACCGCGCTGACGCGGATCGCAGTCTTGTTGAGGTCTTCGCGTATGGAGTGTTCGAGCAGCTCGATATGGTTCAACGCCTCATATTTGGTATATCCGATGCGGCGCACGAAATCCTTGATTGACGAGGGTGTGTAGCCGCGTCGGCGCAGTCCGCACAGGGTCGGCATGCGCGGGTCGTCCCAGCCTCTCACCAGGCCATCCTTGACCAGCTGGAGCAGCTTGCGCTTGCTCATCATGGTGTATGTCAGGTTCAGGCGGTTGAACTCGATCTGGCGCGGGCAATAGCTCTCGTCGGCAAGTTCCTTGACAAACCACTCGTAGAGCGGACGGTGGGGGACAAACTCGAGCGTGCAGATAGAGTGCGTCACACCCTCAAAGTAGTCGCTCTGGCCGTGAGCGAAGTCATACATCGGGTATACCTTCCATTTCTCGCCAGTGCGCCAGTGCGGAGTCTTGATGATGCGGTACATTATCGGGTCGCGGAAATGCATATTGTCTGATGCCATGTCTATCTTGGCACGCAGCACCATAGACCCCTCGTCAAACTCCCCATTGTTCATGCGCTCGAACAGGTCGATGTTTTCCTCGACAGGGCGGTCGCGGTATGGCGATGCCACGCCCGGAGTGGTGGGTGTGCCTTTCTGGCGTGCTATTTCCTCTGAAGACTGTTCGTCAACGTATGCCTTGCCCTCGCGTATCATCCGCATCGCGAGGTTATACAGGCGATCGAAATAGTCGCTCGCATAGTACAGGCGGTCGCCCCAGTCATAGCCGAGCCAATGGATGTCGCGCTTTATGGCCTCGACATATTCGGTGTCCTCCTTCTGCGGGTTGGTGTCGTCAAAGCGGAGATTGCAAGTACCCCCGAATTTCTCGGCCGCCCCGAAGTCCATGATGAATGCCTTGGCATGGCCTATGTGCAGATAGCCGTTTGGTTCAGGTGGGAAACGGGTATTGAGCCGCCCTCCGTTTTTCCCTGCCTCCAAATCTGCTTTTATTTCCTGTTCTATGAAATTCAATCCTGCCTCATCGACGAGGATTTCTTCGTTGTTGTCCGTATTCATCATCGAAAACTCTTATATTAAGTCGCGAAGTTAATAAAACCGCTGGTTATTCGCAACACCGCCAGGGCCTTTTCCGCACCTTTTCACTACATTTATCCGGCATATATCCCATTTTACAGGGGACGATACTTTGAATGGCGTTGGAATTGTATTTTGTACATTATCAGAAAATGACTAACTTTGCGGGACAAAAGCCTCATAGCTATTATAGCCGTAATGGCCATAATAGCTATTTTCAAACCAAATCCATACCAATGAAACAGACAAGCATTAAAGCATTGATTTTCGGAGTGTTTGCAGCTGTGCTGCTGGCAGTCCCCCTCACGCTCCACTCCACAGACAAACCGCAGGAGCAAACGCCAGAGCAGTCAGAAGTAAAAGCAACCGAAGAAGAGCCGGAAAGATTTTGTGTAGTTGCACATGTGCCGAATAGTATAACGGTTGCTTCATTCCCAGGCGGCGAGTCTGCTATGTATGCCTTCCTGTGTGAAAATCTATGTTATCCTGAGCAGGCGCAAAAGGACAAATTGGAAGGAATGGTAGTCATACGTTTTACAGTTGAAAGAGACGGATCTCTCGATGAATTTTCGATAGTGAAAAGTGTCAGTCCAGAACTCGACGCGGAAGCAATAAGAGTTGTCAAGCAGATGCCTAAATGGGAGCCAGGCACTGAAGACGGCGTACCTGTCCGCTACATCATGTCGCTTCCCATTACATTCAAACTGACTGAAGAGGAAGTACAATAATTAAAAACAATACATAAAGCAGGGTGCGCCACGAGAGAATGGCACACCCTGTGTTTATGGGATTGCTTGCTGTGTCAGAACCAGCGCAGGTATGCGAAGTCCTGGCGGTGTGGCAGTTTCACGTTCTTGGGATACATGCGGAACGCGAAGTTGAATATGCCGGCATCTGTGAAGTCGGTGTCGAGTTCGTAGTATGTTATCCCGTTTTCTGTCTTGACAGCGTCGAGCTGTATGGCCTTGTCAAATGTTGACTCGCCGTCGTGTTCGCGGTATACCACCAGTTCAACGCCGAGGCTGTCGGCAAGGCCTTTGGTGTCAATAGCGCATTTTGCCACGAGGCGCGAGCCGGTGCGCAGGATGCCGTTTGCGCCGTCACCGATTGACGATGAGATGACTTGTATCTGGTCCCAGCGCGATGCCACCTCCTCTTTCCATGCTACGATTTCGCGGGCTTCGGCAAAATTGTTTGCCTGCAGTTTGTGCGAGCGTTCAGCCTCGGGGCGGTAGAAGCGGTCAATGTAGTCGTCGAGCTGGCGTTTCATGGTGAAATGAGGGGCGATGTGTCCTATCGAGCGTTTTATGTACTGCACCCATTCCGGGGAGTAGCCCATCGAGTTCTTGGCATAGTAGAGCGGCACGATCTCGTTCTCGAGCATCGAG
The DNA here is from genome assembly GCA_002404675.1 of Porphyromonadaceae bacterium UBA4702. Taxonomy (GTDB): domain Bacteria; phylum Bacteroidota; class Bacteroidia; order Bacteroidales; family Muribaculaceae; genus Lepagella. The sequence goes on along the minus strand of DHKE01000030.1, from coordinate 17,990 downwards.
TAGATAGTTGCTGCGTCGAGGCGGTCTTGCTGTGACTGGTCGGTGAATGTGCGTGTTGCAGTGAGGGCCCAGCCGGCCTTCTCGTCAAAGCGGTAGCCCTCATACCACCAGCCGTCGAGGACGGAGAAGTTCAGCACGCCGTTCATTTCCGCTTTCTCGCCGGAAGTGCCGGAGGCCTCGAGTGGGCGGGTAGGCGTGTTGAGCCAAATATCGACACCGGTGACGAGGCGTTTCGCCACAATCATGTTGTAGTCCTCAAGGAAGATGATCTTGCCCTCAAACTGCGGCATCTTGCTGATTTCGACAATGCGCTTGATGAGGTCTTGCCCGGCGCCGTCGGCAGGGTGAGCCTTGCCGGAGAACACGAACTGCACCGGGAACTTCTCGTTGTTCACAATTTTGGAAAGGCGGTCGAGGTCAGTGAAGAGGAGGTGCGCACGCTTGTATGTGGCAAATCGGCGGGCGAAGCCGATGATGAGGGTGTTGGGGTCAAACTTGCTGACGATTTTCATCACAGCCGAGGGGTCGCCCTGGTTCTTGATCCACTTCTCTGTGAAGTCTTGCTTCACGAAGTTGATGAACTTGTTTTTCAGGGCCATGCGCATCTCCCAGATGTCAGCGTCAGGCACATCGAAAATGCTTTTCCAGGCATCGGGGTCGCTCTGGTTGTCGAAAACCTGCTTGCCGAGCCGCTCTGCGTAGAATGACTTCCATTCCGAAGCAGCCCATGTGGGCATGTGCACGCCGTTGGTGACATAGCCGACGTGCGACTCTTCGGGGGCGTACCCCTTCCATACGCCGGCAAACATGCGCTTGGAGACCTCGCCGTGCAGCCAGCTCACGCCATTAGATTCCTGACAAGTGTTGAGCGCGAACACGCTCATTGAGAACTTCTCGTTGCTGTCAGGGTTCTCGCGTCCCATGTTCATGAGGTCAGTCCACGAAATGCCGAGTTTTGCCGGGTATTCGCCGAGGTACTTGCCGAAAAGCGGCTCTTCGAAGTAGTCGTGGCCGGCGGGTACGGGAGTGTGTACGGTGTAGAGCGAAGAAGCGCGGACAGCTTCGAGCGCCACATTGAACGGCAGGCCGTCTTTTTGTATGAAGTCAACAAGCCGCTGCAGGTTGAGCAATGCGGCATGGCCTTCATTGGCATGGTAGATGTCGGCTTTGATGCCGAGTTTGTCGAGCATGTAGATGCCGCCTATGCCGAGCAGGTATTCCTGCTTGAGGCGGTTCTCCCAGTCGCCGCCGTACAGTTGATGCGTGATGCTTCGGTCGAACTCGGAGTTCATGTCAAAGTCTGTGTCGAGCAGGTACAGCTTCATGCGCCCTACGTTTACGCGCCATACATGCGCATAGACGATGCGTCCTGGGAACGGCACTTCAAGGACCATGGGCTGGCCGTCGTCGCCTGTCACGGCCTCGACGGGAAGCTGGTCGAAATTCTGGGCTTCGTATGTCGCTACCTGTTGGCCGTCCATAGAGAGTTCCTGCTTGAAATACCCGTAACGGTACAGGAAGCCGACGGCCGTCATGTCGGCGCGGCTGTCAGACGCTTGTTTTATATAGTCGCCGGCAAGCACTCCGAGGCCTCCGGAATATATTTTCAGACAGTTGCACAAACCGTATTCCATGGAGAAATACGCCACCGAGGGGATGTCAGGACGCATAGGCTGGCTCAGGTATTCCTGCATTGAAGCGTACACATCGTTGATGCGTTTCATCATTGCCGGATCGGCGAGGATTTCCTGATACCGCTCGTAGCTGATGTTCTGCAGCAGAAGCACGGGGTTTTCACCGACCTTGCGCCAGGTGTCATGGTCGAGGTCGCGGAACAGGGACTTGCCCTCGCTGTTCCATACCCACCACAGGTTTTTCGACAGTTCCTCGAGGGCCTTGAGCTGCGGAGGAAGCTGTGCCAGCACTGTGACGTTGCGCCATGTCGGCTGGTTGCTGTTGCTTACTTGAAGTTTCATATACTCTATATCTATTCGTGAAATGTCATTGGTTGTTTCTGGAGGCATCTGCGATGCGCTCATCGCGGCGGCGTTGGGCGACACGGAATGCCTCGCTGTAATGTGTGATGAAATGTGACCAGTCTGCAGCTGACGAAACCTGCGCAGCCCGGCTGCGGTATTGTGCCAGTGTCTCGGCAGGTGATGCCGCAAGGCAGTTGATGTCAGCTGCAATTGCTGCGGCAGCCTCATCATAGTTCGAGTCTGTGCGGTTGACTATGTGTGTTCCTGTCTTGGCGAAACCGTTGCCGAAACTCGTGAGCATCCATTCGCCGAAACCGGCCTTGTCGGTAGAGATCGTGGGCACGCCAAAAGCGATGCTCTCGAGCGGGGTATACCCCCATGGTTCATAATATGAGGCAAACACTGTCATGTCGAGTGCTGGAAGCAGGTCATAATATGCTATGTCAAGAACTCCGTCATGGCCGTCGAGATAGCACGGGATGTCTATGATCGCAAGGCGTGACTGTGAAGCGTTGCCGGCACAGTCGCGCATACGGCAGGCTATCGCGTCGCTGTCCTGATTGTTGAGCAGGTGCGTCATGCAGTCGGGCGATGCCGGTGCTTTGGCTTTGCCAGCAAGTACCTCCATGAGAGAAGGGGAGGGGCATTTCACCCATGCCGGGACGAGAATCAGAGCCAATATGTCGCGGGAGCTTCCTGCCATATTGCTTCTGGCGCGAAGACATGCGTCTATGTACAGGTCAATCCCCTTGTTGCGGTATTCGTTTCTGCCGGATGTCGCAACAATGAATGTGTCTCCGCCCCATGCCTTGCCGGTCAATGCGGAGGCTGTTTCCAGTATGCGCTTCCGTGAATTGCGGCGTAGGGTTGAATATTTCCGTTTTGCCGGCACGAAATTCGGCTCAAACCCGTTTGGTGTCACAACCTGAGGGTCGATGTCGAGCAACTGGCGGCACTCGCGGGCTGTCACGCCGCTGACAGTGGTGAAACAGTCGGCAGCGTGGGCAGCGGCTTTTTCGAGTGAGTGCTTGGACTGCATATTAAGTTCGGCAGCCATTTGGTCGCCGTTATAGCCGGTGAAATAGTCATACAGCGGCTTGCCGTTGCTGCAGATGCTCCTGCCGATGCTTGTGGCGTGCGTGGTGAAAACGGTCGCAGCTTCAGGACAGATAGTCTGCAGATACAGCAGCCCCATCGCAGAAGTCCACTCGTTGAACAACGCCGTTACGCCATGCGGCTGGCAGCCGAGATGTCGCGCTATGCCGTCAATGACGATTGCAGATGCGACGGCGAAAGCGCAGCCCTCGCGGTAGTCGCCGTATTCATGAAGCGAGTCCACGCTGAAGCGTTGCCACATCTTGCCGAATATTTCATTGAGATGAGGATATACGCCGTCAAATGAAATGAGGACGGCGGCTGGCTGTCCTGGCACATTCCATCTGCCGGCGCGCAGCGATATGCCGTATGGCAGTGTGATGTTTGCTGCCGCATCGGCGAGCAAGGAGGAGTCGGGGTGGAACACGGGAGATTCGCAACCGTCGCGCCATACGTCCGGACCTATGAAAACCAGCCGGTTTCCGCGGGTCTCGGCAAGTACTTTCGCTTTGGTCGAGAGTACTGTATATATTCCGCCTATCTTATTGCATACTTCCCAGCTGACTTCAAACAACAAGCTCTCGCCGCCGGGCAAGTCCTTAATCTTTTTACCTTTCATATATTTGAGTCTATTCCTCATATAAACCTGTAGAAATGAGGAAAATACAACCGCTGGCAGTGCGGACTTGCGCCGCTGGTGCCGCTTGCGGCTGTCACCTAAACTGATGCAAAGTTAGTAAAAATCCGATTATCACCCAAGTACGGAATCTGAAATCACATTCATTGGACGCGCCAGATCTTACCATACAGCCATATATGAACACCAAAAAGGCGGCTGTGTCGCAAACAGTTACGACGCAGCCGCTGTGTGTATCACCTATTGTCGGAAATTGTTATCTCATCAATCGTCCTGATGGGTTTCAGCATACTCTTTCAGCAGCTTCTCCTGCACGTCGCCCGGAACGAGTTCATAGTTGGAGAACTTCATTGTGAACGAGCTGCGGCCGCCAGTAATTGAGCTCAGAGAGGTCGAGTAGGAAGACATCTCCTTGAGTGGCACTTTGGCGGAGAGTTTCTCCATGCCGTTTTCTGACGACATGCCCATGATGATGGCTCGGCGTCCCTGCAGGTCACTCATCACGTCGCCCATGGTGTCGCCGGGTGTCAGCACCTCAACGTCGTATACAGGTTCGAGGATTTTCGGGTTGGCGTTGCGGAACGCTTCGGAGAATGCGTTTCGTCCGGCGAGGCGGAATGAGATTTCATTCGAGTCTACCGGGTGCATCTTGCCATCGTATATCATTACACGCACGTCGCGGGCATACGAGCCTGTCAGCGGTCCTTGCTCCATGCGGTCCATGAGACCCTTGACGATAGCAGGGATGAAGCGAGCGTCGATTGCGCCGCCCACGATGCAGTTGTAGACTACGAGCTTGCCGCCCCATTCCAGAGGTATCTCCTGCTTGTCTCTAACGTTGAGCTTGTACTCCTGGTTGCCGAACTTGTATGTGTCGGGTTCGGGCATACCCTCGGTATAGGGTTCGATTATGAGGTGCACCTCACCGAACTGGCCGGAACCGCCAGACTGCTTCTTGTGGCGGTAGTCGGCGCGGGCAGCCTTGGTGATGGTCTCGCGGTAGGGGATGCGTGGCTCCAGGTATTCCACTTGAAGCTTCTCGTTGTTTTCGATACGCCATTTCAGTGTGCGCAGGTGGAACTCGCCCTGTCCCTTGACGATAGTCTGTTTCAGCTCCTTGGACTGCTCAACGAGCCATGTCGGGTCTTCCTCGTGCATACGTGTCAGTATGCCTGCAAGTTTCTCAGCGTCGCTCTCGTTGGCAGGCTTGATAGCTCGGGAATACTTGGGCGCAGGATACTGGATGAAGTCAAAGGCGTACTCACACCCCTTTTCGTTGAGCGTGTTGCCTGTACGCACGTCTTTCAATTTGACTGCTGCGCCTATGTCTCCTGCCGGCAGTTCCTCTACTGCGGTGCGAAGTTGTCCGCTTACAGTGAATATCTGGGCAAGACGTTCCTTTCCGCTGCGCGAGACATTGTCGAGATCAGCACCTGCCTTGAGAGTGCCGCTCATCACCTTGAAATATGAAACCTCGCCGATATGCGGCTCAACAGATGTCTTGAAGAAGAACAACGAAAGTGGTCCATTGGCATCGGGAGCAACCTCAACGCCGTCAACGGTCTTGGGAGCGGGAACATCTGCTACGCCTGGGCAAACGTTGCCGAGGAACTCCATCATGCGACGCACGCCCATGTCCTTGAGAGCGCTGACCACGAATACGGGGAGGATGGAGTGGTCTACAAGGCCTTTGCGTATGCCCTCGCGCATCTCGTCCTCTGTCAGGCTGCCCTGCTCGAAATACTTGTCCATGAGGGTCTCGTCGTTCTCTGCGGCAGCCTCAACGAGTGCGTTGTGCAGTTCAGCGGCCTTTTCCTTCTGGTCTTCCGGAATTTCGCTGATGGTTGGTACGCCGCCGTCGGGTCCCCATTCGTATTTTTTCATCAACAGCACATCGATCATAGAGTGGAAGCCGGGACCAGACTCCAGCGGATACTGTATTGCAACGATTTTCGGGCCGAAGATTTCGCGCATTTGCTGCATAACGTTGTCATAGTCAGCCTTCTCGCCGTCAATCTGGTTGAGGGCGAAGATTACCGGCTTCTTCAGGTTGGTCGCCACACGGAATGTGTTCTGTGTTCCGACTTCCACGCCGTACTCGCTGTCGACCACAATGACTCCGGTGTCGCATACACCGAGCGCTGTATATGCATTGCCCACGAAGTCGTCCGCTCCCGGGCAGTCTATTACGTTTAGTTTCTTGTTGCCGAACTCCACATTCAGTACAGTGGAGAATACGGAGTACCCGTACTCCTTTTCAACGGGGAAATAGTCGGAAACGGTGTTGCCGGCTTCGATTGTCCCTCTGCGCTTGATTTGCCCACACTCGAAGAGCATTGACTCAGCGAGTGTGGTTTTCCCGGAGCCTTTGGACCCCAGCAGTGCTATGTTCTTGATCTCGTTTGTCTTGTAAGTCTTCATGACGTATAAGATTATTTGTTGATTTTCGGATTGTGTGGTCTTCACGAGGACACCCCTCGCAAAAACGGTTGCAAATTAGCGATTTTTTTCGACATGGAGTGGTTTGAGAAATATGTTAAACAACATATTTTTGAAATAATAACCCTGTTCGCTTGGCTCTTCCAGATGACATTATGAAAAAGGAAACCCCGGCACTGTGCAGTGCCGGGGCTGTATGGCTGACCAAAGGTCAGGTATTTTAGAGCAGACTGACGCTGCGGCGTATAAACGCTGTCAGTTCTTCACCCTTGAGGAGGTTGCTTTGCAGCAGTGCCAAATCGATGATTTGGCGCAACAGGGGCTGCTTTGAGGCGTATTCTGCGATTGTCTTCTCCTCACGCTCGCGCATTTCTGCGACAGCTTTTTCCTGCGCGGAAACATCAGGCGCAGACTCCTTCTTTTCTTCTGCGTCCTTGCGGGCCTTCTCGATTTCAGCGTTGACTTTGGCAATCTCCTCCCGCATCGGCCCCACTTCCTTCTTCAATGCAGCGAGAGCCTCGTCTGCGACCTTGCGCACACTGGCTTGTGCCGTGTTGACAACAAGCGAATAGCTGTCAGGCATGCTGCCGTAGAACCCTCCGCCTGGCTGCATAGCCGCCATAGCCTTCATGCGGCGCATATACTCGTCCTGTGTTATAGTCGCAGGCATGCCGTCGGCTGACAGCTGCTGCAGTTCAACGATGAACCGCGTCTTGTCGCTCTTGGGGAGCTGCGAGCGGAACAGGGCTGACAGGATCTCTGTGTCGTCTTGCGACAGGTCATTCTTAGGCTCGTCTGACTTCACGATAAGACGCTCGATGATGTCTGCATCCACCCGCACATAGCGGCGTTTCTCGTCCGAGTTCTCGAGCAGCCCGATAATGTGGTTGTCGAGGTCGCCGTTCATGTTCAGCACATTGTACCCCTTGCCGTTGGCAGTCTGGATATAGGGGAACTGCGCGGTTTTGTCTGTTGTGTACAGAGCCACTATGTTTCCGTCCTTGTCGGTCTGTTCGGCCTCGATGAGTGTCTTGTATTCATCGAGGGTGTAGTACTTGTCGTCAGTGTCCTTGAGGAGGAAGAATTTCTTGGCAGCCTCCTTGAATTTCTCGTCGGTCAGCATGCCATACTCGATGAACACCTTGATGTCGTCCCATTTTCCCTCAAATGACTTGCGGTCGTCTTGGAACATCTTGGTCAGTTTTTCAGCCACCTTCTTCGATATGTATGAAGAAATCTTCTTGACCTGACGGTCGGCTTGCAGGTAGCTGCGGCTCACGTTGAGCGGGATGTCGGGAGAGTCAATCACGCCCTGCATGAGCGTCATGAACTCCGGTACTACGCCTTCCACCTGGTCTGTGACGAACACCTGGTTGCAGTACAGCTGTATGCGGTTGCGCTGTATGTCGATGTTGCTCTTGATTTTCGGGAAATACAATATGCCGGTCAGCGTGAACGGGTAGTCCACATTGAGATGAATCCAGAACATTGGTTCCTCAAAGCCTGGCACGAGCTCATGGTAGAACTTGACATAGTCCTCGTCTTTCAGGTCGGTCGGCTTCTTGGTCCAGAGGGGTTCTGTCGCGTTGATGACGTGGTCACGGTCAGTATCGACATACTTGCCGTCCTTCCACTCCTGCTCCTTGCCGCTCACCACGGGCACTGGCAGGAAGCGGCAATATTTGCGCAGCAGCTCGTCGATGCGCTTCTGCTCGAGAAACTCCTTGTCCTCATCATCTATATACAGGATAACATCTGTGCCGCGCTCCTCCTTCTCTGTCTCAGACATCTCAAACTCGGGCGAGCCGTCGCACACCCATTTCACAGCCTTTGCGCCGTTCTTGTACGAGAGCGAGCGGATTTCCACCTTCTTCGACACCATGAATGCCGAGTAGAAACCGAGGCCGAAATGGCCGATGATGTTGCCAATCTGATCCTTATACTTTTCAAGAAACTCGCCTGCGGAAGAAAACGCAATCTGGTTGATGTACTTGTCAACCTCCTCCGAGGTCATTCCTATGCCACTGTCCACAATCTTAAGCGTCTTCGCTGTCTCGTCCAGTTCGACGCGCACCTTCAGTTCCCCTAGCTCGGCCTTATACTCGCCGGAAGCCGCAAGCGCCTTCATCTTCTGAGTGGCGTCGACAGCATTGGCGACTAATTCACGCAGGAATATCTCGTGATCCGAATAAAGGAACTTCTTGATTACCGGAAATATGTTTTCCGTCGTCACACCTATTTTTCCGTTTGCCATAATATTTAGTTTTTATATTTTACACAATATGATGGCGGAATGTCTCAAAAGCGATACCAACAAAATGAGACCGACATTTTGTCAGTCGTCTGTCAGTACAACGAAAAACCGGGCCCGATTTCACAACCAAGCCCGGATTCCTTAAAAAATAAGCGTTGTATGTATGTAAGTATGTATGCAGAGAGATTACTTGTAAAGGAATCTCTTGATACTCATTTTAGGAGTTTTCTCAAACGGAGCGTCAACAATCTCTACCTTTGAGATCTGGCTATACAGCGGAAGAGACTTGTTAAGAAGACTCTGCATGTCATGCATCTTCTCGGAAACAGCTTCTCCGTCAAGCCCGTCGGCCTCAATCTTCTTCTGGTCAAGATAGACAAGCGCAACAAGCTTCGAAGCACGATCAACGACTACAGATTCAACAACATACGGCTGATTATTCACCGCGGCTTCGATTTCCTCCGGATAGATATTCTGCCCGTTTGAGGAAAGAATCATGTTCTTGCTGCGCCCGCGTATGAATATGTTTCCATCGG
>DHKE01000030.1:0-8950 GCA_002404675.1 Porphyromonadaceae bacterium UBA4702 | reverse complement strand
TCCTCGTTCTTGTAGTAGCCGCTCATTATGCTCGTCCCGCGTGCCTGAATCTGTCCCACGACATGCTGCGGATCTTCGGAGTCTATGCGGACCTCAGCCCGGTCGACTGCCTTTCCGCACGAGCGGAGCGCGAACTTCTTGCAGTTCTCGTATGCGAGAAGAGGAGCGGCCTCCGTCATTCCATATCCGATTGTAAACGGAAGACCTATCTTGCGGAACCACTGCTCGACTTCAGGATTCAGCGCTGCACCGCCCATGATGAACATCTGAACCTTGCCTCCGAAAGCGTCGAGAAGCTTCTCTCGGATCTTCTTGCAGATGATTGAATTCAGCCCGGGAACCTTAAGCGCGAACTTTACGGCCGGCTTGCTGACAACCGGAAGAACCGCCGATTTGAAGATCTTCTCCATGACGAGCGGAACCGTGACGACGAGATACGGATGCACATCCTTCATCGCCCCGAGCAGCAAGGCCGGAGTCGGAGTCTTGCCGAGATAGTAGATGGTCGACCCTCCGCAGAGCGGGTAGATGAGTTCGAACATCATCCCGTACATGTGCGCCATAGGAAGCATGGAGACAATCTTGTCACCCGGATGGGACGGGATGTGCTCCTGCCCGAACTCGACATTCGCACTGAGGCACTCATATCGGAGCATGACCCCCTTCGGTGCGCTTGTAGTTCCGGAAGTGTAGTTGATTATCGCGAGTTCCTTGTCATTATCTGTCGGATAATTGACGTTTTCTCGTGTGAAACCGAGCGGATATTTCTTCTCGAACGCGGCCTGGAGGTTTGCCATTGCGGCACGGACCCTTTCATCTGAAGTGTAGAGAAGAGAAAAGTCATCTACCGAAATGACGGTGTGCACTCTCGGCATAGCCTTCAGATCAAGCTTCTTCCACAGGTCAGTGTTCGTGAAAAGAATCACGCTCTCCGAATGATCCACGAGCGAGTTCACGCTGTCCGGTGTAAAGTCCGCAAGAATCGGGACAACGACTGCCTCGTATGTATTGATCGCGAGGAAAGATATTCCCCACTTGGCGGAGTTTTTCGCGCAGAGCGCAATCTTGTCGCCCTTCTTCACGCCGCCTTCCTCAAAGCATATATGGAACTTTGCGATGAGAGTCGCGACCTGTCCGAAAGTAAATTCGTCCCCTCCGTAGTTGCAGAGCGCCGGAGACTCCCAATTTTCACGGATTGCTTCTGTCAGTCTCGTGAAATAATGTTTCATCGGTCTGTCAATCATATCGTCAAAAATCAATTAACGGATGCAAATTTAATGAAAAGACTTGCCTGACGCTTATTTTTTCTATATTTGTGGCGAAATGTCCCATTTTATGTGGTAAAAATTTGGATATGATGAGAAAGAAACCTATAGTTGCACTCGTTTATGACTTCGACGGAACCCTGTCGCCGGGAAATATGCAGGAATTCGGATTCATCCAGGCAATCGGGAAAGACCCTAAGGAGTTCTGGACGGAAAGTGACGACATTGCAATAGAACAGGACGCAAGCAATATCCTGAGCTACATGAAACTCATGTTCGACGAGGCGAAGAGACTCGGGATACGACTGACACGGAAGGATTTCCGGCGTTTCGGGAAGAAGATAGAACTTTTTGAAGGAGTGAAGGAATGGTTCTCAGCCGTCAATGAATATGGAAAGGAGCACGGGGTCGTCGTGGAGCACTACATAAACTCGTCCGGACTCGCCGAAATGATAGAAGGGACACCGATTGCCCACGAATTCAAGCGAATATTTGCCTGTTCCTACCTTTATAATGAAGACGGCGTAGCCATCTGGCCGGGCGTAGCCGTCGACTACACCGCGAAGACCCAGTTCCTGTTCAAGATAAACAAGGGAATCCTGAGCATACGCGACAACAAGAAAGTCAACGAAAGCCAGGTCGAGGACAAGAAGAGGATTCCATTCCCGCACATGATTTATTTCGGCGACGGAGAGACAGATGTCCCGTGCATGAAAATAGTAAAAATGTTCGGCGGCCATTCTATCGGCGTCTACAATCCGGCCATTTCAAAGAAAGTCAAGACAGCGCGGACTCTTCTGAAGCAGGGACGCGTCAATTTCATCACGCCCGCACGATACACCCGCGACAGCCGCACCTTCGAGCTGGTGTGTTCGATTATAGATAAGATACGAGCAGACTACCACTTACAGATTTTGGCAAAAAGCGAATAGCAAAAAAATCCCGGGATTTGAACTGAGTCAAATTCCGGGATTCTTATTGTATTAGGGGATGCATAAAAGGATGGGATGCAAGGCGGACGATGAAGTCAAATACCGCAGCAACCTGTTGGTTGTGAGGATTTTGACAAAGCGTCCAACGCCGCAGACCGCCTTTTAGGCGTCCCGTATCAGAGGGCGATCACAATAGACCGTGAGAGCGGCGCGTCAGCAGATTTAGCCTTGACAACCTCAGACTTCGCGACAATGCGTGAAGGAGCGATGTTGTACTTGTTCACGAGCAGATCCTGAACGTACTGCACACGCTTCTCCGCAAGCTTGCGGTTGCGTGAAGCAGAGCCGGTGTTCTTGTCAGCAGTTCCGGTAATCACGATTGTCCTGTTCTCATCGACATTGGCGATGACGGTCTTCACATAGTAATCGAGGTGGAGACGTTCCTTGACAGGAAGCTCGGATTCGCCTATGTTGAAGTACATGATTGCAGGAGAAACGTCCGTAAGAACAGCCTTCTTCTCTGCGGCTGCCTTTCTTGCAGCCTCTGCGTCAGCCTTTGCCTTCGCGAGCTCAGCATCCTTTGCGGCGAGAGCCTTGTCCTTGGCAGCGGCGTCGGACTTTGCCTTGTCAAGAGCGCTGTTGGCATCAGCGATGGCATCGTTGGCATCCTTCCACTGCTGTGGAGTGACACCTGCAGAACGCCTCCAGTTGGTCTTGCCGAGATTTACGTTCAGACCGAGGGCAGCCGAAAGCTCCGCCGAAACTCCTCCCGGGAAGGAAATTACCCTGCCGTTGTAGAGAATGCCGCGGATATCGAGAGTGATGTCAACCCTGCTGCACACCTTGAAGGTGTTGTAGAGACCGGCACCCGCACCGAAAGCCTTGGCAAACTGGAGCTTGTTCTCAGCATTGTTCTTGTTGCCACCGAGAACGAGACCTGCATGAAGGTAAGGCGAAAGGTTATATACACGTGACTCCCTGTAGCCCCAGAATTCATTGGAGATGTTCCATAGGAAGTCGCCGTGAACATAGCCGAAAGCCAGTTTGTCAACATACCTGCCATCCTTTTCCGTGTGGAAAGTCGGAAGATACTCCTTGTTTGCGGAACCGCGTGCCGTAAGACCCTGCGCGCCGATCCTGAACGCATAGCATGGTGTAAGCCACTTTGCCACATTAATTTCAGCATTACCGCCGACACCCGGCCTCAAGCCCTTGTCACCGATAAGATTAATTCCGCCAGCGACTCCGACTGACCAGTTGTCCCAGAAACCGTTCGTCTCATAAGGACCGCGGACAATCTTTCCGTTGGCGTCCCTGTTCCCGTCTTCCTGAGCGAACGCGGCCACAGAAAGGGAAAGAACAGCCAAAACAGTAATAAGCCTTTTCATAACAACACTATTTTAAAAAAAAACTATTTGTTCAATGCAGTCGCCACGTCAACCGCGCAGGCTACGGTGCATCCGACCATCGGGTTGTTGCCGATTCCGAGGAATCCCATCATCTCGACGTGCGCCGGAACTGATGAAGAGCCGGCAAACTGTGCGTCCGAGTGCATACGTCCCATCGTGTCGGTCATACCGTAAGACGCAGGACCTGCGGCCATGTTGTCCGGATGAAGGGTACGGCCTGTACCGCCGCCGGATGCAACTGAGAAATATGGCTTGCCCGCGAGGATGCGCTCCTTCTTATATGTTCCTGCGACAGGATGCTGGAAACGGGTAGGGTTCGTGGAGTTACCTGTGATGGAAACGTCAACGCCCTCGTGCCACATGATTGCCACGCCCTCGCGGACATCGTCTGCACCGTAGCACCTGACCTTTGCACGCGGACCGTCACTGTAGGCTATTTCACGGACAATCTCAAGCTTGCCGGTGAAATAGTCGAACTTGGTCTGAACGTATGTGAAGCCGTTGATGCGGGAGATAATCTGAGCCGCGTCCTTTCCGAGACCGTTGAGGATGCAGCGGAGAGGCTCCTTGCGGACCTTGTCTGCCTTTGCGGCAATCTTGATTGCGCCCTCCGCAGCCGCGAAAGACTCGTGGCCGGCGAGGAATGCGAAGCACTTAGTCTCCTCGCGGAGGAGCATTGCGGCGAGGTTGCCGTGGCCGAGGCCTACCTTGCGGTCGTCAGCGACAGAACCCGGAATGCAGAATGACTGGAGGCCCAGACCGATTGCCTCGGCAGCCTCGGCAGCGTTCTTGCAGCCCTTCTTGAGAGCGATTGCGGAGCCTACGACGTATGCCCACTTCGCGTTCTCGAAGCAGATTGGCTGTGTGTCTTCGCAGGTCTTGTAAGGATCGAGACCGTACTTGTCGCATATCGCGTTGGCCTCTTCAATATCCTTGATGCCGTTTTCATTGAGGACAGCAAGTATCTGTTTGATACGACGATCCTGGCTTTCGAACTTAACTTCTCTTATCATTGTCTTTTCTCCTTATTCTTTACGTGGATCAACATATTTGACTGCACCTGCCTCCTTGGTGAAGCGGCCGTATGAACCGGTCACCTGTTTGAGAGCCTCGTTGGCGTCTACGCCCTTCTTCACGAGATCCATGAACTTGCCCATGTGGACGAATTCGTATCCGCAGATCTGGTCATCCTTATCAAGGGCGATGGTCTTGATGTAACCCTCTGCCATCTCAAGATAGCGCGGTCCCTTTGCAAGGGTTCCGTAGAGAGTGCCGACCTGGCTGCGGAGTCCTTTTCCGAGATCCTCAAGTCCGGCACCGATCATGAGTCCGCCCTCAGAGAAGGCCGACTGGGTACGTCCGTAGACAATCTGAAGGAAAAGTTCGCGCATCGCGGTGTTGATCGCATCGCACACAAGGTCAGTGTTAAGAGCCTCAAGGATGGTCTTGCCAGGAAGGATCTCCGCTGCCATTGCAGCCGAATGAGTCATTCCGGAGCATCCGATAGTCTCGACAAGAGCCTCCTGGATGATTCCGTCCTTCACGTTGAGCGTAAGCTTGCAGGCACCCTGCTGCGGGGCGCACCAGCCGACGCCGTGAGTAAGTCCGGAGATGTCGGTAACTTCTTTAGCTTTTACCCATTTCCCCTCTTCAGGAATTGGAGCGGGACCATGGTTCGGTCCCTTTGCAACGCAGCACATCTGCTGCACTTCGTGTGAATAAATCATAAAACTGTTTTATAATTGTTTAGCTTTTAAGACATTACGCTACAATAAGCGCGCCACGCCCAATGCGCACCGCGATTATCGCGGCAAAGATACAAAAATTTGCACATAACACCTGCCAATTCACGCAGAAGATACCACACCCAAGAGACAACGAAACGACCGGTGCAAGCCTAAGACTATGAAATCTGCTCTGCCAAAGTCCTTGCTGTCGGGATCTTCGACAAAGGCATTCCGAGCAGCCGTACAACCTTATATGCCCTGTAATCATGATTCTCATACCGGATAGAAAACAGAAACTGCAGCATTTCACTCAAATGACGGAAAGGCTTTCTTTCGTAAAACGACAATGTCCCATAGCGATATTTGCGGACAATTCCCTCCCTAAGGGCAGCATGGCTATGATATATGGTATCCGCCATACGGACGACTCTGGGGAGGAAATCCCTCGGGGAGTATGTAACAGAGAGCCAATAACACGGTATGAACAGCCGACGCTCCAACAAATGAGCCCTTTCGACCGGCAAGTTGCCTTCAAAAAATGCGGCCATGGTGTCAAACGCCTTCAGGTGATCAATGGAATGCCTGCTGCCCTTAAACGTCTCATCCATTGTCGATCCGGCACGCCGCTGATAGATGTAAAGTTCGCGGCTTATGCGAAAAACGCTTTCAGCCACTGCCATATACTCCCTGGAGAATTGGAAATCTTCGTATCGTATATGTTCGAATCGAATGCCGTACCTTTCTATCAAAGAGCGCCGGAACAGCTTATTGCTCACAGAACTATCCGAAAGGCAGACATCATCGTCTGAAATCCTGAACATTCCGTCATCAATGACCGAATAATATTTCCGATCACGGGAACTCGCCTCAGAGCCATCCTCTTCAACGACCTTGATGGAAAAATGTATCATATCAGGATTTTCGGGGAACGCTCCGGCGGCAGTTTCGTAGGCATCGGGGACAAGCGTATCGTCAGAATCGGGGAATGTCACCCATTCCGAAGTCGCGACCTCAAGCCCGGCATTGCGTGCTGCCCCCTGCCCGGCATTCTCCTGATTGATTATCCGAATACGGGAATCTTCCGCAGCCAATCTCTCCAAAATTGCGGGAGAAGAATCTGAAGAACCGTCGTTGACACATATTATGTCCAAATTTCTGTATGTCTGGTTCATAATGCTACGGATGGATTTCTCCAAATATTTTTCAGTATTGTAGACTGGTATGATTACAGATATTTTTTCAGATAAGTTCATAAGTTTTTTCTCAAATTCTACGAAACAAAATGTAATAGATGCCTGAACATCAAAGACCGTTGCACATGTCGCGGCAGTTTGCTTCAGAATGCGCGAAATTACATATACTTGGGCAAAAACGCCTGTCATACAGAAAATTTCAGTAACTTTGTCTTCAGAAATCACTCTGCTCGACAGAGGCAATCCAAAAACTACGTCATGACAGAAAAAATCACAGAAAAAAAACCGGAAATTTCAATTCTGGTGCCATGCTGCAACGTCGAAAAATATTTGAATGAATGCCTTGACTCCATTGTAAAACAGACCTTTGAAGACATCGAGATAATATGCCTCAACGACGGAAGCAAAGACAACACGCTCAATATAATCAAAGAATTTGCCGCAAAGGACAGCAGGGTTATCGTGGTGGACAAGCCGAACTCCGGCTACGGAGCGACAATGAATGTCGGACTGGGGCTTGCCAGGGGCAAATATGTCGGCATAGTCGAGTCTGACGATTACATCGAACCAGACATGTTCAAGCATCTGTACGAAGCCGCAGAAAAGAATAACTTGGACTACACGAGATGCCTTTTCCGTGAAATCAATGAAGTTACAGGCAGCCAAGAAGAAGTAAACTTCGAGACTATCGGTCTATATGAATGTGGGAAGGTATTCCGTCCGAGAGATCAGAAGTACATCTTCTACATACAGCCATCAATTTGGGCCGGCTTATATCGGAAAGAAATGCTTGAACGAAACGGGATAAGGTTTCTTGGAACGCCGGGAGCAAGTTATCAGGACACCTCATTTGCGTTCAAGGTATACGCCGTCACAGAAAGAATGATGGTTTTGAGAGAATATCTCCACAACTACAGAATCAATCCGAATTCATCTGTCAGTTCCACAGGCAAGGTTTTCTGCGTATGCGACGAAGAAGCGGAAATCAGGCGCTTCGCTAAGGAGGTTCACGTATTCGATGAACTTAAGGGCATTATGGCGATGCGCGCCTTCGGCTCTTACAAGTGGAACTACAAAAGATTGGCATACAAACAGAAACATTTATTCATGAAGGAATGGTCCAAGGAAGCTAAACAATGGTTTGAAGAGGGATCCGTCACAAAAGAGAACTTCTCTACAAGCAGGTTAGTGCGTCTCTGGCTTGTGGCATATTGTCCGAATATATACTATTTCTCAAAACAGATATGACGAAAATGACAACAAAGGAATATGACTATCTGATAGTAGGTGCCGGGCTATACGGAGCCTGCTTCGCATATTTTGCCGGACAGCGCGGAAAACGATGTCTTGTAATCGACAAGCGCAAACATGCCGGAGGAAATCTGTACTGCGAAGAAATCGAGGGAATAAATGTCCACAAATATGGTGCTCACATATTTCACACTTCAGATACCGAAGTATGGCATTTCGTGAACTCACTGGTGGAGTTCAACAATTATATAAATTCGCCTGTGGCGAACTACAACGGGCGGCTTTTCAACCTTCCTTTCAACATGAACACGTTCCATGAACTCTGGGGCGTACTCACTCCACATGAGGCAATGGAAAAAATACGAAGCCAACGGGAAGTGGCCGGAATCAAGGAGCCGAGAAACCTTGAGGAACAGGCCATTTCATTGGTAGGCAAAGACATATATGAGGTCCTTATAAAAGGATACACCGAAAAGCAATGGGGACGTAAGTGCTCCGAACTGCCGGCCTCAATAATAAAAAGGCTGCCTGTTCGCTTCACCTTCGATAACAACTACTTCAACGACAGGTATCAGGGGATACCGGTCGGAGGATACAACCGGCTGATTGACAAGCTCCTTGAATGCGCGGAAGTAAGGCTCGGTGTCGATTTCTTCGATGATATGGACGAATTGAAAGGTCTCGCATACAAGGTTGTATTCACGGGGCAGATAGACCAGTATTTCGGTTACAGATTCGGGAAATTGGAATACAGGACGGTGAATTTCGAGCACACGATCCTCGACACAGAAAACTGGCAGGGCGTGGCCGTTATGAACTACACTGACTCCACCACCCCATACACAAGGATAATAGAGCATAAACATTTTGAGTTCGGTAAACAGCCGAAGACAGTCATTTCAAAGGAATTTTCTTCTGAATGGAAAGATGACAGCGAACCATACTACCCCATTAATAACGACAGGAACAATAAACTATATCTTAAATACAAGGAGTTTGCTGAACTAGAGAAAGATACGATTTTCGGAGGGCGGCTTGCTGAATACAAGTATTACGACATGCACCACATCATCGCCCAGGTGATGAAACACGAGGAGTTCAGACGATGAATGTCATTCAAACTGACATTGACGGGGTCGTAATCATCGAGCCCAAAGTCTTCGGGGACAACCG
>DHKE01000095.1:4427-21871 GCA_002404675.1 Porphyromonadaceae bacterium UBA4702 | reverse complement strand
GCTTGTCGCCCTCCTTGATGCCGAATGCCTCGAAGAATGGCTCGATGTTGCGGAGAGTCACGTTTACACGGTTCACACTGAGTGAGTGCACGTCGCCTGTTGTGAGTGAACGGATTTCAGCATCGCGTATGTTCTGCGCCCAGATGTTGGCATAGTTCATGTAGAATACCTGCATCGGGGTGAAGCCGTCGATTTTTTCAGTTTCCACGTCAACGCCCTTCTGCTTCTGTGAATCGAGGAATGCAGTACGGGCTACGCGAAGGCCGCCCTGGTCGGCGATGTTCTCTCCGAGGGTGTACTGGCCGTTGGCGTGAAGGCCAGGGAGTACCTCTACCTCGTCAAATTGTGCGATGAGACCCTTGGTCATCTCTGCGAACGCTTTGGTATCAGCTTCAGTCCACCAGTTTCTCATGTTGCCGTCAGCGTCAAAGTTGCAGCCCTGGTCATCAAATCCGTGAGTGAGTTCATGACCGATTACCACGCCGATACCGCCGTAGTTCTCTGCGTCAGATGAATTGGGATCGTAGAACGGAGCCTGAAGGATGCCGGCGGGGAACACTATTTCGTTGTTCATCGGGTTGTAGTATGCGTTGATGGTCTGCGGCAGCATGCCCCACTCAGAACGGTCAACGGGCTTGCCCCACTTGGCGAGTTCCTTCTCGTTAGCCCACTTGGAGACATTCATCATGTTGTCATAGTAGCTGTACTCAGGGTTGATGTCGAGCTTGGAATAGTCTTCCCACTTGTCAGGATAGCCGATTTTGACAGTGATGGCAAAGAGCTTCTTGAGAGCCTGGATTTTGGTGTCTTCGCTCATCCACTTGAGGTTCATGATATGCTTGCCGAGAGCAGTGCGGAGGTTCTCAACGAGGCCAACCATATAGTCCTTGGACGACTGAGGGAAGTACTTCTCTACATAGAGCTGGCCGATAGCCTCGCCGAGCGCGCCTTCAGTTGCGCCGAGCGCGCGTTTCCAGCGGGGGCGCATGGTCTCAACTCCGCTGACGACCTTGTTGAACTGGAATGAAGCATCGGCGAAATCGTCACTCAGATATCCTGCGCCAGAGCGGATAACAGTCCAGATGTAGTAGTCTTTCTTCTCGCGTTCGGTAGTTGACGCGAGAAGGGCATTTGCCTGATTGATGCTGCTTTCCTCGGTAACGATAACGCCTGTGAGGTCGTTGATACCCATAGTGGCATCAAAGTAGCGCACCCAGTCAACGTTGGGGTAGGTCTTCTGGAGCTGCTGCATAGTGTAGCGGTTGTTCATTGCTACGATGTTGCGGCTCTGCTCGCGGGTCCATGCTGAATCTGCAAGGGCTGTCTCGATTTTCATTACGTTCTTGACAATGCGGGTAGCGTCCTTCTTGCTGTAGCCCGACAGCGTGAGCATGCGGTGCATCATTTTCTTGTACGCCTCGCGCACCTCCTTGTTGTGCTTGTCGTTCTTCAGGTAGTAGTCTCGGTCGCCAAGTGTCATGCCGCCGCTGGAGACGTACATCGCGTAGATGCTTGAATTTTCCAGATCCTCCATGGGCCCTGCGGAGAAGAAGGGTGAACCGTAGACTTTCTGGATTTTGTAGAAGAGGTCGGTCATGCCGGCAGCTGTTGTGCCTTCAATCTCTTTGAGGATTGGCTGGAGGGGCTGTGCGCCGAGCTGATTGCGCCGTACAGAGTCCATCGCGAGTTCATAGACCGTAGCAACCTTATAGGCCGTGGAACCTTTGGCGGGATTGGTTGCGGCAAGGCCGGTCACGATACGCTGAACGCGGTTGTTGCTCGAATCGTTGAGTACATTGAACTGACCGTAGCGTGAATACTCGGAAGTGAGGGGGTGAGACTCACGCCAGCCCTCAACCACATAGTTGAAGAAGTCCTCCTTCGGGGAGACGGTTTTGCTGATGTTTTTGGCATCGAGACTTTTCAGATGCTCTTGAGCTGCCATCGGGAACGAAACTGCCGCTGCGGCTGCAACCAAGAGTAATGATTGAAAATGTTTCATGATCAGAATATTGAGTAAAGAATTGATTTTTCGTCGTTATTGAGCCGCTTGCGCGTCCGGGGGCAGTTCTTGGGCAGGCGGGTCTGGCCTGAACTCGAGGATGTCACCCGGAGTGCAGTCGAGGATGCGGCAAATGTTGTTCAGCGTGGTGAAACGGATAGCCTTGGCCTTTCCCGTCTTGAGTATGGAAAGGTTGGAGGTCGTGATGTTCATTTTCTCCGCGAGGTCGCCGAGGGAAATCTTCCTTTTGGCCATCATCACGTCGAGGTTTACTATTATCGCCATTGTTCAGAGGGTCAAAATTTAGATTGTGAGATCCTGTTCTTTCTTCATCGACAGTCCGCCCTCCCAAATCTTGCTCATGAGCAGGGAGATGAGGCCGATCAAGGCGTTTGTCCATGGGAGAGCCGGCAACAGTGTCCGCGAATAGTCGCGCAGCTGCGGAATGTGTGCATCAACCAGCCCGGACTGAAGCAGCAGGTCAACGAGCGTCAAACCTGCTATCATAAGCGTCTGAACGCCGATGCGCCGCAACAGCTTGACATTGCGGTTGTCAAAAATGTTTCCCCGGTTGATGCGGACAGTCAGCTTTAGGAAATTGATGATGAGCAGCACAAATATGACAAGCACAGCCAATCCAATTATTACCTTGCATATCATATAGGACAGGGGGATGCTGCCCACCGGCATAGCGATTATGGCTTGCTGCATCACCACGGGGACTGTGCCGTTGCTGTCGGCTGCAGCAATATTGTCATGGCGGCTTGTCAGCAGGCCGTCACGGGGCGTCAGATACGTCGGGAAATATACGAGCTGGTTATCTGCAGACTCACTGGCAGCATCTTCAGACTGCACAGAATCGACACCGTCCACGACGCCCTTTGTGAACTCTCCGAGGCTGAAGGCGACGGAAAAGGACGTGACGGCAATAATCAGCACGCACAGCAGATTTATGGATAATCTGAACTTGCTCATAGATACGGTTTTGTCACCCGAAGTCAGGTGAAATTCATTTTGTGCAAAGGTACAAATTATTTATCGTATAACAATGATTATTTCGCGAAAAAGAAGCCAAGTCAAATCATGATACACACCGGCGACACTGAATAACTGAGGAGGTGGAATAAAATAAAAACAGGGTGAGCCAGATGGCTCACCCCACTTGTATGTTGGTCTGAGGGTTGGTTATCGAGCAAGCTTGAAGGTCACGGGGAGTGTGAAGTAGCTTCGCACAGCCTGACCGTTGTTCTTGCCTGGCTGCCATTTCGGCATTCTTTTCACAACGCGGATTGCCTCCTGGTCGAGGTCCTTGTCAACACCCTTTGCAACTGTCACCTGTTCGATAGAACCGTCTTTGTTGACAACGAAGCGGACAATCACGCGACCCTGAATGTCGTTCTGCTGTGCACGCTCCGGATAACGGAGGTTCTTCTGCAGCCAAGAGTACAGCGCTGATTCGCCGCCGGGGAATTCTGCACGCTGTTCTACAGCGGTGAAAATCTTCTCCGGTTCATGCTTCTCAACCACTTTGGGTTCGGGTTCTGGTTCTTTCACCTTCACCTGCTCCTGAACGGCTTTGAAACGGTCGGCATCATCACTTCCCTCCTGGTTAACAACGCCACGGGCAGTGTCGTCCTGTTTCTGTTCATCCTGAGTCATCACCTCGTTCTTCACCTTGTCGGCGTCAACGATGGCAATCTGTGTTACCTGCACAGTCGCAAGCACTTCTTCTTTGACTTCAGGAATTTCCTGTTCAAACTTTTGCTCTTCCGGCTGTTCCTCTTCTGGCGCTTCTTCCTCGGCAAATTGAGCTTGCGACATCGCTTCGGCCCTTGCCCGGGCTTCCTCTTCGGCACGCAGCTCAGCCTGCCAGTTGTTGTAGACAGAGAGACCCCAAACAACAAGTGCAACTACAAAAAGGCCGATAAGAGTGAACAGTGCTGCAAGATTATGACGCTTGTCGCTCTTGCGTCGCATCTGGTAGGCTCCGAACTCTTTGTTCTTGCCCTCAAATATCATGTCGTCCCATGCGCGGGAAGTTAGATCTATATTTGCCATAATATAATATTTTTATAGGGTTAATAAATCCAACATCACTTGTGGTGACGGTTTTGATAATCAATAAGCATCACAGAGTCGGTCTTGGTCATGTTGTCAATCTGATACTTTGAAATCTGATTGATTTGCATCTCGTCGAGTACCTCAACCAGCGAACCGTAGGACGCTTGGGGAGTTGACTTGATGATGATAACCGGTTTTTTCAGTTTATCGTCACGACGGACCTTTGAAGCCTCCTCATTAAACTTGGCGAGAGCCTTCTCCCGGCCTTCCTTGGTTTCCATATCGCCGAACTTGCCGGCATCGTAGTCATCCTTGAGCTTCTTGTACTTAGCCCAAACTTCCTTGTTGCGTTGTCTGATGATTTCACGTATGCCGCGGACTTTGCCGTTCTCATCGGGCAGGAACTCTGACTTCTGAAGGTTGTTGTTGGCGGCGAGCCCCTCGGGTGTGTTGAGGTCTGCGCCGTTGCCAGGTTTGCCGAAGTAGTAGTAGACTTCATTCACGACCTTGCCGTTGACGGAGTCTACATCAAATGAGCCTGTCTTGCGTTTCGCATCGAGAATGATAGTCACAGCATCGTCTTCAGAAGCCTGGGACATATTGTCAACATTGTCCACCTTCTCATTGGACGGGAGTGCAATGTTGAGGGTCTGCGACTTGATCATAGTTGTACAGAGCATGAAGAATGTTATAAGCAACATGTTCATGTCAACCATAGGCGTAAAGTCGACGCGGATGGTCATTTTCTTCTGGTGGGACTTGCCTTTGCCTCCACCGTTGTCTTGCTGAACTTCTGCCATAATTTATTCATCTGCTCCCTTCAGTGCTGTAAGTAAGGTAAACTTGTTCATGTGGATAGTCTGGAGGTTGTCCATAACCTTATGGATAATCTCGAAAGAAGTGTTCTGGTCAGCCTTGATGGCGACACCGGTGCCTCTCTTGATAGCGTCAGTGAGGTTGGTGTTTTCAGACTGGCGCATAGCCTTCATCCACAGCTGGAATTCGTTGGGATGGGTTTCATCCTCGTTCCACGAAATAGGAATACCGGTAACATGGTTGGGATTATTGTCCTTGCCTTGTATCCAGTTGTCCATTTTGGTCTGTCCTTCGGGTTGTGAGGCCAGATTGAGGAATTCTCCCATCTGCCTCAGGGGTACGCCGAAAGAGTTGAGTTTGCTGAATGCGTACTTTTGCTCCTCCGTAAACTTGATCTTGTCCTTATGTTGAGCGTTGTATAGTTCACTTACCTTGTCCAACAACTCCATACGCATCTTCTCATTTGAGTATGTCTGCGATGTGTCGTTGTTCATTGTGAGCCAAACTTTGCCTTGCGGGCTAACCAACACTTGAACGTAGTTGGTTTCCTGCACCTTCTCCTCCGAGATAGAAGCCGGCGTGATTACAGTAGTAGGCTCTTTTGAGAGGAAGGTGGATGTCAACATGAAGAAGGTAAGCAAAAGCACAGTGACGTCACTCATCGCCGTCATGTCGATGAATGTACTCTTTCTTGCTATTTTTACTCTTCCCATATTAGCTATAAACTTAATTCGGTTTTACTGACTTAGGATATTCTTGTCGTCCGTTGCGGATGATCAGTGGGTAGCTGAGAATGTAGCTACGATGGAGAAACCGATTTCGTCGATAGCGTAGGTCAGGTTGTCAATCTTGTTTGTATAGAAGTTGTAGGAGATAACGGCGAGGGCACCGGTTGCGATACCGAATGCGGTGTTGACAAGTGCCTCGGAGATACCGGTAGACAGCTCAGTTGAGTCGGGAGAGCCAGAGCTTGCAAGTGCCTGGAATGATTTGATCATACCGAGCACAGTACCGAGCAGACCGACGAGAGTACCGAGAGTGGTCAGTGTAGCCACGATGGGGAGGTTCTGGGAGAGAGAGGGCATCTCGAGAGCTGTAGCTTCTTCCACCTCGTTGCGGAGGGTAGTGAGCTTCTGCTCCTTGCTGAGAGTCTCGTTCTTGTCGAGTTCTTTGTACTTCACGAGTGTGCTGTACACAACAGCAGCAACGGAACCTTTCTGTTTTTTGCAGCGATCCATAGCCTTGTCAATCTGACCGGCAGCGAGATCAGCCTTGATGCCAGCGACAAACTTGGTGGTGTTGCCCTTGCCGAAAGCGGAGCTGATGGCAATCCAGCGCTCAACAGAGAGGACGATAACTGTGAGGAGCAGGGTCATCAGGATAGGCACGATGAAACCGCCCTTGTAGACAGTACCGAGGAGGTTGAGGGGATGTCCTGCATCGGGGTCGTTGCCCTCAAAGTTGCCGGGAGCACCCATCACGAAGAGGAAGATGCAGATGCCGACGATGAGGCAGGCGACAATCACGAGGAATGCGTTGCGGATACCGCGGACATTGCTGATGTTGTCATTGTTTTTCTTTGCCGCAGGTTTCGCTGCAGCGGGCTTGGTAGCCTGAGGCTTAGGAGTTTGAGCTTCCATAACTTGAATTAGTTTGTTATTGATATTATGTTTTTGTCTATGTTGCTTGCGGCAAACACGCGACATCAGGATGCCATGCGCGGCTGCCTGTGCCGTGAGTCCTCCGCGAAGTAGTCGATTTGAGTTAAAGTCATAATCCGGTTCAAAGCGGCATCTGAGGGTATATGGTATGCGTCACTGCATATTCCTCCCTTAGACATTGCAAAGTTAGCATAATTTCCAATCAATCCAATAAGTTGGGACGTGAAATATTTGTGAAATCTTTTGCTCGACTTTCTCCGCAACGCAATCGCCGCATGATTTCGTGTGCATAAAAATATGTTATGCAGCATAACCTGCGGCAAAATGCACAAGTCCGGCACACCCGTTGAGGGAGAGCCGGACTTATTGATATGTCTACGCGGTTCGTTCAAAATCGGATTATCCTTCGTTGGAACTTAGTCAACCTGTGATGGCGGCGATGCCTGGCAGCACTTTGCCCTCGATAGCCTCGAGGAGCGCGCCGCCTCCTGTTGAGACGTAAGACACGCGGTCGGCAAGGCCGAACTTGTTGATGCACGCCACGGAGTCGCCTCCGCCAACGAGCGAGAATGCGCCGTTGTCAGTAGCCTCAACGATAGCGTCGGCAATGGCTCGCGAACCGGCGGC
This sequence comes from Porphyromonadaceae bacterium UBA4702, assembly GCA_002404675.1. GTDB lineage: Bacteria > Bacteroidota > Bacteroidia > Bacteroidales > Muribaculaceae > Lepagella. The sequence continues at coordinate 14,704 of DHKE01000095.1, read as the reverse complement.
AAAGTTGTCGAACTCGAACACGCCTGCGGGGCCGTTCCAGAGGATTGTCTTGGCAGGGAGGATTACTTCGCGGTATGCAAGTCGTGTTTCCGGGCCTATGTCAAGCCCCATCCAGCCGTCAGGTATATTGTTTGTCGGGCAGACCTGAGTATTTGCATCGTTGCTGAATTTGTCTGCGGCTACGCTGTCCGTTCCGAGAACGAGGTTAACGCCTTTGGCTTTTGCTTTCGCCATGATGTCGAGCGCGAGGTCGAGCTTGTCGTCCTCGCAGAGGGAGCTGCCGATGTTGCCGCCCATAGCCTTGGCGAATGTATATACCATGCCGCCGCACAGTATAAGGTTGTCCACCTTGTCCATGAGGTTTTCGATGATGCCTATCTTGGTCGAGACTTTCGAGCCGCCCATGATGGCAGTGAAGGGGCGTTTGATGTCCTTGAGGATGTTGTCAACGGCTGCCACTTCCTTTTCCATTAGGAAGCCGAGCATCTTGTGGCCAGCGTCGAAATAGTCGGCGATGACGGCTGTCGATGCATGCTTGCGGTGAGCTGTGCCGAAAGCGTCGTTCACATAAACGTCGGCATAGCTTGCCAGCTTCTTGGCAAACTCCTTCTGTTTCTGTTTCATTTCCTGTTTAGCCTCGTCATATTTGGGGTCAGCCTTGTCAATGCCGACAGGCTTGCCCTCCTCCTCGGCGTGGAAGCGGAGGTTTTCGAGCATCAGCACCTCCCCGGGGGCGAGAGCCGCAGCTGCTTCTGTAGCATCCGCTGCGTCAGGGGCGAATTTCACATCGCGGCCAAGAGCCTTTGCGACGGCATCCTTGATCTGGATGAGGGAAAGTTTCGGGTTCACCTTTCCTTTAGGCTTGCCCATGTGCGACATGATGATGAGGCTTCCCCCGTCGTCCAGAATCTTCTTCAACGTGGGGAGGGCGCCGCGAATGCGGGTGTCGTCTGTGATGTTTCCATTGTCGTCGAGAGGAACGTTGAAATCCACTCGGACAATTACCTTTTTACCTGAGAAATTAAAGCTGTCAATCTTTGCCATTGTGATATGTAATTAGATTATCAATTATTGGCTGGGTGCAAAGGTACAAAAAATATGGGATATACGGCCTGTCCGGCACAAATCAACGCTCGGTTTTGGCGCAAGTCGCGCAAATAGAGTAATTTTGCATGGCAAAACAACGTAGCAACGGAAATGACAAACGACTCTCACATATATTATAAGGGGATGCTCACTTCGCTGGCTGAGGAATGGGCAGGCTGCAATGCGGCGGAGGCAGTCCGGTTGCCTGGCGCAGGGTCTGACCGCATTTATTACCGGCTGACTGCTGCTGACAGACGCTCCGCTATCGGCGTAATCGGCAACAATGTGGCGGAGAACCGCTCGTTCATCTCGCTGGCACGCTATTTCGCCGGCAAGGGACTTGCTGTGCCGCAGATATATGGCGTGGCGGAGGGCGACGGCGCGTACCTGCAAGAGGATTTGGGCGACACGTCGCTGTTCTCGCTGATAGCGGCGCATGATGTGACGCAGCTGGTTGCGGAGTGCATGAAGTCGCTCGCGCATATGCAGACACAGCCTGTGGAGGAATGGCGTGGCTGCTGCTTCTGCGGACCGTTTGACCGCCGTCAGGCAATGTGGGACTTGAACTATTTCAAATACGAGTATCTGAAGCCGTCGGGGACAGTGTTTGACGAAGACAGGCTCGAAGATGACTTCGAGGCACTGGCAACAGCATTGGTCTCGTACCCCAAAAGCCTCGAAGGGTTCATGTACCGCGACTGCCAGAGCCGCAATGTGATGGTGTGCGCCGGCAAACCGCATTGGATAGATTTTCAGGGAGGGCGTGTCGGGCCGTGCGTGTACGATGCTGTGTCGTTCCTGTGGCAAGCCAAGGCGGGGTTCTGCAGCGAGTTTCGCAACCGTATGCTGTCGGTATATGCTGTCGAGTTCGCGAAATTGCGGGGCATAGACGCTCGTGAGGCGCTTGCGGCAGTCCCCCTTTTCGTCCTGTTCCGCACATTGCAAGTGCTTGGGGCATACGGTTTCCGAGGGCTGGTGCAGCATCGGGCGCACTTCATAGAGAGCATACCGGGTGCGCTTGCCAACTTGCGAGAGCTGCTTGCCAACGGTGCTGTTGACGCATATCCCGAACTGAAAAGAGTTTGCGAAGTCCTCGCCGGCGACAGCCGCTTTGTGCGCTGCGTCCTCAAGACCGGTTTGACAGTCGAGGTGTTCAGTTTCTCGTACAAGCGCGGCTACCCGGCAGACTACAGCGGCAACGGCGGAGGGTTCATGTTTGACTGCCGGGCCCTGCACAACCCCGGCAGGTACGACCGGTACAAGCCGCTGACAGGGCTTGACAAGCCTGTCCGCGACTTCCTCGAGGAGCGAGGCGAGATACAGCCGTTCCTTGCCTCGGCTTGGCAGCTTACGGATGCGGCAGTGGAGTGTTACCGGCGACGCGGATTCACGTCGCTCCAAATCGGGTTCGGCTGCACCGGAGGCCGTCATCGCTCGGTGTACAGCGCGGATGCCACTGCACGGCATATCGCAGCAAAATACCCGGACGTGAAAGTAGTCGTCAACCACCGCGAACAAGATATACGAGAGGAGGTAAAGGCATGAAGGCTCTGATATTCGCTGCCGGTCTCGGCACACGGCTAAAGCCCTGGACGCTCGAACACCCGAAGGCTCTCGTCCCAGTGGCTGGCGAGCCGATGCTTGGGCGCGTAATCCGCAGTCTGCGGGAGCAGGGATTTGACGACGTTGTAGTCAACGTGCATCACTTCGCCGGCCAGATAAAAGAGTATTTGGCGCAGCACGATTTCGGCGTGCGGATACGCATCAGCGACGAGAGTGACTTGCTGCTCGACACCGGCGGAGGGCTGCTTCATGCGGCAGACTTGCTGTTTGCTGAAAACGAGGCTCCAGTGCTGGTGCATAACGTTGACATACTATGCAATGCCGACCTGCGGTGGCTCGTGGAGCAGCATCAGGCATCGGGGGCTGAGGCGACACTGCTTGTCAGTGACCGCAAATCGTCGCGCCGGCTTGTCGCGGACCCCAGTGGACGGCTGCGTGGCTGGCATAACGTGTCAACAGGCGAATACAGGCCGTCAGGGTTCTCCCCTGCTGCGCGGATGACTGAAGTGGCGTTCAGCGGCATACACGTCGTGTCGGCGCAAATGATTGAGCGTATGCGAGAGCGCGGCTACAGCGGCGTTTTCCCGGTTATGGACTTCTACCTGAATGAGTGCTGCGCGGCGCAGTTCGAGTGCTGCAAGGCGGAAGGCCTTGACCTGATAGACATTGGCAAGCCGGAAACGCTCCGCCTTGCCAATGACTTGCTTGCCAGCCGTTGAAAGATTTGCCGGATTTCCTGCAATCTATCAGTGCGGACACGGCACGCCGTGTCCCTACTTGGCTGCGCATAAAAATGAGGTGTGCCTATTTTGACACACCAGCATGAAAGTGAGCTTCCCGGTCTTGGTAAAATGAGACTTGATGTTCATCGGTTATTTTGTTTAGTGGCCTGTGTGGTTTTCTCTTGTCATAGGTGATATGAACTTGCTCTGGTTGTGCTTTGAATTTGTCTTGGCTGTTATCGTGAATTTGTTCTGGTGATATATATCGTGTAGTCTTTGTCTCTGTTTTCCGAGTGCAAAATTAGCGTGCATTTCATACTCTGCCAAGCGATTTTGCCGACATTGTATGAAATGCACGCTGGATGTATGAAATGACGATTTTCGGGGTTATCGCCACACTATGTAGTTGGCGTTTTCGTAGGGGCTTTCCTTTCGTCCTTGTGTCACGGTTTCGCCGTCGGCGGTGCGGTATGCCACGTATGATTCTCCGCCTACGATACGGATTGCATTGTCAACGCCCAGCTTAATCAGAGCCTCCGAGAACTCGTCAAAAGAGAGGTTGTCTTCGGATATCACGACTGCCATTTCATTGTCTATCTGGGCAAGAGCCTTGTGTGCAGCCTTGGGGTATGGGGCGTTCTCTACCACTTGCCCGTCCACGACGAGGGGGAACTGGCGGAAGAAGTATCCTTCGGTCTCCGTAGCGGTTTCGAGCAGCGGCGTGGCATCGGCGATGCCTATGGTCATCTGTCCGTTTATAATGGCGCAGTAGCCGCCTTTAGACTTGCCACGGCTAATTAGATTTCCTTTCAGCACAAAAGCGCCGAGTATCTGCTCATTGTCAGCACGCACGTCGGCGGCATGGGTGATGAGAACAGCTGAGGCTGCTTCGTCCGGAGTATTCTTGCCGACAGCCAACGTCGGCACGGCATTGTGAGGATACAGTATTTTGAACGACCAGTCGCCGACCTTTTTCTCAACCACGCTTACATAACCGTCTTTGCTGGCCGGAGCATCAGGTGTCGCTGACGATTTCGCCGAAGCGTCACCGGTTTCGCTAACGCTTGCGACCTCATCGGCATGGGCCTCTTGCCGTGGTGACGGCGCATAATAAACGGTACAAAGCCGTATCAATCCTAAGCACACCAAAATTATGGCTATCGGCCAAAGGCATGATCGCCAGCGTCGCTTGGATGATGCATCGTCCTCGTCAAATGACTGTTGCGACATGGCTTTGAGAGGCTTCGGTTTAGACGGAATGTCCCTGTAATAGCACTCTTCGATGTTTTCGCTGGTCTGGAACGATTTGTCCTCATCTGGCGGAGCGCACTCACCGGCTTGTCCGTCGAACGCACCCTCGGCGCAAGTGTGAATACGCCTGTCTTTGTTTGGCCCACGGTCAAAAAATAAATTCTCATCCTCCTCCTCGTCATCAGGTGTCCTGCGAGGCGGCTGCCGATCACGCAACGGGCGGCGGTTGTTCCCCGGCCGGATTATGCGTATCTCATCATCATTGATGTCATTGACATTATGGCTCATATAATGGTTCCCTCCTCTTCTAACACCTCTTTCAGAAGCCGCAGTGCCTCTCTGGATGCCGACAATTCATGCCGGAAAGTCCTGGAGTCTGACATAACGAGCTTCTTCTGGGCAGTGTGGATGTATGAAATGAAATTGCAGTTTATGATAAGGCTCTTGCCTATGCGCACGAATGAACACCTGTTGTTGTCGGTCATGCTGCTGAGCCGAGATTCTACATCTCCAAGTTTCTTGGTGAGCAGATACTCATCGCCGCCGGCCGTCTTGACCAGCGAATAGTTGCCCTGCGCGGTGATGTAAACCACCGCGTCAGCCGGTACTTTGACAAGCTCGACCGATGTCGAGAACAGCAACTGTTTGCCCACAGTATCTGACTGTCAGGATATGAATTACCGGTGAGATTTGTCAGGCGTGAAATCCTCCACGTATGCCGTACCGTCGGTGACAGTCACCTTGAAGCGCGTCGAGCCGGCGTTGCCCATGTCAGAATATCTGACAGTGTACCAGCCGTCGCCCTCTGCGGAAACAGACTTGACCTCGGACTTGTCCGAAGCCCCATCCTGATTTGCGGTGCGGAAAAGCCATACGGCATAGCCTCCGCCATCAAACTCGTATTCGGCACGCAACCGCTTGACAATGCTGCCGGCAAACTGCGACTTGACTTTCGCGAAATCACGAGAGCCGAACACATAGTTTTTGTACAACTTGTTCAGAAAATCCTCCACGACTTTCGCGTCGGCGGCTTCGTCATTCGCTTCTGCCGTTACGCTGGTATCGGCAATGGCAGCTGCGGTGTCCTTTGGAGCAGTGTCAGACACTGTTTCAGTCGGTTTGTCGCTGGCTGCCTGCGTGTTGCCGCAGGACGGCAGTACTGCGAGAGAAACAGCCGCCAGAGCAAATGCAAACAGGCTTGTTACGTTGATGTTCATGATATGCGTATTGTTCATTGGTTCTTTGTCAGCGGCAAATTTAGGCATAATCGCGCTAATATGCAACTCCCGGCGAAAGTCGAGAGCGTTTGACGCATAGGTAGGAAGATTTTTTGCCCCGTGAAGAGGGTCGCAGCCATAATATTTTATTACTTTTGCGGAGAATAATTCGTATGACTCATACTTTATAAACCAATATCGCATGGATATAAGACGATTAATGTTTTCAGCGGTGATAGTCGGCAGCGGAGTTGCCGCCGGCTTTGCGGAGGACACGCCCTTGTGGCTGCGCAACGTGGCTGTCAGCCCCGACGGCACGACCATCGCTTTCACCTACAAGGGTGACATCTACACTGTACCGTTTGGAGGCGGCGCAGCGAAACGCATCACTACAAGTCCGGCATACGACTCATCGCCGGTATGGAGTCCCGACAGCAAGCGGATTGCTTTCAGCAGCGACCGCGAGGGGACAGATGATGTTTTCATAGTTGACGCCACTGGAGGAGTGCCTGTGCGCCTGACGACCTCTAACGCCAGTTCGGAAACCCCGAAAGCGTTCATCGACGACACTCACATCCTCTACGGCACATCGATAATGCCGTCGCAGAAGGCCGCCCACGGAGCTTACCGCTCGCAGATGTATACAGTTGCCGACACTGCGGGCTCGCGTCCCAAGCTGTACCTGTCTATGCCTATGGTGATGGTTGACATCGACCGCGCCTCAGGCAAAATCATCTACCAGAACCGCAAAGGTTATGAGGACGTGCTGCGCAAGCACGAGCGTTCATCAGGCACTCCTGACGTGTGGATGTATGATGCCAACGGACAGCAGTTCAATCAGTTGACGACGTTCAACGGCTCTTGCCAGAACCCGGTTTGGGCTGGCGGCGACACTTCGTTCTATTACCTGAACGACAGCGACGGCAACAACAATGTCTACCTGCGCAGCATCGGCGGCACGGAGCGCAAGCTGACAGAGTTCAAGCATCACCCGGTGCGCAGCCTTTCGGCTGACAGAAGCGGCCGTCTTCTCGCGTTCAGCCAGGACGGCTGCATATACACCATGCGGGTGGCTGCTGACGGCTCTGTGGAGCGCGCTCCCGAGAAGCTGGCGGTGTCAATCGTTGCCGACAACTATGACCCGGACATGGTGAAGACATACGCATCATCAGGCGCAAGCACCATGGCTGTCAGCCCCGACGGCTCGCAAGTCGCTTTTGTGATCCGTGGCGACATATATGTCACTTCCACCAAGTACAAAACCACTCGCCGCATCACCGACACAGCCGGACAGGAACGTCGCGTGTCATTCTCGCCCGACGGCAAGCAACTTGTCTATGACAGCGAGCGCGATGGTCTGTGGCGCATCTATACCGCCTCCATGGAACCTGCAGACACGCTCAACGGCTTCCCCTACGCTTCGCGCATCATCGAGAAGATGATTTACGAATCGCCGGCTAAGAAAGCTGCGCAGCAGCCTGTGTTCAGCCCCGACGGCAAGAAAATCGCGTTCCTCGAAGACCGCACCGCGCTTAAGGTGCTTGACATCGCTTCGGGCAAGGCAATTACAGTGCTTGACCCGAAATTCAACTACTCCTACACCGACGGCGACATACCCTTTGAGTGGAGCCCCGACAGCAAGTACCTGCTGATAACATACATCGGCATCGGCGGCTGGAACAATACGGACATAGCAATGGTGGCTGCCGACGGCAAGTCAGAGCCAGTTGACCTCACCGTAAGCGGCTATTCCGACGCTGCTCCGCGCTGGGCTGCCGGCGGAGGCGGCATCACCTACCTCTCCGGCAAGTACGGATACCGCAGCCACGGCTCTTGGGGCGAGCAGTATGACGTGCTGCTCATGATGCTCGATGCCGAGAAATGGGACGAGTTCCGCATGACCGAGGAAGAAGTCGCCCTTGCCGAAAAAGATGAAAAGGCAGAAGCTGCCAAGGAAAGCAAGGACAAAAAAGACAAGAAAGGCAAGAAGGGGAAAAAGGACAAGGAGGATGCCGCCAAGAAGAAAGGCATCACCATGGACCTCGACAACCGCCTCTACCGCATCTCACGCCTTACTCCCGTTTCCGGGTTTATCGGCGACTACTGCATAAGCCCCAAAGCGGACAAACTTTATTACACAATGCGCGGCTCGGACGGCAAGTTTGACCTTATGAAGACCGACCTGCGCAAAAAGGAGACAACCCGTCTGCTCGCTGACGTGAAAGGAGGGTTTGAAATGGATGCCAAGGGCGAGAACCTCTACGTGATTTCCGGCAGCGGCATGAAGGTCATCACCCTCGGCGAGGGCACTCCGACAGTCAAGCCCATCGAGTTTGAGGCTGACTATACCCGTGTCCCCTCCGCAGAGCGTGCATACATCTTTGACCACGTGATCAGCCAGGTGCGCGACAAGTTCTATGATGTCAACCTCCACGGCGTTGACTGGGACATGTACGGCAGGGAATACCGCAAGTTCCTCCCCTACATTTCCAACAACCGCGATTTCGCATTGCTGCTCAGCGAGCTCCTCGGCGAACTGAACGCTTCGCACACAGGCGCACGCTCTTTCCCTGCAGGCGCAACCTCAGCTCATGTCAACGGACAGCTCGGAGCATTCTTTGACGAGCGCTATGACGGCGACGGACTGAAGGTGGCGGAAGTCCTCAAGCGCGGGCCTCTCGCTACGGCCGCTGCCAACGTCAAGCCCGGCGACATTATAACAGCAATTGACGGCATGCCTATCCTCAAGGATGCCGACTACTATCCGATGCTCGAAGGAAAGACCGGCAAAAAGACGCGCCTTTCCGTAAAGCATGCCGACGGCAAGACTTCGGAAATCACTGTTCGCCCGATTTCTCTCGGAGTACAGAACGGACTGCTTTACCAGCGTTTCGTGGAACACAACCGCCATGTTGTCGACTCTATCAGCGGCGGCAAGGTAGCATACGTTCACGTTCAAGGCATGGACAGCTACAGCTTCCGCACCGTCTATGACCAGCTGCTCGGACTGCAACGCAACTGTGAGGCAGTGATAGTTGACACACGTTACAACGGCGGAGGCTGGCTGCACAATGACATCGCAATCCTGCTTTCAGGGCGCGAATATGTCCGCTTCTCGCCACGCGGCAACTACATCGGCAGCGAACCGTTCTCGCAGTGGAACAAGCCATCGGTCATGCTTGTCAACGAAAGCAACTACAGCGACGCCCATGGCACACCCTACGTATACAAGACGCTCGGCCTCGGCAAGCTGATAGGCGCACCCGTCCCCGGCACAATGACTGCCGTATGGTGGGAGACGCAGGTAGACCCGACGCTCATGTTCGGCATCCCGCAGGTGACATCGCTCGACATGAACGGCAAGCCTCTGGAGAACCAGCAGCTCAACCCCGACATTGAGGTATACAACAAGCCACTGGAGATGCTCGAAGGCGTAGACACGCAGCTCATCGAAGCGACACGCGAACTCCTCCGCCAGATCTCCGCGAAATAACAACACAAAACCCGATATATGCAATAACGCTGCGGATTTGCCGTGGCGTTATTGTTTTGCCAATAACGCTGGATTTTGTATCTTTGCAGTCAATTTCAATTGGCCGCGTTATATGGATTTCAGAATAGATGCAGTCTGCAACGATACATCAGCCCGTGCCGGGGTCATAACCACAGATCACGGCACTGTCAACACGCCTATTTTCATGCCTGTGGGTACTGTCGGCAGTGTCAAGGCTGTCCACCAGCGGGAGCTGCGCGATGACATCAAGGCGCAAATCATACTTGGCAACACGTACCACCTGTACCTGCGGCCCGGGTGCGACATTATCCGCGCAGCCGGCGGCCTGCACCGGTTCATCGGCTGGGAACGCCCTATCCTCACTGACAGCGGCGGTTTTCAGGTGTTCTCGCTTACAGGCCAGCGCAAGCTGAAGGAGGAAGGAGCGCATTTCCGCAGCCATATCGACGGCAGCAAGCATCTGTTCACGCCGGAGAAGGTGGTAGACATACAGCGCGTACTCGGCTCTGACATCATGATGGCGCTGGACGAGTGCCCTCCCGGCACATCGGACTATTCATACGCCGAAAAGTCGCTGCGGCTCACGCAGCGTTGGCTGAAGCGCGGCTGGGAGCATTTCCATGCAACAGAGCCGCTCTACGGCCACAGCCAGGCGTTCTTCCCCATTGTTCAAGGATGCGTCTACGAGGACTTGCGGCGTGATTCCGCCAGGTTTGTCGCCGACCTTGGCGCGGAGGGCAATGCCATAGGAGGCCTTGCAGTGGGCGAACCTACGGAGAAGATGTACGAGATGATTGAAATCGTCAACGAGGAGCTGCCCGCCGAGCGTCCGCGCTACCTGATGGGCGTGGGCACGCCAGCCAACATACTTGAAGCCATTGACCGTGGCGTTGACATGATGGACTGCGTGATGCCGACCCGCAA
>DHKE01000095.1:0-4330 GCA_002404675.1 Porphyromonadaceae bacterium UBA4702 | reverse complement strand
ATGCGCAACCGCAAATGGGCTGACGATTTCTCGCCGCTTGACCCGGACGGCACAGCATGGGTAGACACTGCATACTCCAAGGCATACGTCCGCCACCTGTTCGTAAGCAATGAGCTGCTTGCCTTGCAGATAGCGTCGGTTCACAACCTTGCTTTCTACCTGTGGCTCGTCACGGAGGCTCGCAAACAGATAGTCGCCGGCACATTCGCCTCATGGAAGAGGCCAATGGCTGAGCGTGTCACACACCGGTTGTAACAATACTGATTATTTGCAAACATGAGCATTTTCAGACGCATATTCCAGCGAGGCAAGAAGCAAGCAGCACCCAGCCACAGCGACGAGCATATCGTCACTGCCGAGGAGATGCAGCCGCTGTTTCAAGACAATGACACTGTAGCGGAGGAGTGTGAAATGTCTTTGCAGCAAGATGAAAATGCGGGCAGCGAAACCTTCGGCGAGATTGGCGAGGCCGAAGGGCAAACAAACCCAGAGAAGCCCAAGAAGAAAAATGCGGCGATGCGCATACTCGCGGCGATATGGCGGATAATATGCAAATTGCCGCTGCCGAAGCTGCGCAGGCTGGACATATACATACTGAAAAAGTTTCTCGGCACATATTTCATGGTCATCGTGCTGATGCTTGCCGTCATTTCGATGTTTGATGTCACCGAGAAGCTAGATGCGTTCCTGACAGCTCCATTGCGTGAGACGCTATTTGACTATTTCATGTCATTCCTCCCCTACTTCGCCAACCAGCTGTCGCCGTTGTTCGTGTTCATATCGGTGATATTCTTCACCTCAAAAATGGCCGGCAACTCTGAGATTACCGCCATACTGGCAAGCGGCGTCAGTTTCCGCCGTCTGCTGTGGCCGTATATGGTGGGCGCGACCTTCATCGCGGCGATGACATTCGTATTCAGCAACTACCTCATACCGCCGACCAACGTCAAGCGAATAGCCTATACCAACAAGTATGTGAAGAACAAGCGCGTGGACTATGGCGTCAATATCCAGCTGCAGGTCAAGCCGGGCGTGATAGCATTCATGAGCCGCTATGACAACACGCTGAAAACCGGATACGGGTTCTCGCTCGACCGCTTCGAGGGGAAAGCATTGGTGTCGCGCATGACAGCCAAGAGCATAACATACGACTCGCTGAAGACATACCGTTGGACTGCGCATGACTACATGATACGCGACTTCAAGGGGACAAAGGAGATAATCCGCAAAGGCTCGTCGCTCGACACTGTGATAACTATCGAGCCGAAGGATTTCCTCATAGCGTCCAACGATCAGGAGATGCTCACCACACCGCAGATAACGGAGTATGTTGAAAAACAGCGTATGCGCGGTGTCGCCAACATCGAGGCTTTCGAGATCGAGAAGGAAAAGCGCTACGCCTCGACTGCGGCAGCGTTCATCCTCACACTTATCGGCATGTCGCTGTCGTCGCGCAAGTCAAAGGGAGGCATGGGGCTTAATATCGGCATCGGACTTGCATTGAGTTTCAGTTACATACTCTTCTCAACAGTGACAAGTTCGTTTGCCATTTCTGGACTGACATCGCCGTTCATCGCCATGGAGATCCCGAATGTGGTCTACCTCATCATCGGCATAGTCCTCTACCGCCGCGCCTCCAAGTATTGAGACGCGCCTCCAAGTTATTTTATCCGGAAGTTGTAGCCGACAGTCATCGATACGGACATGCTGTTGGAGGCGTTGAATGTATCGATGCGCCGCGACTTGAAGATGTTGCCGAGACCGTAATAGAAGCGTGCCTCAATTGAAATGGCGTGTTTGTCTGTCACGTTGAACTCGCCCCCGATGCCGGCAGAGATGCCGTAGTCCACCTTGTTCTGGACCTTCATGGTCATCTGCGTGTTGGTGCGGTTGGTGTTCGGGAAATCAGGCAAAGTCTCCATTTCGGCAGGGTCAAAGTTCGCGCTCGTGGACTCCCCTATCATGAAGCCGATTTCAGGGCCGGCATTGAAGAAGAACCGTCCGCGCCGCCCGAAATAGATGTGCGCCAATACCGGTATCTGCAAGTAGTTGAGCGTGCGGCGATAGCTGTATTGCGGAGTGTCGAAGCTCTCTTCCCAGCCGCGTTGCGTGAAATTGAGCTCGCCGATGATGCCGAAATGGTTCTCCTCGATGTATCGGAATGTCAAACCGGCTGTTATGCCGAGCGGCATCTTCTGGTTGACCGATGGGTTGAAGAACATTCGCGACATATCGACACCGGCTTTCGCGCCGACAGCGATGTTCGCCTTATAGTGCGTCTGTGCGCACACTGGCACAGCCGCCAATGCTGCAGCCGCTGCGATGCCAACACGTTTCAACAGGCTCTTGCTCATCACTGTATCTCGATTTTGCTTACCGCATCAGCCGGCAGGTACTTGAGTATGTAGCCGTTGACATTGATAAATCCGCTCCAGTTGTTCAGCCGGCGTATCTCAATGTCATTCTGGATGCCGCTGCGGTATTTGATTTCGCGGTTATAGTCGCCATGGTTGTCGGCAGTTGTCGATATGAAATACCGTGCCACGTCATACCCCAACATAGCGTACTGTGGGAACGAGTTGTACGGATTGCGGTTGTAGTGGGCATGGAAATTCTCGTTGAACTGTTTCTGCTCGCTCAAAAAATGATTGGCATAAAATCGTGACGGCACTATCACTTGTGCTTGTCCGAACTTTTCGGACAAACCAGGAGCGAAAGCCACCCACTGTGCCCTCCCGACGGGGAGGATGTCTATCCCATTGTTCTGCGCACCGATTATTGCATCAAGCGCGGCCTCAATGTCGTCCTTTTTCAGCTGAAAGCAATAAACCACATACTTCTCGTAGGGCGAGAACGGATAGGCTGCGAATTCTTCAGCGGACAGGCGTGACGTGACATCGGGGGAATACTTTTGAGTCAATGCTTCAGCGAACTTGTCCCCCTTGTCATCATCGCCGAGCAAAATGAGCTGCGCATTGTTGTCGAGGTCATATATGTAGCTTGCAGACAAGTCGTTGAAATACTCAATCGGCTGCAACAGCTGAACCATTGAGGGATTGGTCTGGTACAGGTCGCTTTTAGTATCAAAGACATTCACCACCTCAACGCCGTTCTCGTTCCCGATATTCGCCAGTTCGGCAGGGAAATCGTTTTCGTAGACACCGATAATCAGGTTTGCGGATTTGAGCGTGTTGAAATCGTCCTGCGTGTCGTTCTCCTTGGCCGCGTCTATCACGTTCAGGTTGATTTTGCAACCTGAATTTTTCAGGTCGTCAACGCCCATGATGAAGCCGCGTATGAAATCGATGTTGCTTTTCGAAGCAGGGTCATCGAGAACGACGGCTACATCCACCTTGTTTTCGGCGGCATCTATGTGGTGCACGTCGTTATAGATGCTGTCTCGGTCATCAATCGTTGCTTCGGCCTCTGCCGGAATTTCCACCAGGGTTTCGCGGTCTTTCATCTCCATTTTCGGAACGACAACCCAGCCCCCTTTCTTAGGCAAACGTTCTGAGGGGTTTGCGGAAACGAGGTCATCGCGGCTCACGCCGGCTGACTGCGCAATGCTTTCCCATGTGTCATTTTTCTGCACCTTGTACTGTGAGAAGCCTACTACGGTATTGGCCTGTTTCGTTTCGCTGACAATGACAGTCTTGCGGCTGTTAGGCACTATGCGTATGGTTGTGCCGGTCTTGAAGTTGCGCTCTGAAATGCCAGGGTTCTCGGACATCAGCGACTCCACGCTTGCGTTGTATTTTTCAGCAAGTCCATAGAGTGTATCGCCTTTGCGCACTGTATAAAAGAACGGCTCGGTTGTTGTGCCGTTGATGTATTCCTGCTGCACTATGACGAGTTTCTCGCCGACCTTGAGTGAATGGCGCGAGTCGGGGTTGTTGGCATATATCACCGCCACTGGCACGCCGTAAAGCGAGGCTATCGAGTATACCGTCTCTCCGCGTGCGACTGTGTGTGTCACAGCCTCCGGGAACGCCACTGCCACCTTCTTGTCGGGGACAGAGGGTGTATAGTCAGGCGAGGCGGGATAATATATGGTCTGGCCTTTCTTGACCTTGGTTGCGAAGTTTGAATTACACTCACGCAGTGTCTGCTCGTCCCACCCGAATTTCTTGCAAATTCCGTAAGGGGAATCACCACCCTGCACTTTGTAATAATAGTACTCCTTGCCCTGCACTTTGATCGTCGGCAAATTGACGTTTTGAGCCGTCAGGGCCAGTGAACCGGCCAACAGGGCAGCCAGGAAAAACCTTTGAGCAATACGGTTAAGCATATCAATCAACTATTTGGCTGCAAAGATAGGCAAAAAATCCGA